>CBIHOZ010000003.1:0-100602 GCA_966211525.1 uncultured Chitinophaga sp. | reverse complement strand
ATCGTTAAAGATAACGAGATCATCAAAGAGGGTAAATCGAATGTAACGTTCTATCGGTTTATTATCCGGAAGGGGAATCAGAAAAAACTGATTACCACCGACCCGCACGGAACACATCTGAAAGAGAAAAAGATAGTCTAGTCTTTTCATAGGGGGTTTAGGTTAAGAAAAGTCGCGCAGGCGGTGCGACTTTTCTTTCAATTACACCGCCATCGTTATATATATACATCTCTAAAAGGAATATCCATACGAAAATATATACTACTCCATTTTAGTCTTTCACAAAAAAATTAAGATGAGAGACAACCCTGTATCACCACTTAAAAATTTAATTCGTATGAAAACAACATTTGCATGTATGCTAGGGCTGTGCCTGACCATAGGCGCATGGGCACAATCTACCGAGACCGTTACCATTACACCTGTAAAAAAAGGTGAAGAACCACAAGCTGTTATGAACGCTATTCGCAGTGATTTTCCGCAGGCTATTGTTACTGACCTGGGCTTTTTACCTTCTGTGTTGTATGGCGAGCAATGGAACGTACGCACCGAAGGCATGGCAGCTTCGAATGCTGACACGCAGTTTTACCAGGTAAATATTCGCGAGGGTAAAGACAGCTATAAAGCTGTATACGACAAGGCCGGCAACCTGCAACACTCCAAACGAATTATTAAACATGCCGAGCTTCCACAAGCGGTAATAGATGCCGTTGCAGCGGCACATCCGGATTACAAAATTGTTAACGATCGTGAGAAGATAACTTCCGATGCCGAAGGAAAACTAAATATTGTTTACCACGTTACTATACAGAAAAAAGAACACGGAATATTACGCGGTATGTTTATAGATCCTACCGGGAAAGTTATTCGCGAAGTTCATCCCCGTAAATTGTAACCGCGGCTGATATTCACTGCAAGCTGCACAAGAGTCCCGCATACGCGGGACTCTTTTTTTTGTCCCACTTCAGAGGGCTACTGGTTGCTGGCTTCAGGTTGCTGGATGAGTGTACTTATACAACGTTATTGCATTATAGAAATATAGTATACAAAAAAACGTAACTGATATTATATTTCATATAGTATAGATCCATCACAGTAGTGTATTCAATTGACGTACAACTCACCCTAAACGCATGAGTGTTAATTATATTTTTGTTGTAAGCTTTATGCATTTCGATTCAACGATATATTCGTGCAGCAAAATAGAGCAATGTGATGGAGATGAGAATGAAGGTATACATATTTATGCTGGCATTGGCGATATTGTTATTACCTGGTGCGATCAGTTATGCACAACACAGCAGTCGCCAGCAATCAGCTACTATACCATGCGATGCAATTCTATCTTCCAACTTGCTAAACAGCGAAAGGATTGCCCAGAAGTTTGGCGGCTATGGAATTGATGTACTTTATAGCAGTGGCAGGTTGAGGGTGTCTAATCTGTATGACGGCAACATATAACACGCACGTTGGCTATTGTAGACTATCCGAATGTTATTGATAGTGCCTTTGCAAAAGAACATAAATTGATTCTGCAGGGAGGCTCTATAGGAAGTACTTTCAAAGCACACGGATGGAAAATTGAGAAGAAAAATATTTTTATAGGAGAATTATCACCTTCAAATGATTGGAGCAAGCTATATAGGCTGATGGGAAATATTCATCCCTCAAAACTCTCGATCTGGATATATGTATTTTATGTTCAGAAAGATGACATGGCCTTACCTTATGCTACGATCTCAGAAATATATCACCCCGACTACCTGTCGTTACCTGATCTGAAGTGTATTAACAAAGATTCCGATTCATACTTAAAACGAACAAAAGTTGCTACTCATGAGTTGAAAAAAGTGAGGAGATTGTTGAGGTTGGATTTCGAGGGATCGACTATAGACAAATAGAATTATCTCGTTCTTTGCTCAATCTTAATATTAAGATCCTGACGATTTGTTAGAATGACAAAAGATATATCGCTGACTTTAGTATTGGCTAGCGGCTCCTTTAACGAATACGAAATTGTATAGATACCGTGATCAACAAACATATCAAAATTATCCTTTGGCAAATCCAGGTCTGTCGAGCACCGAATGACTCTAAAGTCATTCATCATGGCACACACCCATTCTATTGACTGCGCCTGAATCTCAACATTTCTGTTGTACAGCCTAAAGCCGACAAATTTCATATTTGCTGGAATATATTTTATTTGAAATGTTATTTTTTCGCCTTCAAGTGCAGCCTCTCCAAAACAGGTTTCATTGTTCACCCTCGCTTTAAATGATCCATAGGTTTTTTCAAACTGTTTCGCTTTCGGCTCACAGCTTACCAAAATTAAGATTGCGATCAATCCCCGGAGAATAATTTTCAACCCCATCAGAGTCACTGGCCTCCTGGACTCTGATGCCTCAAGGCACAGATTAAGCAAACTGAAAATATACCTACTACGCATCTAATTCTTCAGTTGACTCCTATAAAAATCGATTCTCTTCTTATACTCCGCTTCACTTTGTTGTTTCGATGCAGTGTCCCAATCGGTTCGCTTTTGATCCTGGGAGATAGCTAGCGTAGCAACGTCAATTGCTTCTTTGTATTTCTTTTGCAGTTCCAGGATGTCAACTTTCTGCCTGTAGTACCACGATTCATTTTTTATAGCAATGGCTTTGTCAATGAGTACAAGCGCCCGATCCAGGTCTTTGTTAAGGAAGTAATAGTACTCGGCTGCCGTTGCGTATGCATCTGAATCTTTCGACTTACCTGTTAACAATTGTTGTTGAACAAAATCACTGACTACTTTATCTGACTCCGTTTTTACCGGGAATGATACTTGAGTATTCTCCCACGATATATATACCACAGCATCGTTTGGTATTACATCAATATCTATTGTTAGCGACTCGTAGTATCGCGCTGTAGAAATCGGCTTTACCTTGAAGCGAACGATATCTTTAGCCGGGTCATACGAATTTATGCCGTAGAGAGTCGTGTCCTTATTCAATATTATAGTCCACTCGTTTTTACCTGGAATACTAAAGATAGAGTAAGTGCCTTTATTTATATTTCTATTGTCGATAACAACAGCCTTGCTGAATCTAATCCTGGTACAATTACCTGCTCCTGTTCTCCACAGCTTATCGTAATGCACCAATCCACCAAACACCTTGCGTCCCCGGGCTGCGGGTCGCTCATAATCTACCGATATATTTGTGAAGCCAACAGTCTGCTCAATGCTTCCTTTAGGACTCAGACTCGGAAAGATTGCCTGCGAAAAGGAAACTGTTACCACGATTTGTAAACAAAATGTAAAAAATATTTTCATACCTGCTATTTGATAGTCTAAACTATGTAACGGGATTTTCATAGTATAGATACATAATGATTTGTTAATCATTAAACCTATAGCTATAATATTTTCGCAGATTGTCCTTAGCGAGAAAACACCGGGAGAGATATGAAGACAACAAAAAACGGCTCGAGTAGAAACCCGAACCGCTATTAATGCGCACTCTCGATGCCTAATGAGGTGAATGAAGTCCCATTTTGTTTCCTTCCGAATCATGAAATATGGCAAAGTACCCAACTTCATCGGCATGAGGTGTTTTCGGAACAATGATCTTCCCTCCGTTTGCTTCTACTTTATCAAGAATAGTCTGAAGGTTCTCTCCACCATTTAAATATATAGTTACTCCATTGGCAGAAGGCTGATAATCTTTTCCTTTGATAATCACTCCTGTTACCATTTGTTCTTCATACGGCAGCAAGCCCATCTGTATATCCGGAAAATCCATTCGCTCAATTTTTACTCCCAAAATTTCCTGATAAAAACCAATAGCTCTTGCTATATCCGTTGCCGGAATTTCGAAAATGGAAATATAGCTTTTCATATTTTTTACATTTTTAGTTACACTCGAATTGACCATTTGTGATGCAGACCCGTTCTTACTGTCACACGCCAAAATGCCGAAGGCCAGAATTAAAATGACACCTGCAATTGTACTTTTCATCTCTGTTGTTAGATAACAGTACAAAGCTAGGTTTCGAGTGTGTTTAAAAATTGTAAAAATGCGACACGCAATCTCTACTTATAAAAAAGAGTGGACAGAGCCATTGTCTCATTCCCTAAAAATTCTTTCGGATTGATTCCCGTGAACTCTTTGAAGTCTTTCGTAAAATGTGCCTGGTCAAAATATTCGCTTGCATAAGCTATATCCGTCAGGTTTTCCGGGTTTCTGTTGAGCATCATTTTTATAGCGGCTTGTAACCTGATCACCTTCGCCAGCTGTTTGGGACTAACACCGATCTGCTTGATGAAATTTCGTTCAAGCTGTCTCCTTTTGGACGGATCATCCTGAAGAATAGTCTTTATCGAAGCACTTCCGTTTGTTGACAGAAGAGCATCAATAGTCATCTTAACGATGTTGTCGATCGTAGCCTGACTATTTAGCCTACCCAGAAGAAACGTTTCAATGATCTCAATCCGTTGTTTTGTACTTGTCGCATGAATAATAGTATACTCCAGTTCTTTAGCGCTATTTCGATCGAACAGTATATCCAGCGGTGTTTCCTTATTGGCAAGGTTGTTAATGGGCACAGAAACAAAATTGGCAAAACCATAGGGATAAAAGCGCACGGCAAACGTGTTGACATAACCCGTTGGTTCAATATAAAAAGGCTCCACGATCTGTCCGATAATCATTGCCCGGGGCTGGAGTATATATTCGTTTTCAGAAGTATATCGCTTTATATCATCGCCGAGTATAAAAGCCATTTCAATACAACCATCCGGAACAATCCGTTGTTTGTGGGCGCCATTTTCTGCCGGGACTTCTAAAGTCCAATAGCAATTAACGACCGATTTTAAATCTGCTTGTGGTTGAAATGTTTGATAATTCATGAGTATTTTCTCAGCAGCACGATAGTTCAATATAAGAACATTCGTACACACCTATACAAGGCTACATCGTTTTTTAAAATCGTGATAACAATACCTATCCTGCGAGGCATTGGAGTGCCATCCGCCAAAATATATACTTCTGCTGTACACAAGACAATCTAAAAATAAAAGCAAACAAAAAGCCGGACAACCAGCCCGGCTTTATTGTGCAAAAATTTACACTACATATATAGTCTTCTCATTACCGAATTACTGGAACCCGATAAACCGAAAACAATTAGAATCTCCTCCACTATCGTTTACAATGAGTTCTATTTTACTTTTGATGATGGAAAGCCCATCACAGTGCGAACCATCAATCGTGCGCAGCTCCCCGATCCTGGAGCGTCTGATTTCCATTGACTGAACCACACCCCCGGTTGTAAGCACTACGCCATCTACCGTGCATCGGTTAAAATTCATGACTGCTTGTGTTGTGTTTTGAATGACAATACCTTCAAAATCGCAGTCAATAAAATTGAACGTCAGAAGATCAGGATGATAGCCCGGAACGAGAGGGTTGCCAAGAGATAGTCCGCCGAACCGGTTTTGAATTACGATAGGCTGACCTTCGGGAGTGCTTGAAATGATCTGATCAAATTCCTCTTGCGTGATGAGCGTTTTACTGGAAGAAGAGATTCCGCTTTCCTCCAAATCTTCTGCTTCCCCTAATTCCATTCTCGTTATCGGATCGTTAGCAGAAGAACGAGTGGCGGGACTTTCAGCTTCATTTTCACTGCAGGCAGATAAACCAAATGCAAGCAGGATGGTACATAAGAGTTGTCTTGTTTTCATAAAACGGTTTTTAGGTGGCTAATATTGACACTCCTGGTAAGTTCTGAAAATAAACCCGATGTTGTTCGCTTCGACTATATATACTATGCCACTTTTCCACAGACGGAAGTATAGATATTTAGCTGTGCATTTTGATTTGGACAACTACATTAGACGTTGCAACTAACGATATATCCGATGCTAGAATGTACCATAAAGATAAGATCAAAATATCAGAAAAAAAGCCACTATCTAACCATATATATATATCGAAAGAAACCTGAAATATAGACTTCTATGCCGCTGAGTCCGCAAGGAGGGAGACCCAGCTGAGACACAAATGACCATTTCATTTTTAACTATACTTTACTTTTCTTAATTCGGTTACCGCAGCAGTAAGAGTAAATTACGAGTGGAACAAGAAGTATCAATGTAATTCGTATGTAAGGCTCCAGAATGTAAGTACGAATCACTTCGAATGTACCCACTGAATCCGGGTGGTTTTGCTTCAGCAATCCAATAACACTACCATAAGCAAGAACGATCGCAATAGTCAAAAGTCCGTGTTTAAATGGAGTGATGAAAAAATGCCGCTCTTGTATCAATATCTCTTTCCCATTCCTTTCTCCAACGAAAACTGTAACCGAAAACAAAATTACTACCATAACCAGATAGTGTATATTCTGGTGAGCCTCGATGAAGAAAATAATTCCGTTAGCAAAATCCCTTCTTGTCTCAAGAAACATAAAGAATAACTCTCCAATCAGGAAGATATATAGAGTCCATCTCAGCGTTTCGTTTTTACCTATTTTCTTTGCTTGTTCGATATCCATCTTTGTTCAGAAGTTTTACTTTACGCATTTTTTAGTAGGTAGAGGAAATTTCAAGAAACCTATTAAAGAACTCTCGCTGCCTATAACTAAATGCATCCGCTCTTGTGTGAAAAATAAATAAAAATTGTCCATCTCTCACGTAGTATGGCTGTGTATTGAAGTATGGCAAAGGGTATATTTCTTTTAATTTATCAAGAGCTATTTGTGCCTTTACAGTATCGCTAAATGTCCACTGTTCAATCACACCGTCTGTCATTATGTTTTTTCGTTCCTCTTTTTGGTAGAAATAACTCCAAACACTCTCAGCTTCCTTAAAAATTTCAGTATTTATTGAATCTTCCTTGCTGTGTGCGATCGTGTTCCACCTTAATACTTTAGACTTCTCTTTATCCATCTTATAAAAAGGAAAAGTTCCAAATAGCTGCACTTCACAACCATGAAGTTCTTTATAGATTTTTAATCTCGCAACTCTCACTGTATCACTTTTATACCCAAGTGAATCTAGCATTCGAATAACTGTCTCAAAATTTCGTGTCGGCCGGTCGGATGATTTGTAGGTTGGCTCTTGGGCTTGACCTAGTTGATTTTCGTTCTCTTGAACCGTTGGCCCATTTTTATCATTACAAGATATCGTTAATAGGTATATAATTAGCGGCAAGATTTTTCTCATTTCACGAACGAAGTATTTGCATTATATGAATAGATGAAGTCAGCCTTTACTTGTTAATTTATCCACAAGTTTGTCATAACGCTTATAAAACTTACCAACCCAATATCGCAGGTAGGGTAAAACCGCTACAATAACCGCCAATTGTAGTCGATTGTAGCTCTCCGCTAATATTGCATTCAACACTATAAAAAGCTGTATGGCAAAGAAAACAGAATAGAATGTAATGGTTAGAATACGCCTGGTTGTCTGCGCAGTTTCCGGACGAAGAAATGACAACAGCTTATTACCTATAACAAAAATAAGAACTATAATCCCGAACGCTATCAGCAGGTGCCAGAAGCCGAGATTGAATACGGAAAAGTCAAAATTCTTAATGTAGTCCAGTATGTTGTTCATGGCCAAATATCGCTATAGCTATACTCACACAGATCACCGCGATCATTTACAGCTAATTCAATTTAATTCATCTCGTCTATGATAAACCCAAATTCCATAACACCCGGAATTCTGTCTGCCTGCACATTATGCGTAACGAAGTACTTGTATTCACCCGCTTCTTCGAATTTAATATTCTCCTCAACCATAACTTCAAGATCACACAGGTCACCACCACAACTTGATATATATTTACCTTCTGAATCTTTTATTTTCAATTCATAATCCTTCGTTGTCTCTTTTCCTGATGGCGAAACTGACCTGACGGTTACATTGATACTATTCAATTGAAAACCGTAAAGGTGCCGAATGCCCAATGTTAATTTGTACGTTTTATTTATGTCCGCAATGGCCGGATTGAAGATTATCTCCTGCCCGTATTTCCACGCGTAAGTAGGGAACGATTCCTTGTCGTATTCTTTATACACATGATTACAAGAGAAGACTGTCAACGTGATTATCGAACAGATCAAAAGGTGTTTTATACTCATAACTATTTTTCTTTCAGTTCTAAAATTCACAATTAAAAATTATTAACTGATGAACAACGGGCACTTAAGACTCAACCGAAGCTGAAGCCAAATATAGGGTGTTGTTTACTGAAGAAAAAGCATTAACACGTTTCGCTAACTAAATTCACTTCAATTCTAGCGAGTTTAAACTTGCATCGACAAGTGATTTAAAATCTACCAAACTTTCCACCAAGGTTTATTTTCTGTCGGCTTTGTATTCGGCTGTTGTTTAATTTGAGCCAATTCTTCTTTCATCTGGTTGCTATAGTGCAAATGCTTTACGATATAGTTACCCTCAGTATCCGGCTGAATTTTAAAACCTATAGTTTTAGCCAACGCCTCTAAGTCGTCTGCAAATATATTTGCATTAATATTTAATCCTTTCTCTTCTGGCAGAGGTGTTCCTTCGCTTTCAGCAATTTGTCCGTCAACGGCAAAGAAATGTCTCATTCGACCTGAAGCAAATTTTGAGAATGAAAATGAACCAGACGTTGTTTGAATCAGGATTGTCCAAATATCGGCAGTTGTTATTTTAGAAATCGATTCAAGCTTTTCACTTTCCAACAAGTCTACCATTTCAGGATCGTAAATAATTGTGCAACCGTTGTCTTCCCAAATTCCGCGAAGGGCTATATCCTTATTGGCGTATTCAAAATAGTTGCCATCCAAAAATTCTCTCGCCTCAGCCCATGTTGAATAAGTTTTACTTTCATTGTTGTCGATATAGTCGAACGTGCCGAATAGTTTATCCTCCTTATCTAAATGATTACCTCTGATTGCAATAACTCCAATGGAATATCCCATGTCTCAAATTTTAATTAACTGTTGTTTTTAAAAGACTGCATTTCGCTGCGCTATTTACTTATTCGCATTACTTCCCGGTTTGCTATTTTAATAACATTAAGATCTTTATCAGCAACAAGTTTTGGTATTTCAAATAGCTTCGGATCAATTTTCTCTTCAGAGTGTCTGATTAGTGTATACGTTACAGTCGCCAGGCCTTTTGTTGATTTCACTATTTTAACGGGCAATGCATTTGAGATTTTCAGGAAGTCAGCCCAGCCGTCATAAATATGGTTCGCATATAGTTTGCTGTCAACTCTTAGAAAAGAACTGTTATAGTAATAGTCGTACGTTCCGGTTTTCCATTTAACTCTTACAGCTTCACATTTCATTCCGTTTATTTCAGCTATAGTATCAAGTTTTGCTACCGTTGGTTTATTACCGGTCATTTGAAATTCAAGGTCTATGGAAACATCGGTTACCGTGCATACATCAGACGCTTCACCGCTTTGAAATGAATATAACTTATTATCTTTTTGTTTATATACTGACCACGATTGAGGATTAAAACCTGTGTAACTAATGTAATCTCCTTGCTTGTAACTTGTCTTAACGCTATCTGTCCAGGAGCCATCTTGTTTCATTCTTTCTTTCATCATTTCTTCCGTCAGCCCCATTTCAGCCATCTTCTTTGAAATGCGAAATTTAAAGTCGGTCTTATAAACTAATGTTCCTTCAAATGATTGTCCGAATAGAAGTCCTGTCGTTAGAACGAAGAGTGTTGTAATTAAATGTTTCATGGTTTGGGTTATATAGTAGATGCTAGTATTCCAATATAGGAATATATTTCACTCATACAACCGCTTACAGTTGAATATCTTTCGTCACCTCAAGCATAGATGAATGGCGAGGGCGTGTAGCCCAGAAAAAGGCGTTCTTCAAGGTTGGTATAGAGCGAGCCCAGCGATAACCGTGTAGTATGAGGTATCGTGTGAATTTACCGGAAAGGAGCACCAGCAAATGGCAAGGAACAAAGACACGACAAAAAATATTTTTATACCATTTATCAATCCTTTAACCATGAAGACGGTATATCTATCCTTCAATTGCTAATAACAAAATAATTACTTCAGGTTAAACCGGATTTTTCAGGTATAGTATACTATATCCAAATACTTGTTATTGCATTGGAAAGGAAATAAAGTATGCAAAAATATCTATCCATTGCTTTGAGCATTCTCTTAATATTTAGTTTGTCGTGCGATCATGAAGAAAACAAGCTTCAGCAAGCAACCACAGAAAAGAAAATAACAATTACCAATCTGGAACACGAGCCTGCTGTAAAAGAGCTGCTTTCAAAAGTTCAGGGTAGTTCAGCCAACGGTAGAATAAGCAGTCTGGAAATCACTGATGCATTCTTCAAATATAGTGAACCCGACAGTGGCATCCTGAATTATACCTTTCGCTTACCCGATGATTCCCCGGATTACTTTGAGAACCTTGTACTGTCTCAATACGAGGACGGTTTTTATGGCTTTATATATCGCTATATTCCGGCTGGGCCGTATATAGCCGGAGATTCATTCAAGGGTACATTTCAACAATACAATCTTACCGGTGATCTGATCCGTGAATTTACTATACCGACCGCGCAAGACAGTGCCGCTGCTGGGGGAAGAGTACAACTCCTGAATCAGTGTGTAAAAAGCATTGAGCAAACCTGCACTACTACCTATAACGTAGAGACGCGAACTGACTATCCGTGCCATTGCCAGTACGATCACAAAACAGAAGTGAGCACAGTATGTACATTTTCATTTAACCGTGGCTGGTGCGATGACATGACCGGTATACCACCCGCAGGCGGTGGTGATGGTGGTACATACGTAGGAACAAGCGATGCGACTCCGCGCAGCGGAGGTCCGAGAGGAAGTACTACAAGTACACCGAAGCCGGTTAAGAAAAATCCGGTGGTGGTGGTTCCTGAATATGATGATATTACCTATGACAAGGTGAAATCACCTTGTTTAGCGAGAGCAATAAAAAATTTGACAAGGACTGATTTTAAAAATAAAATAAATACCCAAGCCAAATTTCAGTTTTCTGATGTTGGAACTATTCAAAACTTAGACTTTAAAGAAGTTAACGATTTGCGAAACGGGGACGGGGAGCCAGTTGAAGCTAGGACAATGCCTTTTTATCTTGATGACAAAAAACAATCTCACGTTGATGTTTTGTTGAACTCTAGTACTCTTCCGGGAACCAGCGAGCTATTTCAAATAGTCACTATATACCATGAGACTATGCACGCGTTTTTTAAACTTAGCATCGGTTTTTCTGAACTTAGTCAAGAAAAGCAGCATGCTCAGTTTGCCGCTCCAAAGAATGTACAACTTATGCTTGACGTAATGAAAGATATTTATGGTAAGGAATTAACTCCGGTGCAAGTTAAAACCATTGTGGCAGTCTGGCTATTTGGGTACACTGGTGATGCATCAGATAAAGAAACATTCAAAGACTCCCTTGCCAAATGGGGCCTTACTTATGATACCGTCTTAGAAATCGGAGAACGAGAAGAGAATGTCTTACGAGATAAAGTAACAAACAAAATTAAGAGCATTGGAGGAAAGGATTGTCAACTGGACTAAGTTGTCTATTAGATTTAATAACATGGATAAATTACGTAAAGCTATTGTTCTGTTAACGGGATTGCTTCTGATAAACTCCCAAGTAGCAAACGCACAGATTACGGTGGAACTGCAAGGCGAGCAAAAGACAGAGCTTCCGGAGTACTATATCATGATGAAATTGATAGACACTATACTAGTTAAGCATGAAGGTCTAAATTTCGATAATTACACTTCTGTAAAATTTGAGGTGAACCGCAATGGCAATGTTTCCAACATTACTTTTTCAACATATACAGACTCTCTGCTAATGCCACATATTACTAATGTCTTATTGAGCACCAACCAACATTGGATTATCAAAAGAAATGGAAAAGCAGTTAAGAAAACTACGCATTTTTTATTGCCGATTGTATTTAGCCTTAAGCCTAAAGTACCACTAAAAGGCCCAACGATGGAAAGTGATCTTGACGAACAACTTCGGTCGTCTGATCTGGTAGATCAAAGCCTGCATATATTACATTTTGATACCAATCAGAACAGAAATGAGGGATTGTTTTTACAGTATAGACGACCAGAAAAATTCGAAGGCGTTGTGCTCAATCCTATTGTTGTGAATGTCCCCTCACGTTGCTGCGATCCTGAGGAGCGAGAATACTAATTCATTTAATAACATCGCTGAATGAATTACCTCATAAAAATAATTCTACTCTTACTAATAAGCCAGGCAGTAAAGGGACAGGTAAGCATTGAACTGCTAAATTCATACAACAACGCGGGACCACCAGAACTATATCTCAAATACAAACTTCAGGATACTATTTTTAGTAAGCACGAGGGGCTCAATTTGAAAAACTTTGCATCTGTGAAATTTGAAGTGGATAAAAACGGAGTTATTAACAATATCCAATTTTCGATATTTACTGATTCATTATTACGCCCCTATATTACAGATGTTTTGATATCAACCAACCATCAATGGATTATAAAGAAGAAGGGTAAAATTGTGAAAGAAAAAGTAACAATTATCCTCCCCATGATATACACTTTGCGTCCACGTATTATAAAGAAAACTACTACCAGGGAAGAGGGACCTTTTGATGAACTCCTTGAAGATATTGAACTGGAAGCTATGCATCTGTTTCATTTCGATAAGAAGTATAAATACCGCAGGACTATTGAAAAATATGACGGAATAGTTCTAGACCCTGTAGATGTAATGGTACCAAATGATCCAAATGCTGATGATTACTAAGTCTAAACTAAGACCTATACGAATAGCCATGAAAGGTTAAACATTATGTTCTTTAAAATGATTACCCAGATAGTTCTATACGCACAAGTGAATGTTGAATTAAAGGATCGAATAAAATTCCCCGAAGTATACTTCTGGAAACATCTCAGTATATAGGTATACTGCAACGCTAAATGCAGTGCGGGTATAGGGTGTTTTTGTTGGAGAAGAACTCCAACAAAGGCAAGGGCGTCAACCTTCGAAATGTGAAGCACCGTTTTCCAGTCCACCGTTCTAACAATTTCGAAACTCGTTATGGTCAGAAGAGTCGAGTCGTTTAAACTCCGGTATTGCCCTACTAATTTGTTTGAGATTGTTTTTTCGTCCCGTTGTCCTGTCGGCTGAGGAGATTCAAATCTTACTAGATTGTCGCAAGACGTAAAAATGACGAGAATGCAAATTAATGTCCTATGCTTCATTGTCTAAATTGCCCTTGTAATATGGCTGCCAACGTCTAGCTATAAGGCGTAGCGGCACACCAATATGATAATTGAGTATCAAACGTGCCGCCATGACTTATAGCTTTTGTTGTGCGTAGTACATTTCAATTCAAGATTTTATAGAGAGCACCAATTCCTAATCCCAATTGAATTAGTCCCCAGAATAAATTAAAGTATCTGTTATAATACTCTTTAAGGAGAGCCCTCATTCCATAATCAAACCCACCAATTGAAAGTCCCAAAGGTTCTGTATTGTAGTAGCACGCAGTTATTGAAAGAAGTCCTGTCAAGATAAAAACCAGCCCAACACCTAAGAATAATTTGCCAAGGAATACAAAAACTGCAAAGGCAATCCAGAGTCCTAAATTAATTTTTCTAAATATTTTATTTCTATCCATTGTTAAGATTCAGCTCTGTCCGAAATGTATTACGCACAACATACCAATATAAAAACATACTTACTTATATAACCGTTTACAAACGATTATCGTGCGATTATTCAGTATAAAGATATACTTGCGATATTAAATTTCATGTTGGCTAAGGTGTTTCGTTGGAGAAGAACTCCAACAAAGACATGGCAGTCCGCCCAAGTCCGTTAGAATTCCTTTTTTTTATTTTCCTATTTGATTTGAGAAGACAAGAAGTCGCTAAATGTATCAGAAAGTTTTTCGTTTGGGATGTGCCCCATACCGATAAACGGCAATTGAACAATAGTCATATTTGTTGTATCAAAAGCAAACGCTTCTTCAGCACCATCTGAGCCTATAATGATAATGTTTGATACAAACTCGTTAACATGATAAGCTTGATTTAACTTAACAAGCTCCTCTGTACTCCAAAGCACAAGATAATTATCTGCCGTTTCGCCGTCAAGTCCGTTTGTAGATTGTAAAAAATCTTTATAATCGCTCGGCAACTTTATATCAAAAAATTTCTCTACGCTTTCAATTGTATATACTGTCCCTGGCGAAACTGCATCAAGGCTATCGGTTAGACTGTGAGCAGTCGCTTCATTTGTTAGACTATGTATTTCTTTTACTTTTCTATTCCAAAATGTTGCATACTCTGCATGTTGAAGTCTTGTGACAAAAATTATATTTTGTCTGTCGGTTGGGCTTCCGGCAAACAAGATTGGGATTATTCTATGAACATGAAGTCTTTTACGTTGATTGTCTTTTAACTTAATCATTCTTGAAATATTTTTAGCGCGATGAGCCGGTAGGCAAACGTATAGTTTATATATATACTTACACTATTCAATGTAGTGCGGGTATAGGGGTGTTTTGTTGGAGAAAGAACACAAAAGGCAGGGAATGATAAACAAATCGTCAATAATGATAAGATAATGGAATTAACTATATTCATCGTCTATTAACTTTAGCTTAGAGACGCAATAGAATGCACATAAAATCAATGAATCAAAAAATGGAACAAATCGATGAAATGATTCAGAAATGGACTGTTTTGCAATACGTATTACCCTCTATTTCTTTATTATTAGCTACTGCTTTAGGTATTTTTTTGTGGGTGTATTCTCAAAATAAAATACATTTTTATCAAAAACTACAACGAACAGAAGAACAAAATGAAAAGGAATTAGAACAAAAAAAATTGGCCACAACAGGCATCATTAAAAGTAAAATAGTAGAAGGGAAAAGCAGTGTTACTGTTCATTTTGGACAAAGCCATATTTCAGTTAGTGTTGAGTCATTAAGAGCTGGTATAAATTTGCAACCCTTTTCTTTCATTGGTGATAGAAACATAACAGTTACCTTAAAAAATGATTTAATTTTAGTATCAGCAGATTTTAGAAGTTTGGACGGTACGATTGTCGCCAAAATAGTTGATAATGAATGGCAGATAAATCCGGGTAATAAATTTGACAGGAATTATGACGATAATGCTTTTGAGGTCATTGATAATGACCTCATAACTAAATTTCAAATTGACTTTACAGACATATATAATATTAGAATTGGTGGTTCATTTATTTCGAACGGCTCTTTATACGCATTTCTTCCAAGTGGCCAGTCATTATTTTTGGGTCTAAAAGGTAGACCAAAAGAGGAATTGATACGAATAACTGATAATGTAAAAACTCTATTTTTATATCCATCAGAAACCCACTTTGGTAAGAGAAGAGAAGTGCCCGACATAGAGTTTTATCCAGACTTAATTTCGGATTTTGGTGAAAAGAATACAGGTGGAAAAATTATGATGGTTTCTGACACCTTGGAATTAAAGGCTATTAATTTCGGTGGGGAATTTAAAAATACAAAGCAACATCCATTAAAGCTAAGTATTATAAGGTTCGAAATTTACTTTAATAATAAACTACATGCTCAAGGAGTTGTAGGAAAAGAGATTTTATTGGCTTCAAATAAAAAGGAAGAGTGGATGACTCCATCTATTTTCTTTAGTGATATAAAGAAGGCAATTCCATTTTCAGATGCAAAAAAGATAAATTTTAGATGCTTTATAACTACTGAATATACAGATATTAATGGCGGCAATAAAAAATTACTAAATGTAGCTTATAGCGTAATACTCACCAATATTGGGCCTGCTTATGCGAATATTTCAAAATAGCAAAGCGGTTGCAATAGTGCGGCAAGGCAATATGCCAATGCGCGTGTGGGTCTGCGTTAAGGGGCTATTGCGTACAACACACCAATACAAATAACATACTTACTTCTATAACCGTTTACAAACAGTTATCATCGATATTCAGTATAAGGGTATACTTACAATACTAAATTTCATGTTGGCTAGGGTATTTCGTTGGAGAAAAATTCCAACAAAGGCAGGAATTTTTATCACGCAACAATTAATCTCCTTTTTTATGTTTATGCGGTTTTAATGATGGAACATTTTTAGGTGTTTCTTTATTATCTCTTTGACGCTTATCTGGCTTTCCAGTTGAATCAGCAATTCTCTTTGGTCCCGGTTTGATTCCCATGATTTTTAAAGTTTAATTATTTAAAGCTACATATTTATCCTCCTAGACAAAAGGTAACTAAGATAAACATTTTGTTGTGAGCTGGTAAGATATACCTATAACTAAGAATCAGTGGGTATAGGGAGGCGTGGGTGCATTTTGTTGGAGAAGAACACCAACAAAGGCAGGGGAATAACAACTTACCAAAAGCAATCCCCGCCTTCCTGATTGGTGAATTACGTTATCTATTTCATTCAAAAATTCTTCTCCATATTGCTCTATCTTTGTGCCTGCTGCCCTTTCCCATATTGAATATCCCCAATATAATTCCAGAGAATCATTCATTGAGAACAAATCATTAAACCAAAGTTTTCTATTCTGGCAAATTGCATGAAACGAAAATGAGTCACAGTAATGATATAGTATATCATTCTCGTTTGGTGTAAAAATCACAGATTCGAGCATAGAAGTTAACATTATAAAAGCCCATCCTGCAGCTACTCCTCAGTAACCAAAAGATGGGCTCGATGTGAATATATACAACTATAAATTATATTGCAAATATAGTCTGTATACATATAGACCTTTCTTTAATTGGCCCAGCACAAAAGGGGAATGTAAGTCACAATTCATTAAACTCGACTTATTTATCAAATTCGATATTCATCTGTCGACAGATTCCTGTCATGTCTGGATAAATAGTCTGATAGTTAATCCCCAAAAAATTCAATTGCTTAATAAAGTCTTTTTTCCGTTTTCCTGGTATCCTAATTTTCATCAAAAAATCTTTCATCTTCTTATTTTTCTCAAGTGGAACCCAACTTCTAGTTTTGTTTGAGTACGAGTGTGCAGTGAACCATCCAGCTTGTGCAATAATCCTTTCGTTATTGAGATTAGGTCTAAATACCATTGTCCTTGTTATCGTAAATGGTCCTTTATCTTTTTTTATTAATAACATGTCTGGAAATACTGCCAATGGATAAACGAATGCATCGTTCTTAACATCCATGTCAATGCACGCAAACCAAAGAGCAGTCAATGGATTACTTGTCCAATCAAGAAGTCTTGTTCTCATACCAAAATGCTGCGCTAGAACTAGCCAATCCCAATCGTCATTAAGTCTGTAATTGTTTAATAAACCACTTCTTCTTTTCAATTCCTCAATCATCTTAGCTTCGATTTTAGCTGAATCGATTATGGGATTTGATCTAGCTATAGAAGGCAACAAATTTCCTTCCATTGTCTGTCCACGATAAAGTATAAACTCAACCTCTCTGTTGAAAAAGGTCTCAACAGATTGAACTAAAGTTGTAATTGATTCCAAGGTTATCTCCGGCATGATCCTGCGCATTACTGTCATATTACGCTTACAAAACAAAAGCCCATCCTCCAGCTACTTCTCAGTAGCCAAAAGATGGGCTCGATGTGAATATATACAACTATATATTACTTTGCAAATACGGCTATATATTTAGTAGCAGTAAAGTAGCATCACCGCACCCTCGCGTGAGGGATAGAAGCGGAAAGCCCGGAGCGTGGGCAGGGGTGTGCGGCTGGCGCGAGGACTTGCAGCGGATAGCCCGACCCGTAGGGGCACGCCCAACATGTAACAGATATACTAGCGGGAATACTATGGTGTGATCTGAACTATGCGGGCTTTAGGTATATTTGGCCGGTGTGGTGGTTCATTTCGGGGGTGAGGTTGTGTAGTTTAAGTATATGCATCAGGTGAAGTTGATAGTCGAACCAGCCGGAGCCTGCGTAGTGTTCTGCAGTGTTGGTTTTGTTATATATACTTAAAATATCTTCGGCGATTGTAGTGGTGAGGTTTTCGTTTTGCTCCAATAGATTATTTATAGCGTGGGCGCATTCAAATTCGGGTTGAAAGAGTTCGTGCGTAGCAATGTTTCTTGAAAAGTATCCTTCAATTCTTCTCATTCTCTCCAAAACTTCTTGTCGGTTGGCCATCGCTCAATGAATTTCCAATATTTTACTATAGTTCTTTTTTATAGACGATGATTTCGTTCCGTTTACAACTGCCTTTACTTTATTCATGATCTCATTCTTTATTGAGTCGTTAGTTCTCTGCAAATTCATCTCTAAAGAATTAGCCACAACGTTGCTAAATTTATCTAAATCAGTCTCGCTCATTCCGAAACCATCGTTTTGGTATTCAAGTGCGGCCAATATCATAGTTCTATATCCATTCTCCATTTGTATATATTCAGGCAGTGAATGAATAGAAGCCGAATCCACATTCGGGAGACTCGCAAAGTTTACAAACGTCTTATCCGACATAGTCACCAAAAACATGAGTAACTCAACTATTTCTTCATGATAAAAATTATCTTTATCCTCTTCCAAATACAAGAATAAAACTTCCTCGAAAGAATCCGCGAATTGCCTTAATTTAACTTTACCCTGGTGTCGATCTAAAAGCAAAGTATCAATGTTATCTCTCGCGATTATTCTGCTAAAGCAATATTTAGACCTTTCACTATTTAATCTCGGCAAAGAATAAAAATTTTGATGCTTTAATTCTCTAAGAACAGAAGCACATTTTAAATAGTCATCACTTCTCCAAACGCGATTAACATTAGGCATTCCTAAACCTATATACTCTTCCCGAGTAAGAGACTGATCTTCTTGTTTCTTCGAGCAAGAAACAATGAACAAACTTAAAATTCCTGCAATCAAAATTCCTTTCATATCACTTCATCTTTCTCTTTCAATCAATCTTCAGCCTTTTAATCTCCGTTTTGGTAAGGCCGGTTGCTTTCTTGATGGTTTCTATATCTACACCAAGCTTTTTAAAATTAGCGGCAACCTCATTCATTTTTTTTGCAACCTCGGCTTCTACCTTCATCTCCTGCAGCCAGCCTTTCTCTTTGTCGATTAACTCGTAGCGGCCGCTTCGTCTTAGTTCGTCCATTACACCTATATCTACAAAGCTGGTATAGCCGTTTTCGGTTATTACGAGGTGGTCGAGTACTTCTATGGCCAGCATGTTGCCGGATTTTATCATGCGGTCGGTAAGGTCGCGGTCTGCTTCCGATATTTTTATACTTCCGCTTGGGTGGTTGTGCACGAGTATCATGCGGATAGCTGATTTATATATGGCTATACGAAACACTTCGGCGGGCTTTACTTCTACGCGGTTGGTGGCGCCTAAACTTACCAGTTCTATAAATAATATTTTGCTTGCGCTGTTAAGGCCTATTACCCAGAAGTGTTCCTGGTTTCTGCGGATTTTGTTTTCGCGCAACAGTATATCGCGCATTATGGTAAATATATCGGCCGAGTTAAGTACTGCGATCTTTTGTGTGGATGATAGGCGAACGTTCATGGTGCAAGATAAAAATTTAGGAGTAAGAAGTAAGAAGTGAGGAGTAAGAAGAGTCGGGAAGTCGGGAAAGTCCGAAAGACGGAAAGTCGGGAAGAACACACTTGCGTGCTGGGCGCAGCGCACTGTTAATGAATGATACGTACAATACTTATGCAGGGGCTGGCAGAATTTTGATCAGGAATGTCAGGTCAAGTGTGCCCGGTAATTATAGTCTGAGGTTAAGTTAGGCGTATACTTTCATTTATCGGCCATTATTTTTCCTATTTCTTTCGCTATAATCTCTGCACCAATAGGCGACCAATGCGTATCGTCATAGTAGTATATATCTTTTCTACGCTGTAATTCATTCGATAAAACTTTCATAGAAGGAACGTAGTGATACTCCTTCATTAAAGAGTCATAGTAGGCAAAGAATAACGGTTTTTTAAACTTCCGATTGTTTGAGATATAGTCATAATACACGTCAAATTTATCAGGACTAATTAAAACGATTAGTTTTATATTCTTCTTAATTAAGAGACCATTAATGGTATTTAAAACTGTATTCGCATTCTTAGCCAATAATGAATCATTCTTATATTTCATTGCTGCAACGTCTTCATCCAAAAAGAGTAAATCTTCAGGACTATTTGAAAACAGATTTCTATTAACTGTCGAGACCTTATAAGTCTGAGAGTATGTAGGCTTATCAGAAAAATAATATTGTATATTGGTTAAAGGTGCCTTTAAAGTAGTCTCAGAAAAAAACTTGGAAGCTATCGCTGGTGATGTTAACTTTTTTTGATCTCTAATAATGCTTGAAAGTGAGTCCATGCTCATAGATTTATGAAAATCAATCTTTTGACATCTCTGAAGAAACTCTCTTTCGACAGACTGCAACACCACATAATCTACATTTACTGAGTCAAAAAAATTACCATTTATTAATTCTACCAATATTTGAATAGGGTTGCTTGCTATTACCCTGTCCACATGTAGTACTGATATATTTCTGTGAGCAAGGAAATTCTTATACCCTAAGCTATCTTGTTCGGAAAAAGAATCTCCTATTATCATTGCATCAAAGCGTAAATTCGTTTTAGGAGTCAATTCAGAAAAAGCTATATACTTCTTGTCTAGAGAAAACTTACTTGCCACAACCGATTTAGGAGAAGGATCCCGATACAAATACCCTATTCTTGCTAAGTCACCATCAAACTGTTTGTAAAAACAAACATTTAATACGTGTAGCAATAAAAACGGTGCAACAAAAAAAGATGTCTTAAAAATAAATCCCTTCATAAATTAAAACTGAAAGTAAATGAATTGTTGTTCCTTACCACCCAGCCAGAACAGTGAAATTATTATCAAAAAATAAAATAAATACCTCAATACTCTTCCCCATCGAAGTCCTAAATTTTCGATTGCATATAGTTGTTCTCTACCGAGCCATTCGATAGAAATAAAAATAGCGATAATGGCTATCATTTTTTTAGGTAGGACATCGGGCAATGAGAAGAATGACTTTGAAAAAATACCAGCTATATAACCAACTGCATGTTTAATAGAGTTTGCTCTAAAAAATATCCACGCCAAGACCGTCAAGCCAAAAGTTATAATCATTGACACCAATTCTTTGAACGAAGGCAACAACCTTCCTTGTGCAACAGTCTCTAAATTATTTCTATTCTTATTGGTTAATAATAATGGCAAAAAATAAACAGCATTCAACGCACCCCAAACAATAAATGTCCAATTTGCCCCATGCCAAAAACCGCTAACTAAAAAAATGATAAATGTGTTTCTGATTTTTAGCCATGTGCCCCCCTTACTTCCACCTAGTGGTATATATAAATAATCCTTAAACCACGAGGAAAGTGATATATGCCAACGTCTCCAAAATTCTGCGATGTCCCTTGAAAAATATGGGAAAGCAAAGTTTCTTAATAGATCCATTCCGAATAACCTTGCTGTTCCCAATGCAATGTCGGAATACCCAGAAAAATCACCATAAATCTGAAACGTAAAAAATATTGCACCTAAAAGAAGTGTACTTCCTGAATACTCTGATGAGTGATTAAAAATATCATTTGCAAATTCAGCGCAATTGTCAGCTATTACAATTTTCTTAAAAAGGCCCCATAAAATTTGCCTCATTCCATCTACTGCTTTTGCATAATCAAAAGTTCTGGTTGTCTTAATTTGTGGCAGAAGATGAGTTGCACGCTCTATGGGGCCGGCAACTAGCAACGGAAAGAAACTAACGAAAACAGCGTAGTCAATAAAACTTCGTTCTGCCTTAATCCTGTCGTAGTAGATATCTATTACGTAAGACAGTCCGTGAAAAGTGTAAAAGGAAATACCAACCGGAAGAATAACACTTAATGTCCATGGATTGACTTTCAAACCCAGATGAGAGATCATCTCTGCGAAATTTTCCGCAAAAAAATTATAGTATTTAAAAACACCAAGGAACCCAAGATTAATAATTATACTTAGCCAAAACCAAAACTTCTTTATTTTTTTACTTGAGGCATCTTGCATTTTCAATGCAGTAAAAAAATCCAAAAGGGTGGAAAACATTAAAAGAAACAAAAAACGCCAATCCCAACAGGCATAAAAGAAATAACTTGATACTAAAAGAAGCGCATTTTGTATTTTATGATTATTGTTAGTCGCAAACCAGTATAATAAAAAAACTATCGGCAAAAAGATGGCGAACTCAATTGAATTAAAAAGCATTTTATCTCACTAAATTTTTTCGATACTATAATTTTGTTCCCCAAGAACATCTTTTACACATAGTCGTTTCACTGTATACACACGGCACAAAGCCCTATGTTTCCTACAGCAAATATTCCTAGAATTCAAGCAGTGCGAGTGCGGGTATGGTCTTTTATAGCAGGAGAACACCAACAAAGCGTATAGGACCAACCGTTCATTTTTCCTGATACCTAGCGCTTTGTTGAACCCCAAATATACAACTTTGTTCATAGTTAGAACGGTGCGGGCTGCAATTGAGAGACTAAACTGAGGATTAGGAAGTAAGAAGAGTCCGGACTTCCCTACCCTCCACTCAAACACCTCGCAGCTCAAAGCTCACAGCTCTCTCACCGTTTTCCTCTCAACGGATGCAGCTCGAGTTTCACAAACGTAAACCCCTGCTGTTGCCATATAGGTAAAGCTTGCTTCAGGGCTTCGGCTCCGTTCCACTCGGGGTGGTTCATGTGCATGATTACGATGGCTCCGTGGCGTGCTCCGTTTACTAAGTTCGCTTTAATAACGGATGCAGGCGTACCGGCTACGGCATCGCCTGATAAGAGATCGTAACTGATAATGGTTTCGTATAGGCTGTTGGCTATGGCTGCGCAGGCTTCATCGGTAGTGGCGGTTGCTGATCGGTAATATATAGGCTTGCGCGATGTAATGGCTTCGATCTTGCGTGCGTTTAATTCTATTTCGTCTACGGCCTGGTCTACGTTAGCAGTGCCGTGTATACCGTACATGGTTTCGCCTGCTACAGCACAGGGATGGTGCGTGAGTCCGTGATTCTCGATCTCGAATAACGGATCGGCTGCAAGTTCTTTTACTTTATCTGGATGCGCATCGATCCACAGGCCACTCAAAAAAAGTGTAGCAGGAATTTTATTGGCTCGCAAAAAGTTAATGAGTTCTTCATCGTAACCACTACCGCGCGGACCTCCGCAGGCATCGAATGTAAGCGCCATTACTTTCTTGTCGGTAACTATATCTTCATCTACTCCCTTTACAAACGCACCGAATGGTCCCGGGGAAGCATGTTTGAAGTGCGCTACTATACCGGCCTTTAGTTTGGCGTAGGCACTGTCTTCTTTCAGTGTGCGTTCGTTGAAGAATTGTGCGTGCAGCTGATTTATAGTCAACATCAGTAACAGGGCGGAGATAATGCAGGTTCGCATAGGTGTACAGTATATTTATTGGATTGTGCCAATGTGCAAAAAATTACAGCCGCTATATCTTGCTGTGTGCATTGGCATATATATTAGATTGATTGATACAAAAAGCGTCACGGTATAGCAACAAAAAAAGCCAGTAGTGATACTGGCGTTTCACACGTATTTAAAAAACAGCTTTCACTTCAGCATGTTATGCAGCCATTGACGTGCAGATTCCAAATCCATAAATTGTTTAAGAGTCATACCGTCTTTTTGAAAATCCTGATCGAAGTAATCTTGCGACAGCTTCACAATCTCGTCATCGGGTAAAACCATTGCAACGTAGCGGACGCCGGCCGCTATCGCCCGATCGCCCCAATCAGTCGCAACCCATGTTATATCTTCTTCCAGCATAGTCGGTTGCGATTTGGCGTTTGCAATCCAACCCATTTCTGGATGTAGCTTCTTCTTTTCGATTAACAGATCCAACCCCTTATTCATGTGCGCCCTCAACTCTTCGCTGAACAGAAACTCCTTTATTGTTCCAATAACGCACGGCACATCTGGATCATATTCATAGAACGACTTACCGGGATTTGTATGAAGTATATCACGCATAATAGCTAAAAATTTATGGCAAAGGTATAGAATGGTATAGAAACCGGTTAACCACAGAAACATAAAATATTACCTATAGACAGGTACGTATTATTACGGAATAAAATATCGATCACCTATAACCGTCATTCTATAATTATTTTAAATTAATAACTAAGTTATAGACATAAAAAAAGCCAGTGATATCACTGGCTTTCGTGAACATATATACTACGCGCTATGATTTAGGAGGAAAATGTCTGAAAGATTTTGACACTTCTTTCTGCACAAACTTGGCTTCGTTGTAGTTGTTGATGGGCGATACGGCATACGCACGCCATACGAGCTGATCGGTTTTTGCATCGAGCACATCGATGATAATGGTTCCTTCTTCGTAATGCGTTACCCAGAAGTTGTTCCACTGTGGTCCCCACCAGCCACCGAGGCTATAGAATCTATAGTACGGATAAAAGAAGCCGGGATTCGATATATAGTTTTGCACTTCCTGTTTTTCGCGTGCACCGGCCAGGTATGTTACAATCAGATCCGGATTGGCATCAGAAGCTGTTAAGCCTTTCGACTGAAGTTCCTGTGTTATGGCATTCTTTACGTTGGCATCCATAAACGTATTATCTGTGTCTGTAACGCCCAGCTTTCGGATTACTTTTCCGGATTCAAACTTGAAGGTTTTGTAATTTTTGAAATCAACTTTTTTATCAAAGTCAACGTGTACTTGAGCTGTTGCTGTTAATCCTACAAGCATCAGCATCATCAGAAGAATTCTGGTTTTCATAGCCATGATGATTTAAAAGTTATTCTTTTTATTAATTGGATGAAAGGCCCACCATTCTGTCACCACGGGCGCCTAATTCTATTTCAAGTATATTTTCGTTATTCACCTTCGCCAGGTAACGGTTGCCTTCGCGCAGGTATAGCTGCAGGTTAAAATATAGTTTATCTACAGGCATGGAGCCTCCAAACTCTACATCGTCATGAAAACGGAGCGAACCTATCTTCAACTCTCCGGGCAGATCTATCGTGTTACTGGTTTTCAGAAATGAATAATCTACCTGGTTGCCGGGCAACGCTGCTGTTAGTTCTATCGCTGCGCTCCCCTGTGTAAATGCGCGAATGAAATCAACATCAGCAGAATCGCGAAGGGCACGTATGGTTTCTACGGGTATCATAAATTCAAATCGTTGCAGTGCGTTGTTTACTCTTGCCTCCAGCCGGTGCGTTACAAATTCATATTCCTTCTTATCGGTAAGTATACGAATGCGGCATTCGTTACCCCCGGTAAAAAGTTGCTGACTATAGCTATAGCTGGCGAGCAGTGTAAAAACGATGATCAATACTTTTTTCATGCGATGTAGATGTATACTTATCAATGACCTTGACCGGGATTGAATCGTGTTTCCCAATTCACCAGCAGACTATCAATATTTTTTATATTCACTTTCAATTCCTCTTCCGATACATTTTCACCCCGCTCCAATCGTTTGGACAGCTCCTGTGTATCGGTTAGCAAAGCGTGTTCTTCTTCCGAAGGAGTATATTTATGGAAGCGTATATACCGGTTGGCATGATCTACTGCCGATTGCAAATGTGTACCGGCTACTTCTTCGGACTTTTTAAAGAATTCTATTTCTGTTACTCTCAACCTCAGGTGTGCCAGCGACTGCGCTGCATGAGCAAATGCTTTATTGAGGTCGGTGATGGAACTCACCTGGTTGCTGGCCACTTTACCGGAGAGTATCTTTAGGTCTTGTATGGAATGATCGATAGCCTTGCGATCAGCTTCATGACTGTCGGCTATCTTTTCCATCGCTGCAATACCATCTTCGATAAATGCTGCACTCTCTTTGTTATCACCTTTCGCGTACGACTCGAGCGCGAGCCAGAACTGCTCATCAGGTTGGGTTTCAGAAAGTGTAATCTCGCTCTTGCTACTCACCGGTACAGCTTCGTGCGATACCTTTTCGTGTTTGGATTGGCATGCCGAAAGAATCACTACTCCTATCAGCAGCCATTGGGGAATGAAATACCGTTTCATGTTTTTCAATTTTAAGGTTGATGTTGTATGACCGTTATTCCTATAGCTGGTACATCGAAATGATGTTAGAACTATCTTTACTATATATTTTCCTTCGCCTTTTGGATGCACCGGTATAGAAAAGTCACTGGTAATGTGCCGGGGAATGTATACTTTTGAACCGTTTGAAATCTCTGCCCATGGAAAAGATCCGTGTAATTATTGCTGACGACCACAAGCTTATTCGTGTAGGACTGAACGCTATTCTTCAGCTCGAACCGGATATAGAGATACTTGCTGAAGCTGAAAGCGGAAAGGATGTAATAGCGCTTGTAGAGAAACAGATCACCGATGTAATACTCATGGATATTGATATGGGTTTGCCGAATGGCATCGACACGACCTATACGATCAAATCTAAATTTCCGGATATAAAAGTGCTCGCGCTTACGCTGCACGAAGAGCGCGACTATATTTTAAAGATGCTGGAAGCCGGAGCCAACGGATATTTACTGAAGAACTGCGGCCGTGATGAACTGGTGGCCGCTATCCATGCCGTTGTAAATGGTGATAGTTATTTCAGTCAGACGGTATCAGCAACGTTACTTAAGGCTATTACCGAGTTACAGCAGAAGCCCAAAGCTGCATCTAAAGACAGTGTTACGCTAACGGACCGCGAGAAAGAAGTGCTGGGTTTGATCGCGCAGGAGTTCTCAAATGCAGAAATTGCAGAGAAACTCTTCATCAGCGTGCGCACCGTAGACACGCACCGGAGGAATCTGCTGGAGAAGTTACAGGTTAAAAATACCGCAGGATTGGTAAAATATGCGGTTGAGAAGGGGTTGGCCTAGGTATTTCCACGGAGACTACTACGCTTTTTAGCGTAGACGCTCTACGCGTTTCCTGCCATTTTTTAAAATACGTTTTTTAGCTCTAATCCGGGAGTCTGAGCCGTTGCAATTTTACAGCGTTGAATCTAATCAGTAAACGCTATGAAAAATCTCAGTCAACTTTCCGATGAACAACTGATCACCGCTATCCTCCAGGATGATAAGAATGCTTTAGGTGAATTGTATAACCGTTACTTCAAAAAAGTATATCAGAAGTGTCTCTCGGTTTTGAAAGAAGAAGATATAGCCTTTGATGTAGCGCAGGATTCAATCATGAAAGCGTTCGATAAACTGGATTCCTTTAAAGGCAACGCCCAGTTTTCTACCTGGCTATATATCATCATCCACCGCGATTGTCTCGCATACCTCCGTAAAAAGAACAAGACCAGTGTGCTGAGTCTGGAAGAAAATGTTTACGATGACGATGAAGAGAAATCCGGAAGCTTCGCGATGCCGCACGAACACGAAGAAGCCGAACAGGAAAAAATTATGTTCGCCCTCATCGATCATTTACCTGCAGAAGAAAAAAGTTTACTGCTGCTGAAGTATCAGCAAGGTAAATCTATTGAAGACTTGCAGGCTTCGTATCATTTAACTTCCAGTGCTATCAAGATGCGTTTGAAAAGATCAAAAGATCGCATCAACGAATTATACTGGGTTGCACTGGCATCAGGCCTTTCTACGGCATTGGCCCTTATGTAATAGCATTTTTCTTTTTGTGATGTACGGATTAATGTGAGGCGTGTGAAAAATTGTATAGTATATCCGTTTTTATATAATGCTGCCTTTAGCATGGGCTATGCCTGGACGCTTGAACTGGCCCGGAGAACAAACCGCTCTATCAAGTTATTCTCGGTTGTCTCGCAGCAGCATGAAGGCAAAGAGAAGGAAGCATGTTACTATGCCTACCTGAAAGCGCAAAGCGACTATGCGCAACACTATATAGCGCAGCACCAACATGTACCGCAGGTGCGATTAAGTCAGGTATGTATACCGACAGAAGCTACCACGCCATACTTTACATTGGCGGAGCAACTGGCAAAACAAGTGGAGCATCAGCCGGGTGTATTGGTGGTGCTTCAACCGGAGTTGTTCTCCGTGGCAGAACAACAGCACATCGTTCAGGCATCACCGAGTGCGATTATACTGCCGGAGGCTATAGAGCAAGCGCAGGAATATATACCGGCCAAGAAATTCTTCGATATCTTTTTAAGAAGCCGTCATTTCAGAGTACCGGATACGTTTATTCACGATCTTAGCCGGGATACTTCTTTATTCAATCATTTGAGTTCTTTCTTTGGGAGACGGTGAGCGTTATTGGTTCTTTGCTGCGAAGAGAGTATATTTTCTTTTATAGATTTTTAAAATCCAGTTACACAGAGTATACAAAGAAGGCACAGAGGTACGCGAAGGGCTTTGTGAAACTTTGTGTCTTCTTTGTGTTCTTCGTGCCATTGAATTTATGTATTCATTCACTATTAACGCATAACTGATAACGATTAACGTTTAACGTTTACACTCCGCATATACCACCAGCGACTTCCATGCGTTTCGTTGCTTGTCATTGAGTACCTTCATCATCGAGGCATCGCGTTTGGCACAAAGCACCTGCATCTCGGTACAGTAACGCGAATCGTCAAACAAACTGGTTGCATAAGCTTTGGAGGCTTTATCGTAGAAGTCGTAGTTGATCTTCTCCAACTGCTGCGCCTGCGCCTCGTTCAATTTTAACATGCATTGTATCTCAGCCGTAAAATGCTGAACCGAAAATCTGCGTTCTTCCCACTGCTGTCCGAGGTTAATTGCACCGATAATCAACAGCACTATAAAAGCTCCCAAAGCTTCTTTGAGATTGGTTGGTGGATTAAACTGAAAACTCTTGGTTAATGCCATACACGTAATTGCATTGGGTTTCAACCAAGAGACAGGCGAAGATCAGATTGCCACTATCTTTTCCTGAAAAAATTTATGCGATACGAAATGCTGGCTTCCCACCCCAACATATATTTTTTATGTTCTGCAAAAGCCGCAGCTGGCGCTGTGCGATTAAATTCTGTAACAATCTGCACGGGTATGGCTGGGTAGGCAGCAGTATACGCAGCGGTGGTCTTAGTCGTAAGTGCAGGGAGTGTTACCGGTGCTCCTATATTGGCTCTGCGAAATACCATCACATTATTTTTCTCTACGGAGTATTTGGCTTTTACATAGCCGAGCGTTGGACCTAACCGAATATTCAGGTTACTGGTAACAGCATATTGAAATGTAAACCGCACCTGGTGAAGTTTTGCAACCAGTTCAGCCTGTCCTTCAATCGTTCTGCGTGGCATATTTACTTTGAAGATTTCGTTCTGCTTCACCGTACCATAAGTATATACTGGCGTGAATGCTATATTTCTGGAAAGCTGCAGGGAGGTACCGAAACCAAACGAACCAAAATACCGGCCACTGCGAAGCCATGCCGGGTTATATACTGCATAGAGTGATCGTACTCCGGCTTGTAGTTGAGCACCTGCAGCGAAATCGTTTAGCATAACACCGGCCGATATATACCAGCCTGAATGCCGGTTCTTCAGGTTAACTTTCTTGAGTTCATACTCCGGCAATCGTCTTAGCCTCGATGTATCGAAATATACCTGCATTTCCTTTAGATGCTTGCGCAGGTAATTTCCGGTCGCAGCCATAGGCTTGCCGGCTACAGGCTCCGGAGCATTTGCGCTGGCAGTATATATTTCTTCAGTAGAAGCAATGAGCGGAGTATATTTAGGCGCACTATAGATCTTGTCAAACTCCGGGCGTCTTGTTAACGCCTGTGTGGTTGTATGCGTAGCGGGAGCGACCTCGGCTGTTTTTATAATAACATATTTGTTATCGCGCTTGATGAATGCAACGTGAAGCTGGCGGCCCAGCAGAACCAATGCTTCTTCCAGCGACTTATCCTTTACCGATACTGAAACCAGCCGCGTAGTCTCAATTTTATTGGAGCTATAAATAAAATGAAGTCCGGTGATGCCCGATAACTTATCGATCAACACTTTAAACTGAATGCCCGAACTGGTAAGTGTTATTTTATTGGCGTATGAAGTACGGATATATTGTGCTGGTACGATATGGCATAAAAAAAGAAAGATCACCGCAGGTATGAGCCTACGGACAGCCTTCTCCTTGCAGGGTAAACACTGTGCCATTTTTTACTACCGACAGATTTAATGTCTCCGCGATTAAATTTAAGAGATTTTCCGCAGAATCATTGTCAAAGGTAGCAGTCAGGCGGCAATTATTAATATTCGCATTGCCTAAAGTGATAGAATATGGATATGCTTTTTCAATATCGGCAATAACCTCTTCCAGTGGAGTATCTTTAAATATGAGTTGGTGCGTTGCATAGCCCCAGCTATTTGCGTGAACAGAATCTTTTACGCGTATTGTGCCCATCGCGGGTACAATGCCGGTATAGCCGGCAGTCAGGTAACTGCTGTCTTGTGAAGTATATACCAGCACCTTCCCCTCCTTAACGCTCACCTCCAAATGATCACCCTGTAATGCCACGTTAAACGCGGTACCCACTACGCGAATGTCTGCCATGGAAGTATGGATAACAAAGGGCTTCTCTTTATTGGGCGTTACGGTAAAAAATGCTTCACCCTGTTCGAGGTTGATCTCGCGCTGCGTATCGCTAAATATAGCAGGATATGTCAGTCTGCTGTTGTGATGTAGTATAGCCGTGGAGTTATCAGGCAGCTTAACGTTTTTTAATGAGTCCGTTGTTGCTACTGCCACCATTTCCACCGATGGCTTGTTCAGTCGGATATAGACGAGCAACGTAGCCAGAATCGTAATGAGCAACGAGGCGGCTATACGTAGAATAAGTGTGTTGCGTCTGGAGCGTTTATTCTTCCACATTACGGCAGGCTCAGTCTGAAGTTTTACTTTCTTCCATGCCTGCTGCGCATCTATAGCACGCGGAGTTTTTGAGGGATGTGCCTGCTCCCACGTTCGCTGTATATTTTCAAAATACGCTCTGTTTTCTGCGAGCGTAAGCCAGTCTTGTAAAGCTATTGCTTCTTCAGGGCCTGCTTCGCCTGCCAGGTACCGAACTATCAGTTCGTCCTTTATCTCGATATCATATTCACGTTTCACGCTGGCTCTGATTTATAGTATAAAATGATCTTTTAATTTAAGTCGTAATATTCGTAATGCCTTACTGATCTGGTTCTCGATAGTATTAACCGATATATTCAGCTTTTTGGCAATCTCTGCATAGCGCAATTCTTCATAGCGGCTCATCATAAAAATGGTACGGCATTGCTGCGGCAAATCATTTACAGCGGTGCGTATATCTTCAGAGAGCTCATCCGGAAATACTTCGGGCTGCTGCACTTTATGCTGCCCTTCGTATACACCGTATTCGCGATGCTTCATTTTTATAGTGCGATGCTCCAGTTGATTGATGCACTGATGATACACAGCCCTGAATAAATATGATCGCATAGATTGCTGGATATTCAATTCCTCACGTCTCTCCCACACCTTCATAAACATAGACTGCACAATATCTTCGGCTTCGTCCATATCCCTGAGTATGGTAAAAGCGTATTGACAAAGATTTTCATAGCAGGCATGAAACACCTGTTCGAAGACATCTTTATCCCCCTGCCGGATAGCCTTGATTATTTCCTGATCAGGCAATTGCACCTTCTCTCCCTTGTAGATATTTACCAAATCTATTTATTTTTCTTCATCTCTACTCAGGCAAGAGACAGGTAAAAGCAGAGCCACCACTACGCAGGAGTTGCTGTATTTTTGAGCAACTTAGGCAGTTTCAGAACGGTATCCGCATTTATAAATACCATCGCGCGGTATCAATAGACTAAGTGCAGCTTTTTTGCGAGGCCCGCAACTGCGTGACGACACATACTTTTTACAACATTTACGTATACTTGAAATAATTTAAGTGGAGGCCAGAAACCACTTGCAAAAAAACGGGGCGAAACCGAAAAGCCATACGAATAGGAAAATCTAACAACAAATCAATGAATCAGAAACCATCCAGTGCATTTATCGCAGCTTCCTGGGTAGCGCTATTTGCGGGGATCTTATCTTTCAACATCGGTCTATGGAATGCCGAAATGATGTTGAATGAAAAGGGTTACTACTTTACCGTTTTAATGTACGGGCTGTTCTCAGCCATATCGTTGCAAAAATCCGTTCGCGATCAACTCGAAGGTATACCCGTTACCAATATCTATTACGGATTAAGCTGGTTCTCTACCATTTTGGCTATTGTGTTGCTGACCGTAGGTTTATGGAATGCCACACTCTCGTTAAGTGAAAAAGGTTTTTATGCTATGTCGTTCCTGTTAAGTCTCTTTGCTGCCATTGCAGTACAAAAGAACACACGCGACAACAAGCAAGAAGATGTTAAACAGCCGTTAAATTAAAATCGATTATTGTATTATAATTTCAGGAGAGTTCTTTCGGGGACTCTCTTTTTATTTAAAGCTATATATATACCATGCTGCACCTCTCCCGCACCATACTAATGCTGCTGATTGCAACAACATTTTTCTGTTGCCAGCGCAAACAGCAACAAGCCGAACTCCCTCCCGACACAACCCAGCAAGGGAATATATATACTACGCATTCGCGTGATACGGCCAGGCTCGCCAAACTGATCGACCTGCGAACTTATAAACCGACTGCCGCTGAATTTCATTATATCTATATCGACAATTCCGGAGATGGCTTCCTGTCTACTCCCGGTCCTTCGGATAGTTACTTGCAGGCCATTCTATATTTTGATTCTGCTACCTAGAGCCGGCTTGTAAAAGGTTGCCGTAATCCTCCGGCAGACTCTCTTACCGCTGAACGCTATCAACGAGAAGATTTTATTTTTACATGGCTCTCTCCGGATGTGCTGGATGAGCTGTTGAAAAGTGGCTCAAGCTATCACAACTATACCTGCGTTCCTTTTCATAACACCGAACTCTGGCTACTCGATAAAAAAGTATTATTAAGAAAAGAGAGTATCTAGGTATATATTCATCAACCGATAAAAAACGAAAAAGCTGCCATTTTCATAGCAGCTTTTACAGGGACTTTTTTTAGCGGGTCTTTTGATTTCTTATTACAGGCTCAGTGATTTGGTTACACCTTTTGAATCCGAAACTTCGAACGTAAGGCCACCGTTGTATTTATCCAGGTTATATACCTGAGCGAAGTCACCGTTTACTTCTTCGGTTTTGCTATACAGCAATACACCTTTATCGCCATAGATCTTGATGGTAAGTACGTCCTGTCCTTTGTTGGCAACGGTAAGTATATATTTGTTAGGTTCACCGGTAACATGCATTACGTTAGCCAGCTTTTGTACTTTACCTAATTTATAGATCACGCGCTCCACCTGGCGGCCGTTCTCACCAAGTAATTCGATTGAGTACTCACCTTCTTCCAGGTTAGTAAAGTTATAAGGTCTTACAAAGCCATCTACATTCTTGATGGTTTCAGAATATACCAATGTATTGGCTGCATTATATATAGATACTTTTACATCAGTCTGCTTGGTTCCTTTATAGAACAGTTTTACAGTAGTACCATTTTTCATGATAGCCATACCGGTAGCGGCATTCGGATTATCAATGTTGTTAGCGAATAAAGCAGTGCTGAAGATTGTGATAGCAGCAAGGATAGACAATGTTTTTTTCATATGGTTTTACAATTAAGTTCGTTTGAGATATATGACCCTAAGACGAACGAAACCTTGTTTATGTTGCAGCGCAAACGTTAATTTTTCTTAACATCAATATTTTTTAGAGTACTTTGATTTTGCAAAAAAGAAGCACGTCAAACGAAAGTATTCTGAATTGGATTCGGATTTATATAAAAATATCCCCGTACGATTTTTACAGAAATTTGTTCCGTAATAAAAAGTTAACAGAACACTAAAAATATTTTTCTCGTCAGCATAACGGTATAGCTACACGGTCTTTGACAGTTACAGGTATACTTTCTCGATTCTTACTGATCGCAGAATAATATACTCTATACCTGAAAACAACGCTTAATAAAATAATGTACATGGTGGGTTTCAGAGTATAACATTGAATTTTTAAATGACTCGATATAAAAATCCCATTCGCGGACATTTTAATTACAAAAGCGTACAAAGTGCTATACCTTTTATCCTACTATATATGGAGAGTATTAAAATCCGGTGGCAAAAAATCCACAGATTTGATTTAGCCTCGTGTTTACAATTGGAGAGTTCAGGCCATGACAGCTTCGAAGTAATTCGGCTTGAGCCGTTAATTGCGGATATACTTATCAGGAATTAGCAACCTTCGAATGACCGGGATAGAAAGCAACGCTTGCGAAATAGAGAGTCCGATAGCACTGCCTATGCTTACATCCAACGCGGTGTGCGCTCCAATGGCCACTCGTGACACCGCCACCATAACAGCCCATGCAAAAGGAACAACATACAGCCAACGGACCTTTTTGTTTGCGAGGTAGTATATACAAAACGCGAGTAGACCTGCCAGCAGAAAAGCGTTGAATGAATGTCCGGAGGGAAATGAGTAGCCGGCTTCTTCCAGCCAATGAGCCAGGACACGTTCATCCCAATTCTTGTACGACACGGTATCCGCATCCATCAGTTGTTTGAAGAATGCTCTCCGGTCGGTTGCTGATAAAGTATATAATGAATCAAGCTTTGCTTCCGATTTTGACTGCGTTATTATATACTGATGACTGGGCCGTGGAACCTGCAGGATCGGTTTTACAACATGTTCGTTAATAAGCGCAAACACCGACAGTATAACCGATAATGTCACAAATATTCTGACTACACCAACAACGCCTTCTTTCACCGTTGATGCGCGAAGTGCAAACACAATACTCGCGATAACTATTATAATCACCGTACCAAAGCGCCCGGCCGATTCGGTTGTCCAATACGACAGTGTACACCATACGCTGTCTCTTGAGCAAGCTGTAAACTCCGGACTCAGAAACCATACAATAACCAGGAGGCAACCATAAAACGGTATTGCTGCTTTCAGTATTGGCTTTATACTACTTTGCACCATGGCTAAAATTAATGCATTTATCGTAAATGCTTTGACCTAAATCCGATGGGGCGATAATCACCTGCTCTCCATAAGACACAAGTGAGTAGGTATAAAATAAAATCTCCCGCAAATTCAGAACCTGCGGGAGATATTTATATAGAGAGGCTATATATTCCTATTTCTTCAAAACTTTCATGTGGCGAACGCCTGTACCCGACTCAATGCGAATGAGGTATAGACCTGCCGGTGTAGCGCTGAAGTCATACTGGCCGGTGCGATATGTACCGAAGTCTTTCAGTTTCAAAATGCCCACCTGGCGACCTACATCATTCATGATCGGCAATTCTGATACCGAGCATTGTTCGATTGGAAGTTCAATGGAGAATACAGATTCAACCGGGTTTGGATACCCTGCAATCTTATCCATAAAGGTTTCTGAACCTAAAGCATAGGTTGCTGACAGTATACAGCTTCCGGCGGTTACACTTAACTGGTAGTCGCCTTCTTCGCTAACACGTAGCACAGCCGATGTGTCCGCAAGCAACTGTCCATTGAGGTACCACTGATTACCCGTGCTGTAGTTCGACTTCAACGTTCTTCCATTAACTTGTGTGATGGTTGCTGCACTATATTTCTGAACCAGTGCAGATTGCTCCAGTTGGGCCGCGTTATCGCAGTTACCGATAGCATTGATATATACTTTGTTCTCGCCTTCAACAAGGGACTCAGCAGGGATGTTAAACTCGATGAAAGAAGCAGCACTTGTAACGGTATCACTAATGGTTTCACCACGCAACGTTGCGAAGTACGATACATTTGCCTGCGGGTTATATAGTTTAACCTTTCCTGATTCCGTAGCGCATAACGCAACGTTGCTGTCTACAGAAAGGCCGAGTGACATTGCTTTTTCTTTAAAGGTCAGCTCAAAACGATCTGCGGCTTTTGATGCTGCATTGTTGTCGACAACGAATGTATAGTCTGGAGACGCAGTAACGTTGGTAACGCTACCGGTATATTTATCCGTAAGCACCATTTCGTACTCTTGTACGAGTCCGGCTCCCTGGAAATTCAATTTATAGCTGCCCGCAGTAAAATCTTTCAAATTGATCTTAACCGCAGAGCCGCAAGTGATACCTTCCACAGCGTTGATCGCCATCGGTACATTATCAGAAGAGAGTGTAGATATATCGAATAGCGTATTATCCATTTTCGGACCATCGAAATTATCCAGCGATGACTTTGCCGCAGGATTTACTTTCACGAAAGCTTTATCCGTGATAGAACCATTCGTTACTGTGATTATAAGTCTGTCTAACACAGGAGTTGCCTTTCTATAGAAGCTATACGAAGAACCTGGAGCGGCCTTGATATCTTCCGTGAATGTTAATGAAGGTGAAGCAGCTGTAGCGCGAACCCAGAAAGCCTGACCAACTGCGATAAAATCATCGGCGCTTCCATCGGTATTATCATAGTAATGATACACGAGGCTACCTGTACTGTTATCTGAAATTGCCATTACAGAACTGATATTACTCATTGTCCATGATGTTGACTCCCAGTCAAGTGCAGAAGGATATGGATTACCAACCAGGTTATAGCCATACATGGCAGCGTTACTACCCGAAGTAGTATACGTTATTGTTGGACTTATATTACCCTGATTGATTGGACCTCTTACATCAATTATAGTAGGGCTTGAGCAATTCCGTACAAGCGCTGAATACCCTACGCCTGGTACAAGCGCAGCAGCAGAACTTGTTGTGGGATAAGCCGCATAAGCCTGCGTTGCCTCATTATAGGTAAACATAGAAGCAGATGTGCCTAATCTATAGCCACAAACTATAGTAGAATTATTGGAAGGATCGCGTGTAGAATAACCAGTGAAAGCTCCCGTGATTGAAAAATCATCTTGCCAGTTTGCTACAGTAGCGTTTGTAACGGGTGAAGATATATAGCGATACATGCGGTAGCCTTCGCCACTCATATAGCGTTGCACTGTAACGTTACCCTGAAATGTTGCACCTGAAGGTATAGCAGCAATAGTAGCATCCACCGCTGGGTCATCATCGGTAGATAAAAGCGTTAACGTACCGTTATTGCTAGTACCATCAGCATCAAAAACATCGGTAGAAGTATTCAAAGTTATAGAACCTGTGAGATTAACTATACCCTCGACATTGACACCAGCATCATTAATCACACTAATATTGCCAGCATTAACCGTTCCGTTAATTGCTTGAGCCGACCCGGCGCCTTGAAATATTAAAGTACCAATGCCTGCATTAAATGTACTTGAGGTAGAAAGATTCCCTCCTAATGTTATGTCTGTCGATCCGGAACCCGAGGAGGCATAAAACGGAGAGGAGCTCGTATGTTGAATGCTTCCAGTTACAGTAACAGAATTACCTAATGCATCTTGAGCTATATGGACATTCGATGTCCCTGAAATAACCAAATCTCCTCCAATTGTTAGTCCTACAGGTTCAGAATCACTTTGACCTAAATAGAGAGCAGAAGATCCCGTTGACAAAATGGATAACGTTCCTTGTAAATTAATGAGTTGCCCGCCCAGATTAAATTGAGATACAGCAAGGGAAGGAGTATTCCAGATAAAATTTCCGAAGTTTGAACCTAATCGTCCCGGCACTGCAGTGTTTGTAGTATATCCAGAAATAATACAAGTCGAATTTGCAGCCCATGTTGCTTGCGGTATATTCCCTGCTGCCGTTGTTAAAAGGTGTTCGTAGGTAGCACCGCTGGTGAATTCTACTTTAACTGGACTATTGCTGGTATTGAGGTTGACAGACGAATTTTTCAGCGTACCGTTAACTGTAACAAATAAGTTGTTGGCGTTAATAGTAAATGTATTGTTATTAATTAATGTTCCATCTATTCGGAGTCTTACCGGATTGACAACCGTGGCACTAGTTACAAAAGTAATTGTCCCGTTATTGGTAAGTGTACCTGTCGATGAAACAACGAAGTCATAATTAGCGCCTGTAGAAGTGGAAGGGTTTCCAATAGTAAGTGTTACGCCAGAATTTACAACTAATGCGCCTTGAATGTTTAGCACAGTTGAAGTTGTCATGCTTCTGCCAATAGTTATAGTGGTACCAGCTGCTCCAGTAGGTGGATTAGTGGTGGACGTCCATCCGGAGCCTGAATAAGTCTCCCAATTGGAGGCGGAAGTCCACGCAGTGGTTCCTGTTGTCGATGTTGTCCTATAATCCCCAACTGTTTGCGAAAATCCCGCCAGAGCGCCCAAAAAAAGGGTCGCTGTTATAACTGCAATCCTTACCATAATCCGCAAATATACATATTAAGCGTTCATACACGGAAAATATGTAAGGTAACTACTTACATGAGAGGTAATTATTGGGGTATGATTGGGAATTTACTTCCCCATGTAAACTTTCGTAGAATAGTAATTTCCACCTATTTGTAATCGTAAAAAGTAAACTCCGGTGCTCGTATGTTCTGCGTTTACCTGGTATGTCTGATTAAGAACATCTGTTAATTGCTGAGCGACAACCTGTCTTCCCATAGTATCCATCAATTCATATTGAACAGATTCCCGCTCGGCCAGGTTAAATGTGATGTAAAAATCGTTCGGAGTTATAGGGTCGCTGTCGTAAACAACAAACGGGTTAGCAACTGAATTGGGAGTTGGATCATCCGAAACAAAGAATTCAATATTATCAATATAGATATTATTCCCGTTGTCGTTAGTGAAAACAAAAGCCAGGCGCACGTTGCTTTGTCCGGCAAAAGCTGTCAGGTTCACATAGTTGCGTTTCCAGTCTTCCGCTTTGGTGGGCGTTGAGCTCACGGCATCGTTGCTCACGGAAAGCGAAGTTCCCGTTTCATCAAACAAGACTTTATCATACGTTATACCACAATCTGCGGAAGCAAGTATCTGCAAATTATCAAGATCATTCCTGTTGCCATCGGTGCTGAGGTAGCGATACGAAAGATCGAAGAACACACTTGCCCTTGTAGTGGCTGAAAAATCAAGCACCGGACTCACCAGCCAGGCAGCATCACCTTCTGTTGTATTCGCAGCAGCATTGAAGTAAAGTGATTGACTATAATTGGTTGTGATCGTCTCCCAGTTCATTCCTCCGGAAGGATTTACTAACGTCCACTGATCTTCAAATGAAGCATCAAAATTCTGACGCAACGGTATAACATCCGAAGCATCATTTACAACAACAGTTTTAGATAATGAATTGTCTGAAGTATTCTTATCGTTATAGCCGTTAGGCTTGGAGACTGTAACAGCAAGTATATTTTCTCCAGTTGAAAAATTCAATGAAGAAAGCGGCAACGTAATTTCCGTTCCGGGAGTAAAGCCAGTAATGTTACTTGCCGATCCCGTAGAAGTTGTGCCTCCATTTATACTATAGGACACGACCAGACTCGTTACATCGACATTACCATTATTTCGAAGAACGAGCACAGGTGTTGCAGTATCTTCACAACGAACTGGTGACAGCTCTGAAATACTTACGATCGCTATATCTCTGATACTTGTACCATCCGGTGCTTCCAACCCTTTCGACTGTGGTAGTGTTTTTCTCCTCGGACTGTTCTCCATCACAGTAATCATTCTGTCTACTTGTTCTTTCGTAAACATATTCATACACGCATCATCGGTATAGTCCATATAGTTTTGAAACATCTTATGAACACCACAAGTCGTTTGAGGATGCGTAAGACAACCGGAAGACTCTTCATCCTGGTCAGGTGTATCCGAGACATAGTCACCATCACCACCGCAGGCGCCATCATCATCACCCCATATATGGCGCAGCCCTAAATAGTGACCTACTTCATGCGTAGTTGTTCTGCCTTTATCAAAATCATCATCCAGATCAAACGAACTATCGTCATCAATACTTCCGAATACCATATAGTCAATCACAACGCCATCGGTGAGTCTGTTATCATCAGCATCTTCGAGTCCGGCAAGATCAGACACGGGAAATTGCGCGTAGCCTAATAATGTTGACGACAGATTTGTTACCCATATATTGAGGTAATCTTCTGCAGGCCAGTAACTCGTTGCTTTCAAAGCTCCGTCATTGGACATTGACCAGGAGGTGCGCGATCCTCTTACACGAACAATACCATTGGTTTCTTCACCATCGGGATCCTGTTTCGCCAGCACAAACTCTATACTCATATTACCGGCCACCGACTGGAATTCTGCAGGCGTGTTGGATGCATCGGCATTGAGACGATTAAAATCGTTGTTAAGAACTTTGATCTGTGAAATGATCTGCTCATCGGAGATGTTAGAGCCTACACCTACGGCTTCACCACGATGTATTACATGTACAACAACGGGTATATATAGTTTATCTTCAGCACCGGTTCGTGCAGCAGCATTTACCTGGCGTTGCTTCAGCCATTGTTCGAATTGTTTATTGCTTTCGCGAACTGATCTTTTGTTTTGCAGGTTCTGTTGCATCTCAACCATACCACAACGGTCCTGAGCCCGACCGTTCACCCAACAACACATTACCAAACACAAGGCCATGATTACACGGCCCGAGGTACAACATTCCATAGTATCTATAGTTGATATAAGAGCGGAAGCTTGACCAGCGATGACGTAAGCTCTTCACCATGCTTGCTGCGAGCTGCATAGTTGTGATCCCACATACGCTTCCATTTTCTTCGCTGATTCGGATGAAATATATCCCAAATTTTCTGACTCCGCTGCAGTAAATATTGCGCGGCCCTCGTTTGCATCGCGGATCGATCCTGCGAATAATCATAAATTACTTTCTTCAGATTTTCGTAGTACTCTGCATTGATATCCTGTATCGATCTGCACTGTGCATCTTTCAGCTTCAGTTGTTCTTTCCAGAACAGCGGATCGAACATCACTATATTTTTAAGATCCTGAGCCTGCTGTGCATGTGCAGCGAAACTCATAACAAAACATACCAACAGACTGCCTAGATATATACCGGTCTTATTGTTTGATTTTGTTTTCATAGTAATATTGATACTAAAATAATTTAAACTTCAACCTAAAACTTTATGCGGACGTAAATGTGTAGCCCACCGGGCTTTTCCTGTCGACCAAACCGAAAAAAAATTTAAGAACATTCGCTGTTGCCGCAGGAAATGTATCCATCCTTTTATTTTCCGTTCCAGAACGATGCCGTTATAACGTCAAACTCAACATCCGCAGTATAAATAAATGACTTCCGTTTCCCACAGATCGCTATAAAATGTTCCATCGTTACCCGATGAATATCCTATACCCTGTCCTCCAGCCGTTATAACCCCGAAAGATAACTGATTTACAAACCTCTGGCAATTAATTGTATTGATACGCTGGCATGACCGGCAACGTCAATTTGTATTGGGCGCCAAAAACCTCATTGCAACCGTCTGCATGACGAAGGGAAAATATTTGACAATTGTAAACAACTTCACTCCGCAGCTATTCCTTACCTACTGAATCTGCGGCCAACCCGCAGTTCAATTTGTGATGAGGTGAATCAAAAATATAGGTAAATAGAGGCCGCACTTTACATATAATTTCATTGGCAGATCATGTCGCACAATTCAACATCATCAGCGCTATATTTATCAGTTTGGTATATACACGCAGCCAATAAACTGCCTCTGGGGCATCAGACTTCATAATCCAAATCAATCACATCGTCAATAAAAAATTCTGCTCGATGATCTGCTCCGTGATGTCGGATAATTAACCTGTTTCATCTACATTAATTTTATATACCTGCCACCGGCTTTAATGTTGCTTTTGAATAAAGATATAGAATTATGAAGCGCATTACGCTGGCTGTGTTGTTCACTTGTATGGCTGCAGGACTGCATGCTCAAGAGTCAAATGAAAAACCAAATTTTGATAACATGCTCATGGTGGCAAGCACTCAGAAATTTCCATATGTAGGCAAACTGCGGCTGGAACAGAATTTTCCGAATCCACTGGTGCGCTCTGAATCTACAACGATACGCTATCAGGCAAAGGATGTTTACGATGTATGCATTGCTGTATACGACCATGAGACAAAAGAGCGCGTACTAACACTCAACAACCTGGATCAACATATAGGCCAGGTAAAGATCAATGGAAATCAATTACAAAAAGGTACCTATATATATGCCCTGCTGGTGAATGGGAGAATGGTGGAGAAGCGTAAAATGGTTGTTGTTGACTGATTCTTTTCTGCCAACTCTCGTTTACCAACCCAAAAAATTACCGTAGAAATCGCTTCGACAGAAAATCATTAAACTGATCTTTGTACTTATCGGCAATGGGTATAGAGGCTTTATCAATCAGTATAGCGCTTCGCTCTATAGCGTTGATACGGTCGAGGTTTACTATATACGAACGATGCACCCGCATGAACTGATCCGTTGGCAGCTGCTCTTCCAGACTCTTCAACGTCATGAGTGTCATAACCGGCCTCGTAACGCCTTCCAGGTATATCTTTACATAATCTTTGAGGCCCTCAAAATATAGTACATCTTTCAGGTTGATCTTTACCAGTTTGTAATCCGAATTTACGAGTAGACTATCTTTGATCACAGCAGGCGATGCTGCCTTACTCTCTACCAGGTCGAACCATGTTTTTGCTTTCATGGCTGCTTTCAGAAATTCCTGGTAGTTAAAAGGCTTCAGCAAATAGTCAAGTGCATTTACCTTGAATCCCTCCAATGCATATTGCTCGAAGGCGGTGGTAAAAATCACTTTAACCTTATCGCTAAGTGTTTTAGAAAATTCTATACCGTTAACATCCGGCATCTGTATATCGAGGAATAGCAGGTCGATAGACTGATGCTGCATCTGCTGCAAAGCTTCTACAACACCATTGCATCGTCCTTTCAACTCGAGAAAAGGAGTTTTGCGCACGTAACCCTCGAGTATATCCAGTGCAATGGGTTCATCGTCTACTATCAGGCAATTGATCATACATGGATCGTTAACGTGCAATCAAAATAGGCACCATTCTCTTCGGCAACAAAAGTATATCGCTCGGGATATAGTAAGCTCAAACGCTTCTTCAGATTCTCCAGTCCTATGCCGGAACCACTCTGATCATTTTCCCTTTTTGGAAAAGATGTATTGCGAATATAGAACACGATCTGCTTCTGGTGGATTACTTCCAGCGTCATAACAATCTCCGAAGGTTTATTCAGATGAACACCATGTTTGAAACTATTTTCAATAAGCGGTATGAACAACAAAGGCGCCACCATAATGTCGTGCGTAACTTCAGGAAAGTTATACTGCACCAAAACGTTCGGAGTAATGCGCAGCTTCATCAGGTCTATATAGTGTACCATGAACTCGATTTCCTTTCGCAGCGGCACATAGCGTTCGTTGCTGTCGTATAAATGATACCGCATCAATTTACTAAGCCGATGCACGGCATCCTGTGCAACTTCCTGGTTCTGTACAATGAGACCGTATATGGTGTTGAGTGTATTAAAGAAGAAATGTGGATTCAGCTGATTCTTCAGATTTACCAGCTCCGATTTCAAATGCTCTTTCTCGAGATCCTTCCGTATATCTTCCGAACGAAACCATTCACCTGTAATGCGTATAGCAACGCTCACCCCGGTTGCCATGGAGAATGCTATAATAAACCGAACGATGACCTCCAATACATGCGGTGCATGCGGACCCGGTATAGGGATCATAATCGTCTTGACTTCTTCCAGTAAGGTAATGGTGATAGCATACAGAATAGCATTTGAGACAAAGAACTGCCACGTCCGTTTCGTGAACAGCAGTCGTGGTATCAGATAAAAATAATTTATATAGAACACCAACGCAAAGGCTACCGGCGGAACCCAGCTCCTGAAATATTCTTTCATGGTATGAGGCGCGTTTCCGGTTGACAACATGGGCAGGTTAAAAATAATAGCCCACACCAGCAGGTGTAACACTACCGTGAGGTAACGCTGATGCCGGGAATTTTTTATCTGGAACATATATATACAATGATCAGGCACATACCTTTTCTGAAGACTAAATTGCAAACTAAAGTTGGCCTCGCCAAAAATTCACACTTATTCATATCGCAAGGCTACGATCGGATCGAGGGATGCCGCTTTACGGGCAGGGTACCAACCGAAGAAGATACCGGTTATAGCACATACTGTAAATGATATCGCCAGCGACTGCATCGTTATAATAGTTGGCCACTTCATAATGCCTGCTACTGCCAACGTGCTCCCAATACCGAACGCTACACCAATGATACCACCGGTTACGCTGATCAATATCGCTTCCACCAAAAACTGCAAGAGTATATCCCTGCCACGACCACCGACAGCCATGCGTAAACCGATTTCACGCGTACGCTCGGTAACCGATACATACATGATGTTCATAATTCCTATACCGCCTATCACCAGCGATATACTGGCTATAGCAACCAACAGTACTGTAAGGATTTCACTCGTAGCACTAAAAGTGGAAATGAGTTCTTCCTGCGAACGCACATGAAAATCATTTTCTTCCCCGACTTTCAATTTGTGTGAAGCCCGCAGAATGGAAGACATCTCGTCGGAAGCTTGTGCCGCTATAGTTTCACTTTTGGCAGAAGCAGAAATAGACTGCAAATAAGTAGCGGCCTGTATACGCTTTTGCACGGTGGTATAGGGCGCCAACATGATATCATCCTGATCTTGTCCAAATGTATTCTGTCCTTTTTCAGCGAGCACGCCAATTACCTTGAATGGAATTTTGTTAAAGCGAATTGTTTTGCCAATCGGATCTTCACCATTCTTGAATATATTTTCCACTACCGTCTGTCCGATCACCACAACCTTGGCTGCTGCCAGCACATCATGATCGGTAAACATACTCCCGTCTTTTATCGCCAGCTTACGGATATTCAAATACTCCGGACTAACACCATGTATAGACGTAGGCCAGTTGTTGTTCGCAAAAATTACCTGACCGCTTCCATTAACCTGCGGAGATATATCGGTGAGCGTAGTGTTTTTTTCTTTCAGCGCTTTGTAGTCTGCCAAGGTAAGCGTTTGTGACTGACTGAAATCCTGGCGTACACCACCCCTGTTATCACTGCCGGGTTGTACAAACAACATGTTCGATCCCATACTCGATATCTGGTTACGGATACTTTGTTTCGAACCTTCACCAATCGCGAGCATGGCAATAACCGAAGCCACACCGATTATAATGCCGAGCATGGTAAGAAATGCACGCAACCTGTTCCGCTGCAAAGCCTTCCATGCTATTTTAAAAAGATTGATAGCTTTCATATATATAGGTATACCTTACGACTTCACTTCTATTTCTTCTTCTTTCGGTAACTGTGCCAGAGCCTGTGCTGCGTCTGCTATATTTTCTACGGAGTAATCTTTTGTGATGTGCCCGTCACGCAGCACAATGGTGCGTTTACTGAACAGCGCTATATCCGGTTCGTGCGTAACAAAAGCGATCGTCTTTCCTTTTGCATTCAATTCCTGGAAGAGCGCCATGATCTCGTATGATGTGCGCGTGTCAAGATTACCGGTGGCTTCGTCAGCCAAGATCAACACCGGGTTATTAACCAACGCCCGCGCTATAGCAACACGCTGCTGCTGTCCACCCGAAAGCTGGTTAGGCGTATGATGTATTCGTTTGGACAATCCTACAAGTCGCAATGCTTCCAGCGCACGTTCTCTTCTTTCGCGCGATGAGACACTGGCATTGTACATCAGTGGTAACTCTACATTTTCAAGCGCCGTTGTACGCGGCAGTAAATTATAGGACTGGAATATAAATCCGATCTTCTCATTCCGCAGGTGAGCCAGTTCATTTTTAGATAGATCACTCACCGGTACATTATCGATTTCATACGAACCTGACGTTGGCTTATCAAGGCACCCCAGTATATTCAGCAAGGTAGATTTACCGGAGCCACTTGTTCCCATGATGGTAACAAACTCTCCGTCTTCTACTGAAAAAGATATACCTTTCAGCGCACGAACGGTTTCATTGCCCATCACAAATTCACGCTTCAGGTTTTCAATTTTGATGATATTCTTTTTCATACCTATTTCTTTGTCCTTCCGGGACGCTTTGGCATAAACGGACTCTCTGCAGATGTACTTTCACTTGCCTGTACTTTATCGGAAACAACACTCATGGAGTATACCACTTCATCTCCCGCTTGCAAACCCTGCAGCACTTGTACCAGTACCCCATCCGTTGTACCCGTCTGAATGGTATGCTCCTGAATGTTTATTCCTTTCTTAACCCATACTTTTTTGGTTTGTCCCGCCCGTGCATGTGTTGACACAGTTTGCGCTGCATATACCTGGCGTGTCAGCACTGCTATTGGCTGCGACACTTCGCCCGGATGTTGCTGCTGATATGCATTCAACACCTGTGGATCCGGTTGAAAACCTATAGCCTTTGCTTCCAGTGTCAATACATTCTTCCGCTCCAAAGTATAGATGGATATGTTGGCCGTAAGCCCCGGCATTAATTTACCCTCCTGGTTATCGGCCTTAATGATCACGGTATAGGTAATCACATTCGCGTCTTCAATTGGTTCGAGGCGCACTTGTGTAATGGTTCCGGAGAACTCATCGTCCGGGTATGCATCTACCGTAAAGACTACACGCTGCCCGGTCTTTACCTGTCCAATGTCAGCTTCATCAACATTCGCCTCTACCTGCATCTGTTTTAAATCCTGCGCTATAGTAAAGAGGGTTGGCGTGCTATAGCTTGCGGCTACGGTCTGTCCTACATCTACTGCGCGAGATATTACGACACCATCAATCGGAGAGTATATATTAGCATAACTCAGATTAGTGTTGGCTCTGCTCAGGTCAGACCGCTTCTGATCTACTACACCTTTAGCATTATTCAGTTTATAGAGTGCTTCTTCATAATCAGAATCACTCACCACTTTTGTTTCATGCAGCTTATTGATCCTGTTGAAGTTTTTCTGTTGATAGTCCTGTTCATTCACCGCGGTATTTAGTGCCGCGGCTGCTTCAGCGGCAGTAGCCTTCAATGCAGTTTTGTCGAGTTCAGCAATTAACTGCCCGGCTTTTACTGTGCTGTTGTAATCGACATAGATGTGATCGATCACACCGGATACCTGCGTACCAACTTCAACCTGCGTTATCGGTTCAACGGTACCTGTGGCTGTAATTATATTGCTGATGGTACCTACCTTTACTGCTGTTGTCTCAACGTGTATCGGTTTATCTTCTGCACGAAGCCAGATTTTATAAACAGCAAATGCGGCTATAACAACGGCCCCGGTATAAAGTGCTATCTTTTTTATGTTCATGTTCATGGTGATTACATTTTTATAGGATTTCCTTCGTAGAATTGAAGCAGTTGATAATATAGTATAGCAGTATATTTTGCCTGCGTATATTTCTGCTGCGCCTGCAGGTACGTATTCTGGCTCACCAGCAGGTCTACTGTATTGACAGCTCCCACAGCATATTGTTGTTGCGCCAGATCGTAAGCTACCTTCGATGCATCGCGCTGCGCGGCAGCAGCTTCCATTTCACTTTGCGCAGCCGTTGCCTGCTGATGTGCATTCTCTATTTTCTGATATAAAGTCTTACGCGCTGCTGTAAGATTGAGCTCCGCAGATTGAATTTCGATACGCGAGTTCTGAACATTCGTTCTCGCCTGCAGTCCATTGAATATAGGTATACTCAGTGTCAGCCCCAGGCGCTGGTTGAAGTTGTTGTTAAACTGTTCCGAAAATGTATATCGTTGTGTATTGGTATAGCCGGTCGATAAACCACCGGTCATAGATAATGTAGGCTGATATCCTGCCTTTGCAATTTTCAGGTCAAGGGTAGCAACATCGGTTTGCAACTTGCCTGATTTAATCTCGGGCATAATAGCAAGCGCCTCTTTGTATACAGTATATTTATCCGGAATCACCAGTATACTCTCCTGCTCTTTTGAAGGGAACGCGAGTTCAAAAGACTGCTCCGGCTCGAGTTCGAGCAGTTGTTTCAGCGTAAGCACTTGCTGATCATAAGCATTTTTAGCAGTCACTAAAGTATAGCGATCGCTGGCGAGTTGTGACTTCACATCGGCCAGATCTTTCATCGCTATACTCCCCGCACCAAACAATGCCTGCGAGCGTGTAGCCTGCGCTTCGGATGATTTGAGATTATTCTCGGCAATGGTTATACCTTCTTTATAGGACAATGCCTGTAAATATGCTTCCGTTACCTGTAGAGATATATCGTTCTTCGAAGCCGCTACATAGTAAGAGTTCTGTGAAACGAGTAAACCATTTTGTTTGATCGTGTTGTTGATCTTGCTTCCGTTATAAAGTGTAACCTGTGCGTTAAGCCCTACACTGGTAGAGTGAATAGTCTGCGAAACGAAATCATACGTGATCGGATCAGTGCTGGTACCTTTGGTAAGCGACTGCGAACCACTGGCACTTAACGAAGGAAGGCGTGATGCTTTCGAGCGTGTGAGATTATTCTCTGCTGTCTCCTGATTCAATACAGACTGTTTCAGTGTTATATTATTGGCGACAGCATATTCGATGCAACGCTGCAAGTCCCATCCGCCTTCAGGTGTTTGTCCGAAAGCTGCGACACTCAATAGCGTGGCAACGATTAAACTATATATTACTTTCTTCTTCATATTTCCTGGTTCCTGATGTGAAATACGGAAATGCTGAAGTCCTATTTTTGATGACTCGATGTTTGCAGCAGTTGTCTGGAAGTTTGGGTTGATTTTACAGACGACTTTCCGGAGACAGAATCCGGGTTAAACCAAGCGCTACGAATGCGCTGCGCATTTCAACTGTGACGTGTTTGAAACTAGTCGCTATAATTCATCCCAACGTCTACGAAAAAACTGGCACAATCTATGAACCTGCTAAGCGTACGATTACATTCTGAACGCTGGCGTTATTACGGGAGCGTGAACGACTGATGACAACGATGAGAAAATTCAGTTTATCATTTTTTATTACATCCACTTTCCGAAAGGCTTCAACCGGAGGGTGATATTCGGGAACGCTTTTATATTTACGCACTGTTTGGACTATAGCAACGCACTAACCGATTTATTAAATTCAATCACACATGAAAAAACAACTTGTTCTTTTACTGAGCTTCGCATTACTCAGCGGAGTTGCAACAGCGCAAATCTCACTGGACAAACTGAAGAAAGCTGTTAAAGGAGAATCGCTGAGCACCGAAGAAGTAGCGGCCGGTTTAAAAGAAGCACTCACCAAAGGAGCGTCCAAGGGTTCTGACCTCGTTTCGCAGGTGGATGGCTATTTCAAGAATGCAGAAATAAAAATTCCATTTCCTCCGGAAGTACAAAAAGTGGAAACCAAACTCCGCCAGATGGGTATGGGCGACCAGGTAGATAAATTTGTACTGGCCCTGAACCGTGGCGCGGAAGATGCTGCCAAAGAAGCTAAACCTATCTTCGTTACGGCTATCAAACAAATGACTATACAGGATGCATGGTCTATATTAAAAGGTGAAGATGACTCTGCTACACAATACCTGAAGCGCACCACTACTTCACAACTCACGGAGAAGTTCAAACCGGTAATTCAGAAATCGCTGGAAAAAACCAATGCTACCAAGTACTACAAAGACCTGGTAACAACGTATAACAAAATCCCGCTGGTGCAAAAAGTAAATCCAAACCTGGATGACTATGCTACTGAAAAAGCGATCAGCGGTTTATTTGTAATGGTAGCAAAAGAAGAGAAAAGCATTCGCGACAATCCTACTGCCCGCACTACAGAATTGTTGAAGAAAGTTTTCTCGGCTCAGTAATAACAGAAATATACTATAGGAAGGAAGGGATGCACAAGTGCGTCCCTTTTTTCATTCAAGCGGAATCGCTCAAAATTACCAGTCCGGACATATATAGTACCTATTCCGCCAGACTATACCGAACCTGCAGGCCGGTATTGGTTGTCGCTCTTCGATACGAACTTGATACCAGCGGCTCGTTGATGGTGCGTGTAAAGTAAAATTGCAGATTAAGCTTTTTATTTACTACGTAACTTATTGTAGGCCGTAGTTGTATACTGATGGCACCACTCGTAAGGGTATTCGTATCATCAATCTTTCGTTGAATGGTGCGTGTATCACTGAAGGAAGCATTTAACCGAAACGTAACATCGTTCTTCAATACAACGATGCGTCCCTGCGATTTAAACGGAAGCTTCACGTTGTTCTTCGTAAACCCAACCTCCAGCGATATATCTTTTGTAGACACTTCTGTAATCTGTGCGTTGGAAACCGTAAGCGTCAGGTCGCGTCTCTTTTTATACTGAAGGCTTGCTGTAACTTTACTCCTGGTGCGCGCACTGATGCCGATAAGGGGCGAAAACTGTTCAGTTATAACTACCTGACTGATCACATATATAGGTACCGCCGTACCATCCACCATTTTACCATAGTAGCTCGTATTATAGTCTTCTACCGATCTATCGATACGAAGTTCATCTACATTGGTATATTCCAGCGAATTCGAATAACCGGTTACAGCGTAACTTGCCTGATATGCATGCGAAACCGTAAATGACTGAAATATATCTTTCAGCGGCTTGAGATTATTGAGTCCGGTATAGTCCAATCGCCAGTTTGGTTTTGGCATTTTCGGGAATGGTGTTAATGAAGTAGTACTTGCCTTGCCTCCGGTATACGCAGCAATAAAAGCAGGTATCAATACATCCTGCGAAGCTGTGTCATATTCATTCCCATTGATGGTACGAAGTCTGTCTTTCATTACCAACAGGTTCTGTTCAAATTTCTGAAACACGTCCGACACTACCTCATCATTGGATTGATTGAATGCTGTTTTGACACTAATGGTAGATATAGCATAGGTACCGCTCCGGTTCGGACTCAGCGATGCAAAACCGGTCCCGTCTGTTGACTGGTCCGGATCGTAGCGAAAGATCTCTTCGTAAGAAGCTATATTTTCCTTGCGCGCACTCAATGTTATTTTGAGCGATGATACAGGTTCAAGATTTGCATTGATCGTTATACTTTCATTGCGCGACTGTGTAAACATCGCAGTAAGACTTTTATTGGTTGTAAGCAGATTATTGCGCGCAGCATTAAAACGCACTTCGGGGTTCTGACTTCCCAACAAAAAACTCCAGCCAGGTGCATTCCAGTCTTCATCCATTCCAAAATATTTCGGAGTGCCCGTAAACCCAGGCAACACAGTTCCTTCGGATAGGGCATACGTTGCATTGATAGATCGCACCGACATAACGAGTTTAAGTATACCTTTCAGCAAACCGGGTATAGCAGTAGATGATGTTTTTACCGTATCCATGCGCGATGGTGTTCTGTTAGCCACGGTTCGTGAGCCGGGCTTAACCGGTGCATTTAGTGCCTTCAGAATTTTTATCTTATTATATAGCTTTACAAAGTCCACTCTTCCGGCAACGTTCTGTGTGCGACTATTCTGAATTGTGTTTTTGAAATCAAGTGAATCCACCAGGTCGTCTTCACCATTCTTTACCAGCGAATCAACTTTATTATAGGTTCCTGCCTTCCATGTATAGTCTGCGTGAAAACGATAATCGGCCGAGAGCCAGTCAGTCAACGGGAATTTATCTAATGGCAATGTATAGTTGATCGTTATACCCTGATTGAAGTTTTTCATTCGTCCCAACTTCTTCAGGTTATTCATCACACTGTCCTTTTTCTCTTTTGTATTAATGTCTCCTTCCGGTTCATCGATTACAGCATTGGCGAGAGACGTATAGTCAAATGACAAATTCTTCGACAATTTCCATTGCAGGTTATACTGCCGGTTAAACAGGAAGTACTTTATATACGAAGGATCAGACTCCACAAAATCACCGCTTGTTCCGGAATTCCGATATATAGTCTTGTTGAACGAACGATTCAGGTCCATGCGCACATTTATATTTGAAGGCACCAGTCCTATATTAAAGTCCCTGACAAACTTTAACCACGGAGACGAAAGTCCGGCTGCGTCCTTGAACGGTTCTATACCAGTAGCCTTCGGACTAAAGTTATAGGCCACCGATCCCCTATATTGTTTCTGCAGATTCTGCGCTGTAGTGAAGTCCTTATGCACGGCATCACTATAGGAATAACTGAACGATAGATTCTCAACGTCCCACAGGTTGGTGCGAGCGTTCGGGTTTACTTTCACCTTGCGCACATTGGTGAAATTGATACTTCGTCTTACCGTTCGATCGCGAATGATACGCAGGTATTCACGCTTCTCATCCTCCGAATTATAGGCATCCAGTGCTGCACTTAGTTTTACATCGGGATTTGCCGGATCATAATTCGGAGTGGCTACACTATTCTCATAGCTCGCGAACACGGGTATCTTTATACCAGTGTTACCTGGCAAAAGTTTATCAAGGTTGGCAGATGCAGATATATCATACGCAGTTGTCTCATCGCGCGTGCGTTCTGATATTTTTGAACTTATACTTCCGAAGCCATGCGTAGTATGTTTTACAGCGCCATTTATAGTCGCAAAGTCTGCTAATTTAATTGTAGCGGATGAGGTCAGTGCCCAGCCGGCGGTTCTATCAAAGTCTGTAACACGAAGTTCATTCGCCCATATACAACCGGAGTATGCACGTTTGTCGGCAGAGCGCGGATTGCGTACACCGATCATAACGGCAAGCACACTGCTCAGATCAGGTCTTCCGAGTATCCGCAGCAAATGTCTTCCTGATTCTTTAGGACCTGCCAACGGATATACCTGCGTCAATGAGTAATTTGCCATATCACGTTCCGTTTTCAAAGTATATAGTTCGTTCAACGCGAGGTTGATTTCATTTTCTTCAGGCCACACACCGCGTTCGGATCCATCATTCGGATCAGAGATCTTTAGCGGTATCTGTATCTCGTAGTAGTTTTCGGTGAAGTCTGTTCCAATGCGCATAAAAGCATATAGCTGATCATTACCAGCCTGGCTGTTTGCGTGAAAGAACATCTTGATTCGGCCATAGTTAAAGAGATCAACTGAAAGATTTTTATAGATTGCACGGGATGTTCCATCGGCCAGTTCATCTACACAAACCTGCACCGACTGTTCATTGAGCAAACGCGAAACGGAAGAAGTGTTATCACGATCGCGCACAACACCCGGTGGAATAACATAACCTGATTTATTAGCCGCTACATCTTTCACAGCATTCTCTTCGAGATTCACAACCGATACTGTAAAATTATCGAAGGTTGGTTCGGTGATTTCACTAAACCCGGTATCATTCAAATCATCTGTAGTATATCTCCGCCAGTAACTTCCTACCATTCTGAAATTAGCGAGACGCAACACCACCGGCTCCGTAAACTCCGTCAGCAACATGCGTATATATTTGATCGACTTGAAGTCTTCGATGTTACCAAACTTGGCTTCATACTCGCGAATTGGTATACGAAATAAATACCAGGTAACAGATTCTTTCAGATCATTGGTGTTGCTCGTGGTAATCTTGTCCACTATATATTCATTATCAACAGCGAGTTGACCGGGTTTCAGATTTATATCGTATTGATAATATTCTTCTGTCTCATTGAGTGTATTATCCGCATTAATATCTTCATTATCGGGTGTGAGGTAACTGGAGTACGCGATCTCCGAACCGGAAGCAATAGGTGAATTGCCATCTTGTCCATTGTAGTCTTTATAGCGCTGCAATATCTTCGCATTCGCTGCATCATATTTATTATCGAGAAAGTATGTAAAGTTATCGGCTGAAGGATCGCTTTGTACTTTATCGCGGGCAGCTACATTTACCGTGTTGATGTAGGTACTGAAGTAATCTATTTCCTTTATATCTGGCAAGCCATCGAGCCCTACATCCTGATTATCGCGTGCTGCAGCAGATGTATTATCAAAACTGTTGGTAAGATATTGCTCGGTGGTAACATAGCCCCAGTTGTTGGCTGCTGCTTCGCCTGCAAGATTTCCATCCGCAGGCAAACCATTTTCAAATGCATGACGCGAATCCCGCATAACATCTTCTGAAATATTACCAAGCTGAAAGACAAGTCGTCCACCCGATGTATTCGATTTGTTATATATACCGTCAAGCACTTTGCCATTGTCAGTGGTAAGATTGATGAACGGATCCATCATCCAGAACTCTATATATTCTATATTAGCTTTATCAAAATCTGTTTCAGAAGTAACCGCTTTCGTTATAGCGCCCCAACTGCTTTGCGGATTGGTGAGCATGCCATTGTTATCAAGCGATGGATTATAGTTATAGGGACCACGTTCATTCGGGAAGTATGCTATATCGAATATCTGTTCGTAATATATACCTTGCGTCAATTGTTTGTACGGAAATATTTCCGTTGGCCCGACCATACGCACATAGTGATTATTCAGATCAATGTCCGTAATGTTATCGGGCTTTAGTGAACCACCATCGCGTTGCAATTGATTATCGATGGTATACCACGCTATCTTGGCCCGTTTATAGCCGGCCGTTACATCATCTGTAGCACCTGCGCTGGGATCAAAATGATGATCGTCTGTCTTCGGTACGCTGGAGAGTTTCCATCCTGCAGGACTCATCAATGAATACGGTGTTGTTGTATTTTCAAAATCATCTATATACCCTGTACCTTCACCATCAATAACATTAGAGGTTCCCGGAATGAGCTGTGCGAATTCTCCTGTAAAACTCACCGATGATTTTTCCTTCGTCTGGATCAGGGGCAATGCATCCACCAACTTCGTCAGCATACGACTCTCCTTGTTGATATTGAAATCAAGACCATACTGAACATTGCGGGCAGGCTCAGTGCCTACAGTATTACGACTTACCACCGGCCGCTCATTGTAGTATAAAAGTGTAGAACCAAAATTCACATCATCATTAAGTTTATAGTCTAAGCGTGTACCGAGCAGACTTTTACTCTGAAACGAGAACGCATCAGACTGTTCGTACTGCACTTCAATGTCCTTTCCGGAATTCATGATGGATTCATTGAGGATTGTTACTTTACCAAAAGTATAGTCTACAACATAGTCCATTCCTTCGGTTAACAAAATTCCACCGGCATATACTTTCACAGAACCTTGTGCCACGCCAAAACCGGGTATAACAATTTCGTTGGAAGAACTGGCGGTATACTCGCCCGTTAAATAAAATTTATTCTTGGAAGCAAAGAGTGCAGCATCCGAACGTGTTGTACCGTAAAGCGTATCGTATGCATACTTGGAGATGAGTGCATTCTCTGAAGGCTCGTCTTCAAAGGCATCGCGCAATGCCTCGCGAAAGGGTTTCAGGTATGGGAATATAATTAAGCCCGAAGCGGAGTTTATTGTAACGCCTTCTACGAAATCAAAGTTACCATCGCGTTGACGATCGTTAAGCGTGTTGAGTTTATCGAGACCAAAAATTTCTATAAGCTGTCGCGTGCGCACCGTTGTACCGGCCTGCAACTGCGGGTTATCAATGCCAGTCGCATCATCGCGATAAATTATGCGCAACTGAAAACCATTCTGTGATAATTGTGTTGCTCCGAGACTATATATATTCTTCATCATGAGCTCCCACGTGGGTAAAGTTTTACCGTCTGAATCGTGAATGGCAATTTTACGCGGACGGAGCAACTTCAGAAAGATCACATCTTCATCGGCAAGGCCTGAGTAGTCTTCGGAGAGTTCTCCAACTTTATAAGATTTCCCGTTATAGGTATATTCATACGCTACCGCGAGCGCTTCATCGTTTTGTAATTTTGTACTGAGTGTAAGATAACCCAACTGGGAATGATAGGTATATTCCGTAGATGCCAGTTTACGCGCACCGGTTATCTTTTCAAAGTCAGTTCCGTTGTTATTATCCTCTTCAAAAAAACTCTCCAGCGTACTGTTGATACCATCGGCAGCGCGGTTCTGTGCAGTTGCAAAAGCAAATAAATTGTTAGCCCCGTTGGATGCAGGTATAGCCATGCCGTTGGACGTTATTGCTGCATTATATATGGTTCTTCCTTCACCGAGATCCATCAGTCCTACAACATTTCGAAGGGTTTGTGTATCGCTCTTCCGGTTCAGCACATATACTTCCACGCGGGTTATATTTACACCTGAAATTACCTGTGGTGTGTTGGAGATCCACCGGGTATAATTTTCCCGAAAGAAATGTCCGAGAAAAAAATGGCGGTTCTCGTCATAGTTGGACGCTATGATTTCAAAGGGTCGGTTTTGTCCGTTGCTGTTTCCGTCTACATTAACTGAAGATGCTTTACCACGTTGCGTGGAAGCAATTACGGTTGCTTTTAATTTACCGAACTGCAGCTGCGCTTTTACACCAAACAGATTTTGTGCTCCCTGTATCAACGTATTGTTTAAAGGCAGACTTACATTTCCGATTTCCAGTTTCTGAAGTATATCTTCTTTAAAACCGGTATACTCTACCTTCATGTTGTTCTGAAAGTCGAATGAATTATTATTATCGAAGTTGGCAGTCACCTGAAGTTTCTCTCCTATTTTTCCAACCACGCTCATGTTGATCTGCTGATCAAATACAAAACCACCTGAACGTTGCTGACGAATAGGAATCGCCGGATTATTAAGTCGCTGGAACGAGGCACCAAAATCGAGTGTAACAAATCCACGCGGTACCAGTTCAATATAGCTTCCGCCAAAAATGCGATCAAGCACAGGACTGATATATATCCTGGGATTGATACTTCGTCCGCTTACTTCACTTTCGCCATCGGCAGCACGTGACCGATTCTTCCAGTAGCTTTTCAACAACTCGCGCTCCTGGTATTGTTTATACTCTTCGAGCGTCATAGATGAAGCAGGTCTATAGGACAGCTTACCGATCGTTTCCCGAATGGTATATGTACCGGAAGTATCCATCGCTATATCCACCTTCACCGGGTCTTTAAGTTGCATAGGAGTATGGGTCTCCGGATTGGCAAACGGATCGCCATACCGGTCACCAACCTGATACGTTGGTTTTGTGTGGGATTGATAGCGTGTTGAATCTTTTGTTTGCTGCGCGAATAGCGTTACCGTTGTACAAAAAAGAAGCGATAGCGAGAGCATGCCATACACTGCTATAGGGAGAAGGTTTAGTCGTAAACGGCTTGAGGATGTCAATATATTTATACCGTGTTATACCAAGAGCTCTTAGTACCGCGATGGTAAAGTGCGCGGCAAGGAAAGTAACGCCATGGTGAGGTATAATCATCTACAGGATGGTGTATGTGTAGACCATCCTGCGGGTTTCCGCGATAAAAACTGGCGCAAGTCTGAAAACTTGTGCCAACATTGCAACCAGTCTCCCGACTGGTTACAAAAAAAGAGGCGATCACTACTGACCGCCTCTTCTTTCCTGTTAAAAAATATAGCTTACTGCCAACCTCCTCCCAACGACTGATACAACTCCACCCGTGCACTAAGCTGCTGGCGAGTTACATCTGCCTTTGTGAGTTCAGCCTGCAGTGCGTTACTCTGTGCCGTAATTACCTCGAGGTAATTAGCCATACCACTTCTGAATAAAAGTCGGGCATTCTGTACCGCCTGCTGCAATGTCTCTGCGCGCGCGGTCGCTACATCCTGCTGTGTTTTCAGTTTATCAAGTTTTACAAGCGCATTGGTAACTTCGTGTACCGCACCTGTTACAGATTGTCTGAATTCGATAACACGTTGTTCACGTTCTGCCTTCGCTACTTCGAGTTGCGTGCGCAGTATACGTCTCTGAAATATAGGTTGCGTTAAACTTCCTGCTACCGTACTGAATAATGATGCCGGCATAGAAAACCAGTTGCTGGCTTCGTATGCGTTTAGCCCACCCGTTGCAGTAAGGTTCAAGGAAGGATACATATTACCTTGCGCTACTCCTACGCGTGCATTCGCAGCCACAAGTGCCTTCTCGCTCGCCCTTACATCCGGACGATGACTCAAGAGATCGATCGGTACACCAGTAGCAAGTATAGTATCAGTTACTACTACATTACTCAATTCAACGGTACGGCTCACAGCTCCAGGCCAATCACCTAACAACAACCGGAGTCCGTTTTCCTGCAGTGTGATGGCTTGCTCGAACTGAGGTACCAGCAACGCTGCGTTCTGTTGCTGCGCTTTCGCTTGCTGCACGGCAAGCTCCGTTACTTCACCTGCTGTTTTCTGCAACTGTATCATCTGCACAATGCTGTCGCTCAGCAGTACATTTCGCTTCGCGATGGCGAGCTGTGCATCCATCATCAACAGGTTATAGTATGCATTGGCAACTTGTGCTACAAGCTGTGTTTGCACCGCACGGCCCGCTTCGAACGACTGCAGATAGTCTGCGAGTGCGGCCTGTTTCTGTCTTCGTATTTTACCCCACACATCAATCTCCCAGGATATACTTGTACTCAATGTAAAATCCTCGATGTGATTTGTTCCAAGAAAGTTACTGAGGCTTATACCATTCAAACTGTTCTCGGAAGGATTGCTGGTGGAAGCTGAAGCCTGCGCACTCCACGCAGGCAGCCACGCTGCTCTTGCCTGTTTTGCGTATGACTGCGAGATCGATATACGTTGAATCGCCAGTTGCAGATCATAATTACCGGCAATCGCTTTATCGATGAGTCGTACGAGTGTAGTGTCGGTAAAGAATTCCTTCCACGATTTGGTAGCAACACTGCTGTCGCCTACCGGTGCCGTTGTGCCGAACTGTTGTGGCGCTTTGAGATCGGGACGCTTGTAATTTTTTCCTACAGAACATCCTGCCAGGATAACGGCAAACAGCACAACACCTATACCACTATATATAAATCGGTTACTATGCATGATTCTTTTATAATTAAAACTGTTACGATTATTCGGTGATGGTATCTTCTTCTGTCTTTGGACCGCTCACCTTTTCCTGCAGGTATTGGAAGATGATGTAGAGTACCGGTATAACAAATATACCCAGCAATACACCCGTTAACATACCACCGGCAGCACCTGTACTGATCGAGCGGTTACCCAATGCGGATGCACCATTGGCACGCATCAGTGGTAACAAACCAACGATAAAGGCGAATGACGTCATCAGAATCGGGCGCAGACGAAGCTTGGATGCTTCTATAGCAGATGCCAGCAAGTCCATTCCGCTTCTTCGTCTTTGTACCGCATACTCTACGATCAGAATGGCGTTCTTCGCGAGCAAGCCTATGAGCATGATCAACCCTACCTGTACATATATATTATTATCGATACCAAACAGGTTTATAAAGAGAAATACTCCGAATATACCCAGCGGTATGGAAAGTATAACCGACAGCGGTAATATATAGCTTTCATACTGCGCTGCGAGCAGGAAGTATACGAAGATGAGACACAAGGCAAAGATAAAACCTGCCTGACCACCCGAAGCAATTTCTTCTTTGGTCATACCGGTCCACTCGTAGCTATAGCCACGTGGTAAATATTGTGCAGTTACTTCTTCTACTGCTTTGATCGCGTCACCGGAGCTATAGCCTGGTTTCGGCACACCGTTGATAGTAACGGCTGTAAACAAGTTGTTACGCGTTACGGTCTCAGGTCCATACACTCTTTCAAGTTGTACCAGTGTACTCAGCGGCACCATCTCTCCGTATGAGTTTTTCACAAACATACCTTTCAATGAATTCGGATCATCGCGGAAAGGCGCTTCTGCCTGCATAATTACTCTGTAGAATTTACCAAAGCGGTTGAAGTCAGATGCAAATGTACTTCCGTAGTATACCTGGAGTGTTGTTAATACATCGCTCACCGATACACCGAGTTGTTTTGCTTTCTTCTCATCCACATTCAACATATACTGCGGGTTCGCAGTGTTGAATGTCGTGAATGCATAGGCAATCTCCGGACGTTGCATCAATGCTCCGATCAAACCTTGTGTTGTCTCATTCAGTTTATTGAGAGAACCTCCGGTGCGATCCTGAAGTATAAATTCAAAACCTGCCATGTTACTGAAACCTGGTACAGTCGGCATGGTAAAGGTAAATATATCGGCTTCGCTGATCGTTGACAGCTTGCCTTGTACCATACCCATGATGGCATTTATATCTTTTACTTGTCCGCGTTCATCGTGTGGTTTCATCTTTACAAATCCCACCGCATAGTTCGAGCTGATGGATGATGTAATGATATTCAAGCCGGATACGCTGAGGTAATGATTGGTCGCTTCCAGCTCCGACATCATGTTCTCCACTTTATTCACCACTTCGCGTGTGCGTTGCAGTGATGAACCCGGAGGTAGTGTGATGGAGTATACAAAGAAGCTCTGGTCTTCATTTGGTATAAATCCTGTAGGTGTTGTACGCAGCATCCATACCGTTGCAGCAGTAACTATAGCCAATCCTCCGACCGTGATCCACTTATGTTTCACCAGGAAGTTTACACTACGCAGGTATTTTTCCGTCATGGCATTGAAGCCTACATTGAATGAACGGAAGAAACGTGTGCTCCACTTATCATTAGCATGTGCATGTTCATCATCGTGATGTTCTGATTTTAAGAAGAGCGCGCAAAGTGCAGGACTTAACGTTAACGCGTTTACAGCTGAGATCACAATCGCGATCGCCAGTGTAAAGGCAAACTGTCTGTAAAATACACCGGCCGGACCTTGCATAAAACCTACGGGTATAAACACGGCCGACATCACCAAAGTAATTGACACGATCGCTCCTGAAATTTCACTCATGGATTGAACGGTCGCTTTCTTCGGACTCAACTTTGTAAGCTGCATCTTCGAGTGCACCGCTTCCACTACCACAATCGCATCATCCACCACAATACCAATGGCAAGTACCAGGGCAAACAATGTTAACAGGTTGATGGTAAAACCAAACAACTGCATGAAGAAGAATGTACCGATGATCGCTACCGGCACCGCTATAGCAGGGATCAGTGTTGAACGGAAATCCTGCAGGAATATAAATACAACTATAAATACAAGTACGAATGCTTCCAGCAGTGTTTCAATTACCTGGTCGATCGATTCATCGAGGTATTCTTTTGTACTATATATATTAAAGTACGATACGCCTTGTGGAAAATTTAACTTTGCTTTCTCCATCAGTTCGTTGATGGATGTCTGAATATCATTTGCGTTCGAGCCGGCAGTCTGGAAGATCGCTATACCGATACCGAATTTACCGTTAACGGTTGTGTTCTGGTTATAGGTATAGGAACCCAGTTCAACCTTGGCTACATCTTTCAGTCGAAGTACAGAACCATCAGCGTCAGCGCGCAGAATGATGTCTTCGTATTGCTTGCCTTCATTGAGTTTACCTTTATACTTGATAACATACTCGAATGATTCACGGCTGTTTTCACCGAAACGTCCGGGAGCAGCTTCCACGTTTTGTTCGCGTATAGCATTGAGTACTTCCTGCACCGACAATCCATACGAAGTAAGACGATCGGGCTTCAGCCAGATACGCATCGAGTAATCTTTCGAACCGAATACCATGGCTTGTCCTACACCGGGTACACGTTGTATTTCTGGTATAATATTGATCTTGGCATAGTTCTGAAGGAATGTCTCATCGTACATTTTCTCATCACTCACCAGGTTCGTCACCATGATCATACTGTTCTGCTGCTTCTGCGTAGATATACCGGCCTGTACAACTTCAGCCGGCAGCAAGCTTGTAGCTTTTGATACGCGATTCTGAACGTTTACCGCAGCGAGATCAGGATCCGTGCCCAGCTTGAAATATACTGTAAGGATCATGGAACCATCGTTGTTGGAGGTAGACGTCATATACGTCATGTTCTCCACACCGTTCACAGCCTCTTCTATCGGAGTGGCTACTGAACGCGCTACCACTTCAGCGTTAGCACCGGGATATACCGCTGCCACCTGTATACTGGGCGGAGCTATATCCGGGAATTGTGTTACGGGCAGGTTCATCAGCGAGAGTCCTCCGAGTAACACGAGGATGATCGACACAACGGTGGCCAGCACCGGCCGCTCTATAAATACTTTTAACATAAGACAGAGTTTTAGTGACCGGGTGATTTATACCACCCGGCTTTGTATAAAAATTTACTTCACGCCTTCTTTAAATGATGGAATTAAAGGGGCTTTGATTTCAGCAAACTGTCGAGTGACAATGGCTGTGGGTTGATCACAGCACCATCGCGCAAGCGGCTCAGACCCGAGTAAACGATCTTGTCGCCTGTTTTCAAACCGTCTTTCACAAAGTAATAGTTGGTGGTTTGACCTTCTACCTGTATGGGACGACTTACTACTTTGTTACTATCTGCCAACACAAACACCAGTACTTTATCCTGCAGTTCGAATGTTGCTTCCTGCGGAACTACCAGCGCGTTGTCGTGTACACTTGGTATACGTACGCGACCTGTATTACCGGAGCGTAGCAATCCTTTTGCATTCGGGAAGGTTGCACGGAAACTGATCGCACCGGTTGTTTTATCGAACTGACCTTCTACGGTTTCTACTTTACCTTTTTCGGTATAGGCGCTTCCGTCTGCCAGCATCAATTCTACGGCAGGAAGATTCTTGATCTTCTCTTCCAGTGTATTGCCCTGCGTGCGCGCTTTGAATTGAAGGAAGTCGATCTCGCTCATAGAGAAGTATGCATATACTTCATTTACATCCGACAATACTGTGAGTGGAAGATCTTCACCTCTGCCTACCAGACTTCCGAGGCGATGGTGTATATGTCCTATATATCCGCTTACGGGAGCTTTCACTACCGTATAGCCGAGGCTGATCTGTGTGTTACCGGCTTGTGCCTTTGCCTGCGCGAGATTTGCTTTGGCAGTCTGAAGACTTGCTTCAGCAGACTTTAACTGAATCTCAGACACTACATTGTTTTTCACAAGCGGTGTAAGGCGATCAACTTCGAGTTGTGCTTTCTCCACGTTTGCCTGCGCTGCGAGCATCGCTGCATGTGCATTGGCATTTTGTTCGCGGTACGGCTGGTCGTTGATACCAAACAACGGTTGGCCTACGCGCACATAAGCGCCTTCGTCTACATAAATACGCTCGAGGTATCCGCTTACCTGCGGTCTGATCTCAACATTTACTTTACCTTCTATAGTAGAGGGGAACTCAAGAAATGTTGTAGCCGCCTGGTTGCTAACAGAAATTACCGGTAATGTTGGCGTAGGCATTTGCATACCACCTGAGTTACCGGATGACGTTGTACAACTATTTAATATGACTACGAGACCGATGCTACCGAGCACCGTCATCATTTTGGTTACAGAATTGTGACTTGACCTTTTCATATACATCTCATTTATATACACAGTAAAAAAATAATTTAGGTTTGGGTGAATGAAGGTTTAGCTAACCCTCGTTCGCCATTTCAAAACAATCATCATTAAATCTATTTATTAGTTTCCCCTGCAGCACCAGAAGGAAGTCTTTCACGAAGAAGTGTGAGAAAAGGTTTTACTTTTTTCACTATATATGTTCATTCTGAACGTGATTGGTGAAACAAAGTTAGCCTCAGCACAGATTTATTAACTTACCATATCCCGGTATTAATTGTACTTTTCCCGGATTGTCCGCTGAAAGAGTGATGGTGTATGGCCTGTATGCTTTTTAAAGAAGCGATTGAAGTATGCATCGTCTTCAAAGTTAAGATGACTTGCAATTTCTTTCAAGCTATAGTTACCCCAGAATAATAATCGTTTTGCTTCGGTTACACGCTTTTCATCAATTACCTGCTTGGCAGTTTTATTCACCGTTTCTTTAATGACATCATTTAAATGTCCGGGTGTTATATATAGCATGTCGGCATACTGCGCTACCTGTGACTTATCACGGAAATGTGTATCGACCAATACTTTGAATTGCTGTACGAGCCTGTTCTGCATAGCATCCATATTCAATACCGGCAGACTAGTATTGCGCATACGCGCACTGCAAACGATAAAGGCGTTCAAAAGATTACGGATCACTACATCCTTCTTCGGTTTGTTACTGTGAAACTCCTCCATCATCAGGTCGGTATATACCAGTAACTCCCGCAGCGAATCATCATCCATATCCATTACAACGTGGCCAAACATGCACTCCCAGCACATTACCCAGCCGCGCATTTCATGTATCAGGAAATCACTGCTGAATGATATACAAATCATCTGTGCATCCTCAGCACATTCGTATTGATGGACTTGCTCCGGCCCCACTGATATAAGTGCAGGGGCATCAATAACATATCGTTCGAAATCGATATAGCGGGTAACTTTACCTTGTAGTAATAATGTGATGTTATAACCTTCCTGGCGGTGAGGAACCTGTAGCTTGCCTAACACTTCGAAGGGCTCCATACGCATGATAGCAAAGTCTGTTGCTCCCGTACAAGCACGAAGGTTATATACTGGAATGATAGTATCGGTAAAGTTCTGCATAGTGATCTAGACAATTAATTACAAACTTCCCCTCAATTCAATCCGCCTGAATACTCATAATTCGAAATTGTCAGGAAAAAGTTCACGCGTCATAAAAAAATAATACTGAAGCACCTCAAAAAGAACCTGGACTGCCCGTTCCATCGCCCGAAATACAAGCTCAATGGTTCAGAGAGTCCTGGTAATTTTAAAAGTCCGTGTAGCGATAGACGCAGATGAGTGATATAAATTTTATGTATACCAGGAATTATAGATTACGTCTACAACGATCTTCTCACAACGCACGGGGTACACGGAAATGAGCTGCGAGCTGCCAGCCTTCAGCTACTAGCAGTTTGACAAATAACTAAAGAGTCGCACCCGTAGATTAATCGAAAAACAAAAACTCGCAGCTCGCAGCTATAAACTCGCAGCTTTTAAAAAGTTATCTATGTACGCAGCTATCTCCGTATGAAACTCCTCCAACGCAAAATGCCCCGTATTCAACAAATGTATTTCTGCTTTCGGAAGATCTTTTTTATAGGCCAGTGCGCCTTTCTCTGTAAACATAGCATCGTTCTTTCCCCAGGTAATTAATGTGCGCGGTTGATGCTCGCGCAGATATTTCTGCCAAACCGGATATAGTGTGAGGTTGTTACGATAGTCGTATAGTAAATCTAACTGAATCTCTTTGTTCCCCGGACGATCCAGAAACAACTGGTCATACCGGTATGCATCCGGACTTATCTTCTGCACATCTTCAACACCATCTATATACTGAAACTTGGTCCCTTCGGCTGTCAGTATATTTCGCATGGCGTTTTCCGTTTCAGTATTACGATTCGCCCAGAAGCGTTTACCATCATCTATAGCCGGACCGATACCTTCTTCGTATGCGTTGGCGTTTTGAATAATCAGCGCTTCAATAAGCTCGGGTCTTCGCACAGCAATTCTATACCCTACCGGGGATCCATAGTCTTGCATATACAAACTGAACCGCGTAAGTTTCAACGCATCGATAAATTTCTCGATCGTTACCGAGAGATTATCAAATGTATAGGTATACTTGTCACGATCCGGCATATCGCTATTGCCAAAGCCGGGATAATCCGGAGCAATGAGATAATACCGATCGGCCAGGTCATTCATCAAATCCCGATACATATGTGACGAAGACGGAAACCCATGTAGCAAAAGTATCACGGGGTTAGAACTCGAACCTGCCTCGCGATAAAAAATATTGACGCCATCGATGGCGAGCGTTTTGTAAGCTATAGATGCCATGTTGAAAGAGTTGCTAGCTGCTAGCTACCAGCTGCTGGTTTTGTGAAACTTAACTTAAGCGTGACTGCTACCTTTCGAAAAGTAAAATTACCTCGTCTTGATAGTATACCTCTAAGACTTTACCATACTCTTCCGGCAGCCTGAAGCCAGCGGCCACTCCTCGCGGCTCGCAGCTCCAAGCTCACAGCTAATTTAGTATGCTGCCGTAAAGCGCTTACGAATGAACTTCTTGTTCGTGAGTTCATCTACAAGCACAACAGCCAGGTCTTCAGGCGAAAGACGGCTTACGCCTTTGTCATCGAATACAGGTTGATCGGTGCCAAGTCTATATTTACCGGTGCGGCCATCTTTTATACCATGGTGCATTTCGATTGCCGGACTGAAGAATGTCCAATCGAGTTCTTCTTCTTTACGAATGATGTTGAGGTATTCGCGTGCGGCCAGTGCTCCGGGTTTCCACTCAGCCGGAAATTGAGGCGAATCTACCAATTGAACTCCAGGCGCAACCTCCAGGCTACCCGCACCGCCAATCACGATAAACCGTTTAACGCCTGATTTCTTTACGCCTTGTTGTACAGCTTGAGAACCTTTGATGAAATCTTCATAGAGATTCGGATTCTGCCAGCCTGCATTATAGGCACTGATAACAACATCATGACCGCTTACCAGTTTGGCAATCTCGTCTGGATTAAAGGCATCGCCCTTCTTTACCGTGAGGTTGGCATGTTGTGTCTTTATATTGTCGGTGTTACGGGCAATAGCTGTTACCTGGTGGCCACGGTCTAATGCTTCGGTTACGATGTGTGAGCCTACAAATCCGGAAGCTCCGATCACTGCAATTTTCATAGTTATAAAATTTAAATGGTTAGTTTATTGTAATGTTTTTTGTTACAGTTTAAATCAAAAAAAATTTACGAGAAGCGATTGGTAAAATCAGCCAGCGTTGTCTTATCCAGTTTTTTGATCAATGCTTCTTCCGCTTCGTCAAAAAGATTTACCAGGTGTTTATTGATTTGTTTTCCGATCAGGCATTTCGGATTCGGACTATTCCGCGTTTGTCCGAGTATAGGAGCCTGGCGTACCGCCTTATATATATCGGAAAGACGTATCTGCCTGGATGGCTTGCCCAACATAAAACCACCGGCCTTCCCTTCCTTGCTTGCTACCAAACCATGCTTCTTCAGGTTACTGATCTCTTTACGAACCAGCACCGGGTTAATATTGATACTTCCCGCCAGAAACTCAGACGATACCAACTCGTCCGGGAAACTGTCCAGCAAGGTCAGAATATGGAGAGAAATGGAAAATCGTCCGTTGTTCATTCTGTAATATTATTTATTACAGTACAAACCTACGGAGTAAATGGTTCAAACGGGATGATTTTTTCAGAAAAAATTTTTCAGAGGTTGAAAATCGTGATCTCGCCATAAACGGCATGACGAGCCATGGCGTCTTTTAGGGTAAGTTTGTCGATCAGCGCATGCATCGCCTTGATAACGCCTCCGTGCGTAACAACTGCTATTCTTTTATAATCGGTGTGTGAAATGGATGTGAGAAAATCAGCTACCCGGTTCACCAGTTGCCGGTATGACTCTCCGTTAGGACAGCACTCTTCTTCATAATTACTCATCCACTTCAGGAGTGATGCTGAATCTATATCTTCCCAACGCTGCATTTCCCAATGACCAAAGTTGAGTTCTTTGAGGCGAATATCTTCTTGTATGGGGGCGCGCTTCGCTTCAGAAAGTTTATCTGCCAGTTTTCTGCAGCGACTTAACGGACTGGTATAGATCATCTCTATATCATCGGGTATAGCCGAAAGTATAGCTTGCGTTTCTTCCGCGAACGAAGGCAGCAACGGTATATCGGTATAGCCATAGCAAACACCCTTCGGTACATCAGGCGCTGTATGGCGGATTATGTGAATCTCCATATCGTGAGCAGACTCATATATATAACAACTTCATTTATCTGCTGCGTGGCACCGAGGCAATCGCCCGTATAGCCGCCAATCCATTTCAGGAAGTACCAGCGCAGATATACCGTGACGCATATGACCGGCACGATGACTAACAAAAATGCAGGGTTTAAATATACAAGCCCAATGATCGGAGGTACTATCCACAGAGTCGCCCCCAGCAAGTTACCAGTACTCAACTTTTGTGCGACCGGCTTCGCTTTGCTGTCGGCATCTTCGCGGGCATATATAGCAGTATAAATAATGAATACTGCTGCAACACGGCTGAGTGAATGTGCTGCTAGCAACACTAACCCAAAGTAATAAACATCAAACGAGCTGATTTGAACGAGTGAAAAAAACTTCAATGCGAGAATAAAAATCAACCCGATAACACCGTAGGTTCCCACGCGACTATCTTTCATAATGGACAAGATTTTTTCTTTTGTCCAGCCACCTCCAAAACCATCGCATACGTCTGCCAGTCCGTCTTCGTGAAAAGCACCGGTTAGCAACACCCCTGTGAGTACAGACATGATCACACTGATCTCAACAGAAAATATATACCGGCACCCTATATATACCAACCACGATACAGTCGCTACGATATATCCTATGAACGGGAAATAACGCGTGGCAGCATTAAGATTATTCGCATCATGATCTACCCAACGCGGCACAGGTATGCGCGTATAGAACATAACAGCAGTGAGGAATAAATGCAATTCGCGTATCACATGTATAAATATAGTAACGAATGTCTAATCAGACTTTAACACCCTTTTGCGTTCCCTCGCTTACGCTGGCTGACTCAAAGCTGGCCATCTGATTCAGGAACGCCACTGCGGACTGCAACAACGGATAGGCTACTGCTGCTCCCGTGCCTTCCCCAAGGCGCATGTTCAGATCTAGAAATGGTTTTACATCCAACGCCTGCAACATTAAGGTATGGCCACGCTCCTGCGACTGATGGCAGAATATACAGTAATCTTTTATCGCAGGTTCAATAGCCTGTGCTACGAGGTATGCTGATGTCGCGATGAAGCCATCCACAAGTATAACCATTCCAAGCTCGGCTGCCTGCAACATCGCTCCGGCTATCTGTGCAATTTCAAAACCACCAAAAGCAGCAAGTTGTGCGAGTGGTGTATCGTATCGGTTATGCCGCTTAAGGGCTTCGGTAATTACATCGATTTTGTGTTGCAGTGCCGTGTCGTTTAGTCCTGTGCCTCGCCCTACACATTGTGCTACCGGTATATCACAAAATAAACTCATCAACGCGCTGGCTGCAGTTGTATTCGCTATACCCATCTCGCCAAAGCCAATCACATTGCAACCTTTTGTATGTATAGCTTCGACTATACGTGCAGCCGAATCTATGCATTGTTGCGCCTGTGCAATTGTCATCGCAGCACCTTTCGCAAAATTGGCAGTGCCTTTGGCTACTTTGTTATGGATCAGTCCTTCCAGATCCTGCGGAAAATCATAGTTTACACCGGCATCCACTACGTGTAGTGTGATGTTATGCTGGCGGCAGAATACATTTATAGCGGCACCGCCTTGTATAAAGTTCATCACCATCTGCCACGTTACTTCCTGCGGGTAAGCGCTCACGCCTTCTTCTGCTATACCGTGATCGCCGGCAAAAACAAGTATATGCGGATTGGACAATGACGGTGTAAGTGTTTGCTGAATAGAACCTATCTGTAACGCGAGCTCTTCCAATCGGCCGAGCGCGCCCAGTGGTTTTGTCTTCTGATCTATTTTATGTTGCAGTTCTTTCTGCAGCGCAGTACCGATCGGGTTGATTTTAAACTTCTTCATTGCTTTAAACTTTTGCCGGTTTTACTTGTAACGGTATACCTGATACCATAAAAATTACTTCGTCAGCTTTTGATGCTATATATTGATTGGCCCACCCTTGCAGATCAACAAACTTGCGACCTACCTCGGTATCGGCATGCAGGCCCATACCGATCTCGTTGGTAATGATAATAAACGTAGCTTGCTGCGCTTCGAGTTTGTCTATCTCCTGCTGAAATTCGCGTAAGGCACGCTCTATATTTTGCTGATGATCGACAAAGAAATTCGTGAGCCAGAGCGTAACACAATCGATCACAACAACTCTATTCGTGAGAGGAAGCGCGCTTACATATTTCTCTGTTTCAAAGTTGCTCCACTCCGGGCCTCGCTCCTGCTGGTGGCGTACGATGCGTTGCTTAAAGTCATCGTCCCATACCCGTGCCGTTGCAACGTACACCGGGTTGGTGTGTAATTGCTTAGCGTGCTGCTGGGCATATCGGCTCTTTCCACTGCGGGCTCCTCCGGTAACAAGAACGATCATACTTCCATGATAATAGTTACAGCACGCTAAGCTATTCAGCAGGTACTAAAAACCAAAGGAGACACCTGCATTAATATTGAAGCCCATGGTAGTATAGCCGTAGGTTTCGTAGTAGTTTTCGTCCAGCAGGTTACGTGCATCTGCAAACACCTTCAGTTTCCCTTGCAGTAATTTATACTCGGCGTATACATCGAGGAGTTTATAGGCATCCATGGAAACCAGGTCGTTGTTAAACGTTACCGGGTTAAAGAAAAGATCATTACGCTTGGCAAATGTCTTCAGGTTGGCACTTACATAGAAGTTATCGGTTACAGCGTATCCTATATTTATACCCACCGAATGTTTTGGTCTTCTGATCAGGTTATTATAGGTTGTGTCGCGCGTCTCGGTAAGTTTTGTTGTCAGTTCACCATCTACATACGCATAGAATGCTTTCAGTTTTAGCTTATCGGTAACAGCAAACTCTGCTTCTACCTCTACACCTTTATCGTTTTGCTTGTCCATATTAACATAGCCAGCAGGGAACGTAAAGACGATAGCATCTTGAATTTTCCTGGAAAATGCTGTAGCTCTTAAATTCAACTTGTTGCTTAACACAGCAAAGTCAACACCGGCTTCAAAGTTTTTACTTTTTTCAGGATTGAGATTTTCATTGCCATAGCTCGCGTTGTATAACTGATCGATTACCGGTGCTTTAAATCCGGTTGAGTAATTGGCAAACAACTTAATTGTTCGATTGATGAGGTACGATGGATTTATACTATATATAAACGTATTACCAAATTGTGAGTGATGCACGAATCGCCCGCCCAGCTCTGCAGAAAAACCTTGCAAATTATTTACAAAAAATGAAGCATACGGACTCAGCGTATTGAGCGAAGATTCCTTAGGAGCTTCCAATCCCTCAACTGTCATTTTCTGATTCTGGTAGTTCACTCCGCCCAATAATTGAAAATGTTCTGCGAGAGCGTAGTTTACAAATGCTTCGGCATTGTGAAACTTACCGGTATAGGAAGTTGTGCCAATTATAGCCGGGTTAACAAAATCGGGTTGTGTATAATCACGTCCAATTTTATTATAGCCATACTGAATATTCAGTGCACCTTTTGAAAATGCTATCTGACTGTTTAGACCTGCATTGAAAAATTCAGATTTATAGCCTGAGTTCTTTTCATCCTGAAACGCGCCTGCATCATATTTACCATCGAACTTGCTATAGCGAACAAACGGACGAATGGACACGTTATCCACAGGCTTGAATCCTATATTTGCCTGAACTGTATTCTGGTCGTATCCATCTTTATCAAAGCCGGCACTATTGGTTGTGTCTTTAGCCTCGCTTATGCCATCCGTTTTCATATAGGTATAGCCAACATTATAGTCGATAAGATTTGTAGTACCAGCCACTACCACGTTTGCCTTCTTCGTGTTATACGTTCCGTAACTTAATACACCGGAGACGCCAACGGGTTTGTCGCCTTTCTTTTTCGTTATGATGTTGATAACACCGGCTATAGCATCGGTTCCATACAGGGTTGACTGACTTCCTTTCAGAATTTCGATGCGTTCAATCTGATCGATGGGGAGCATACGCAGATCAAATGCACCTCCGCCAATGCTGCTCGGGTCGTTCAACGGTATACCATCCAACAACACCAAAGTATATTCACTCTTCGCACCACGCAGGTATACTGATTTATCTTTACCAGGATTACTGTTGGCTCCAGCTATAACTATACCTACCTGCTCATTCAGTACCTGCGACAAATCTTTACCGGCACTGCGACTCAATTGCTCGCTATCGATAACGGTTAATACTTTACCAGTTTCACTCTGGCTCTTTGGAAATTTTGTAGCCGTTATAACTACTTCGTCCAGACTGGACACTCGTGATGAATCCTGTTGTGCGTTTGTGTAGGCAGGTGCCACCATGTAAAGGGCAATCAACGTAACTGCCCATAGTTTACTCTCCTTTTTCATTACAAAGGTTTTAAAGGGTTTGTGAAAAAAGAGTAAAATGCGGAATGAGATCAGAGGCATGATGACTGCAGAAGAGCAATCACAGACCGAAGTCACATTCACTGCTTTTTACCCGAAGCATTGAATAGTAAGTTTATGTAGTGGCAGGTCTCCTGGCTTTCCCTGCTTTTGCTTGCCTTCTCATTCAGCCTTGTGAACAATGACTTTCGTTTGCAAAAACACAGACTTCAATCGTGAAGTCGGGATTACAGTAGCGGGAACTGCTCCGGATTTACACCGGAATTCCCTTTTAATCTTATCATGCCTTGCACATGATAAAAACCAATACGGGTGCAAGTATAATTGTATTTTCAGTATGGTTCAACAGGACTTGCAAACCATTGGGCGATTGATCTCTTATTGTGAATAGCGAACTGCTATATTTGCAGCCGTAGATTATTTATGATTCGAAAACTCCTGACCGTTCCGCTCCTGTTTATTGCTATATCCTCTTTTTCGCAGCTTCCTAAAGATATTATTATCGGGCTCAGTGCTGACCTGATGAAGACCGACAACAACACGATCTTTAACAAAGCACAGATCGGACTCGAAGGAAACTACTTTTTTACACGAAGCTTTACAATAACCGGCGGTATGGAGGTATGGACATCCGATGGTGTGAGTCTTGTGCCCGGCATACGCTGGTACCCGGTAGAAGAAGCATTTCTGCGTGCCCGGGCACTGGTGGGTGAAAATGATTTTTCGATTGGTGGCGGCTGGACCAGCCCCATCAATGCATCGCTGAAATTTGAGGCCATCGGTGATTTCTATTTTAAAGGCGAGTTCTCCATTCGTGCCGGTATAGTATATATTATCCGGAGGCAGTAATGGATAGCATCATTCTCAAAAAAGAGAATTATTGATTCGTTATCGAATCGCTCAATGTCTCAAATTTGTCTTCAGGCATTCCTATTACTAAATCAACAACAGTCCCCTTTGATACTCGCTGCCCGGGCAATATATTTTTACCGGCTACCTGTGACTCCAAAACAGCATTAACTGCTATATCAACTTTGTAGTCGATGTGTCCAATGCCAAGTCCTAATGATTCTAATTGCTGCTTTGCAAATTGATAGGTAAATCCGTTCAAGTCGGGATAAGCAACAAGCGGTGGTGTGGCGGCATTAAGGTTGAGCTTTATCTTCCGATATACCTTTACTTTCGAATTTGCCTTTGGATACTGATCCAGAACTACCAAAGGATCAACATCTGCACGAAACAAAGAATCACCGAACTCATATTGAAGTTGCCGTGCTTCTAAAAATCGAATGGCTTCCGTGTTTGTCATCCCCCTCAGATCAGGAACTGTCACCACCTTATTCTTATTGGTGACATACGGCATCACCTTATTAAAAAACACAAATGACATCAATCCCAGTAACACAAGCACCAAGCCTATATTTAGCACAAGACCACGCACCGAATTCGAACCTATTTTAAATTTCATTCTATTAAAACAATATCCCTGGCAAGATACTTCTTACTTCTTACTTCTTACTTCTTACTTCTTACTTCTTACTTCTTACAACAAAATCATAAACCATCCCCGACACCGAAGCCATCGCCTCTATCGCAGCCTTCTCATTAGTTGCTTCTTTGGATAGCAGTACTAATATATATTTCCGTCCGTCCGGGAGAAATATAATTCCAGAGTCGTGATTTACACCGGTGATGTTGCCGGTCTTGTGTGCCACTTTTACATCCTTTGGTAATTTAGCCGGTATAATTTCATTGAATTTCTGATCGAGCAGTATATCAATCATGATCTGCGATGCTTCGGCATTTACCGCTTCCCCTTTGGCAATCTTTTCGAAGATCACCATCAGGTCGTATGCCGTTGTTGTATTATTGAGTCCTTGCTGAAATGCTTTGGAATCCTCCACACCGCGCAGTACCTGTATATCTTTCGCTCCGAGGCTACGCATGGTTTGTGTGACGTTGCGGGCATCTACCAGCTCGATCATCATATTGGTAGCCAGGTTGCTGCTCGCGATAATCATATCGTATGCGAGTGAAGAGATAGAACGCTTCTCGCCTATGTGGTTGTACAGTTCCTGTTCACTGTCTTCGTTCTTATCCAACGTAAATAGACTGCTATCGACTATACTTTTAAATTCATTGTGAACAACGATGGAATCTGCAAGCGAAAATTTACCAGCCACTACCTGTCTGCATATTTCAATGAGTACGGGTGTCTTCATCGTACTGGCAGCATGAAAAGTCTCGCGTTCGTTGATCAGTATCTCCTCACCTGTATCAAGATCTTTAAAGGCTACCGCATATATACCCGGCTGCTCCTGCAGTGCATATTTTATATTTTCCCGAAGTTTGTCGTTGGTCATTTTAGACTGGCAGGATAAAAGTATACCGAGCGCGAATACACATACGGGTATACCTGTTTTCGAAAGACTCATGGTGCAATCTGAATTCCGTTCAAGATAAAAACAAAAGGCTTCCATTCCGGAAGCCTTTATAAAAAATTATTTACCTGAATAACGGCAAGGTAATGTATACCCGCTATAGCCCAATGAAAAAATCTGATGTCTTATTTAGAGCGTCTGGATATAGCAGACGTTTTGCAAAAATCACAATTGATACCTTCGTCACACGCACATGCCGAGGTTATGAATTGGCCGGTGCCTGATAGCTCCGCTTTACTGCTGGCTACTACACGATTAGCCGTGATAAACCCATTACCTAATGTGGTAATTTTTGTATTCTCGTTGGCATTGAATGTTCCTTCTATCGTAAACTCACCACGATCGAGCACCTGGATAGTTTTTAACGCAAGCGACAGACTGTTAACATCACCTTTCACGATAAGTTTGCCTTCACCGGCTATAATCAATTCAAGATCCTGGCGAATAACAAGGTCGCCTTCAACGAGCAGACTGCCGCGCACTTCCAGGATGGTATTAGGGCCGATGTTACAATTCTCTTTTACAACAACTGACTTACCGGCTTCTATCAAAAATCTACTTTTATTACTGGTCGAAGCAGCAACGGTGTGATTCATTGTTTTGTCAACGTTAGTCTTAACAGCAGTGCCATTGTTGAAGAGCAAAAACGTTGCTGTGAAAAATGCCATGATCAGATTCATAGATCTTTATTTTGGTGGTACAACTTTTAACCTGTCCTATAACCTGATACTAATATGATAAATCACCCATCAATAGGAATCAGCAATTCCCTGATTTTACAAAATCATTTCAATCACTGTAATTAAAAGAATTTGAAGGTTTTAGAGGGCTTTTCAGAGGTGTTATACCATACAACGTGAAGATCCTGATATATATCATCAGATATACCGATCCGCCCTTCTCAGAATAGTCTTAAAAAATCAGACATATCTGATATAATGCTGATAAAATTATAGCTATCATCTAAAAGCAAAGGCCTCCATGCGGAAGCCTTTGCAATATATGTCTCAACACCGAGCGCTTATTTAGCAGCGTCAAAACGCTTCGCTACTTCGCTCCAGTTAATCACATTCCAGAAAGCAGTGATATAGTCAGGTCTGCGGTTCTGGTAGTGCAGGTAGTAAGCGTGTTCCCAAACATCGAGTCCGAGAATAGGAGTTCCTTTTACTTCTGCAACATCCATCAGTGGGTTGTCCTGATTAGGCGTTGAAGTGATCTGAAGTTTTTTGCTTCCGTCAACAATCAACCAAGCCCATCCTGAACCGAAACGTCCGGCAGCAGCAGCAGCAAATTTAGTTTTGAACTCATCGAAGTTACCGAAGGTAGCATTGATAGCATCTGCCAACGCACCGGTTGGAGCACCACCTGCATTCGGACCGAGTATAGTCCAGAACAAGCTGTGATTATAGTGACCACCACCGTTGTTACGAACTGCTACAGGATACTTGGAGATATTTTTATTGATCTCTTCAAGGCTAAGCTTCTCAGCATCTGTACCAGCGATAGCATTGTTGAGGTTGGTTACATACGCATTGTGATGCTTGCCGTGGTGTATCTCCATCGTCTTTGCATCGATATGAGGTTCAAGAGCATTAGCTGCATACGGCAGCGCGGGCAATGTAAAAGCCATAGTACTGAATTTATAGGTTGAACATGTGTAAAATCAAATATACAACCATAACCTTACCGAGAAAATTTCACCTGTATTATGATTATACGAATATTTTTTATGGTTATACCGAAATATACCGTGCCTGGTTAGAACGGCAGGTCGTCTGAGGGACTGTTATCGGCATAGAAAGGTTCATCTCCCACAGGAGGTGTATTGCTGTTCGCACGACTGCTGCCTCCGCTTTTCTCCAGTTTCCATGCACGTGCTTCGGTATACCAACGGCCGTTATACTCTCTGCTTTCCAGATCAACCGATACGGATACTTCATCTCCTATAGATAAATTATACTGATCTACTTTATCGCCCCATGCAGACAGGCATACTTTTTTAGGATATTGGCCTTGCGTTTCAATAATAAATTCCTGTTTCTTCCACGGGCCTTTCTTGCCTTGTCCGGTTTGCAACTGTAGCAGTTGAACTACTTTTCCTTTTATTTCCATTTGTACTAATTAATTTCTGATCCTTTTAAAAAAATCGGTTATGAATTTCTTACACTCATCTGCTTTTATACCTTTAACCACCTCCGTTCGCGGATGCAGCAACGGTGTACTTACCATGCTATAGCCGCGCTGTATATCCGAAGCACCAAACACCAGCTTTTCCAGTTGTGTCCAATGCAGCGCGCCGGCACACATCACGCATGGCTCGAGGGTTACATATAGCGTGCACTCGCTCAGGTATTTCGAGCCCAGGTAATTGGCAGCAGCCGTTATCGCCAGCATCTCAGCATGCGCTGTGGCATCCGTAAGTTTTTCAGTCTGGTTATGCGCGCGTGCTATAATTCTGTTATTACTAACCACTACAGCACCTACCGGTACTTCACCTATATCAAAAGCCTTGGCAGCTTCCTTCAATGCTTCGCGCATGAAATACTCATCGGTATATAATTCCATAATCCAGGTGGCAAAACTAAACGCTTCGTGCAAAAGCAGAAAGCTGCGTGAGAATAAATCTTTATACTTTACAGGTGCGTGCCTGATTACTTTACCTTAACAGCCTTCATCATATCACGTGCAGTCTGCTGCCATTGTTCCTTCATACGTTTAGGGCAATTGAACGAGAACACAAGCGTTTTGCCCGGCTGTAATAAGTACTGGATATAGGTATAGCGCACAACAGCATCCTGAAATCCTTCCTGCTGCCGGTTGCCATTAACACGCGACTCAAACTCGAAGTATATAAATTTCTTTTTGTTGATCTCGTGTATACCTTCCTGGATCATTTCAACACGATCGAATGTATTCATGAGGGAAGCCTTAAAGAACTGTGCTGCCAATTCAGCGTTCGTATCGGGCCATTGTGTTGCCGAAATATTTACACTGAAATCAACTACACGCTCTTCGTTGGTATAGGCCGCGAGCGGAGCACGAACGGAAGGATAGCGTTGTGTAAAGTCCATCGCATCCATGGGGCGCCACCCCTGCGGAATAGATACGGTGATGTTTTCGTTCACCTTTACTTTCACAAGCTTTGGTTTATCCGCTGCCAGGCAGGTCAAAACCAACACAACCAACACGTTAGGAACTACACTTTTAATTTTTAGCATATCGCGCAAGGAGACAAAGTATTGTTAAATTCGCGGCTAAATTAATTAAAACTAACATGTTAAGAACGCACACCTGCGGTGAATTGAGATTAGCAGATGTTAACAAACCAGTAACCCTGACGGGATGGGTACAACGCCTCCGCGATAAGGGTAGTGTTCTCTGGATTGACCTTCGCGATCGTTATGGAATAACCCAATTGATTTTTGAAGAAGGGAAAACAGATGCTGCTTTGTTGACTGAAGCCCGCAGCACCGGACGCGAGTATGTGCTCCAGGTGGAAGGAACCGTTGTTGAACGTCTTTCCAAAAACGACAAGATCGCTACGGGTGAGATTGAAATAAAAGTTTCCAAACTTACTATCCTCAATGCGGCTAAACTTCCTCCGTTTACCATTGAGGATGATACGGATGGTGGCGATGATATTCGTATGAAGTATCGTTACCTCGACCTGCGCAGAAACCCGGTACGTGAAAAACTTCAGCTCCGTCATAAAATGGCGCAGCAGACACGCGCGTATCTCGACAGCCAGGAATTTATTGAAGTAGAAACTCCGGTACTGATCAAATCAACTCCGGAAGGTGCACGCGACTTCGTAGTGCCTTCACGTATTCATCACGGTGAGTTTTATGCTTTACCTCAATCCCCTCAAACTTTTAAACAATTGCTGATGGTGTCGGGCTTTGACCGCTATTATCAAATTGTGAAATGTTTCCGCGATGAAGATCTGCGTGCCGATCGTCAGCCCGAGTTTACGCAGATAGACTGCGAGATGGCTTTCATTACACAGGAAGATATTCTGAATACTTTTGAAGGCCTGGTGCGTCATCTTTTCAGGAATGTAAAAGGTATAGAATTACCTTCTGTACCGCGCATGTTGTACGATGATGCCATGAAACTATATGGTTCTGATAAACCAGACACGCGCTTCGACATGAAGTTTGTTGAGATCACAGAACTTACCAAAGGCAAAAACTTCCCGGTGTTTGAAAGTGCCGAGCTGGTTGTTGGTATCAACGCAAAAGGATGTTCAGAATATACCCGCAAGCAGATTGATGAACTTACCGAGTTTGTGAAGCGTCCGCAGATTGGCGCGAAAGGACTGGTATATATACAGTATCGCACCGATGGAACAATAAAATCATCCGTAGATAAATTCTATACTCCCGAAGATCTGAAAGCATGGGCTGCGAAGTTTGAGGCACAACCCGGTGATCTTATTCTTGTATTAGCTGGTGAAGCCTACGCTACACGCAAACAACTCAATGAGCTTCGTTTATTGATGGGCGAAAAACTTGGACTGCGTGATAAAAATAAATTCTCTGCACTGTGGGTAATCGACTTCCCGCTGCTGGAGTGGAACGAGGAAACGAAGCGTTACCATGCTATGCACCATCCGTTCACTTCGCCGAAGCGTGAAGATATACACTTGTTAGACACTGATCCTGGTAAAGTACGCGCCAATGCTTACGACATGGTGATTAACGGAACAGAAGTTGGCGGTGGTTCTATTCGTATTCACGATCGCGCTACACAACAACTGATGTTTACACACCTCGGCTTTAGCGAAGAAGAAGCGAAGAAACAATTTGGTTTCTTAATGGAAGCATTCGAATACGGTGCGCCTCCACACGGTGGTATAGCATTCGGGTTTGATCGCCTTTGCTCGATCTTCGGTGGTGTAGATTCGATTCGTGACTTTATCGCGTTCCCGAAAAACAATGCGGGTAAAGATGTTATGATCGATTCGCCTTCTACTATCTCGCAAGAGCAATTGAATGAATTGGCGTTAAGCATCAAAAAATAAAAAGAAGTAAAGGCCCGATATATACCGGGCCTTTTTTCTTTCGTCATGTTGTCAGAATAGATATACTTTCCTTTCGATCTTCCGTATACAGGTTGTATGAAAGACTTCTTCTCCGGACACTCAAAAATCTATGCTTCCTTTCGCCCGGTATACCCGGATGCGTTATATCAATTCATCTTTCAACATCTTAAAAATAAAAACACAGCATGGGACTGTGCCACCGGCAACGGACAGGTTGCTAAAATTCTTTCGGGTCACTTCAGGGAAGTATATGCTACCGACATCAGTCAGCAACAACTGGATCATGCTTTTCAGTCGGGCAACATTCAGTATAGTGTAAGTCCTGCGGAAGAAACATTTTTTCAAGATGCGCAGTTTGATCTGATAACAGTAGCCCAGGCGTTGCATTGGTTTGATCGCGATCGTTTTTACCGCGAAGTAAAACGCATTGGTAAACCTGGCGGACTCCTGGCCGTGTGGGGATATGCACTGCTATATATCGAACCTGCTATTGATACCATCATCATGGATTTTTATAACAATACCGTGGGTCCGTTCTGGGATGATGCCCGCAGACTGGTTGAACAGGAGTATAAAACCATTGCGTTTCCATTTGAAGAAATACCGGCACCACCGTTTTCCATTGATGTGCAGTGGACATTGGATCATCTTACAGGATACCTGGAGAGTTGGTCGTCTACACAAAAGTTTATCCGGCAGAAAGGTATAAATCCCGTTGACGCTGTAGCGGAAACTCTACGGAAACATTGGGCGGAAGGGGAAAGTAAAAAAGTATCATTCCCCATTTTTGCGAGGCTGGGAATTATTTAAAGTAACTATAGTTTGTTTCTTACATTGCGTTTCTTTTCTCAGGAAACCTCACTATCATCGTATACTTTTTCCCGTACATGCGCTACTTCATTTTTTTCGCAGCAGGTCTTTTTGTAACACTGGCTTGTTTGCAGAAGCCCAAACAACAGTATGATATCATTATCCGAAACGGAACAATCTACGATGGTTCCGGCAGTGCTCCTTTTGTTGGCGATATAGCCATTCAGGCCGATACCATTGCCGCTATAGGTAAGCTCACCGATGCTACGGGTAAAAAAGAAATTAACGCTACAGGTTTAGCGGTTGCTCCGGGTTTTATAAACATGCTGAGCTGGGCTGATCAAAACTTATTGAAAGATGGCCGCTCAATGAGCGACATCAAGCAAGGCGTAACATTGGAAGTTTTCGGTGAAGGGTGGTCGCCCGGACCGATGAAACGAAAAAGTAAAGTTGCTGTTGATAGTCTCTGGACAACACTCGGGGGGTATTTCAACTGGCTGATGAAGAAAGGTACTTCTACGAATGTAGCTTCCTTTGTTGGACAAACATCTGTTCGAAATTATGTAATGGGTTACGACAATCGTAAACCTACTGATGCCGAACTCGCACAAATGAAACAGCTTGTACAGCAGGCTATGGAAGAAGGCGCTATGGGTTTGGGTACATCGCTCATTTATGCACCGGCTACCTATGCCTCTACTGAAGAGCTGATCGAACTTGCCAAAGTAGCATCGAAATATAGCGGTATGTATACGACACACATGCGCAGCGAAGGAGATTTTATACTCGATGCCGTTGATGAAACCATTCGCATTGCAAAAGAGGCGAATATACATGCCGAGATATACCACATGAAGATAAATATAGCGCGTAACTGGCCCAAGATTGATTCACTGCTCAACAAGATTGACAGTGCACAGAAAGCAGGTCTGAAAGTTACTGCCAATATGTATCCCTATACCGCGAGTGCTACCGGGCTAACATCACGTTTACCAACGTGGGTGCAGGAAGGTGGCGCGAAAGAGATGCGTAAGAAATTAAAGACACCCGCCATTCGTAAAAAAGTACTCTACGAAATGGAGATGGGTATACCGTATAAAAATTCCGAGCCTCAATACGTAGCCTTGATGGGCTTTCGTCTTGATTCACTTAATAAACTATATAAAGGCAAACGCCTGAATGAAGTGGCAAGACTTCATGGCAAGAATGCCGATGAGACAGTCATTGACCTGATCGTTCGTGACAAGTCAAGAATTGAAGCATTGTACTATCAGCAGTCCGAAGAAAATGTAAAGCGCATTGTGCAATTGCCGTATGTGAGCTTTGGCTCTGACGGAGGTTCTGAAACGATCGATGACAAAAATGTAGAAGAGGGAGCGCACCCGCGAAGCTACGGTACATTTGCGCGCGTGCTGGCAAAATATGTGCGCGATGAAAAACTTGTTACGCTGCAGGAAGCTGTTCGAAGACTTACTTCGTTACCTGCTGCTAATCTGAAAATAAAAAAACGCGGCAGTTTAAAGATTGGATACTTTGCGGACCTCGTCATTTTTGATCCGGCCAAAGTTCAGGACCACGCAACGTTTGAAAAACCGAAGCAATATTCTACCGGCATGGTACACGTATTTGTAAATGGAGTACAGGTTTTGCAGAATGGCGAACATACGGGAGCAAAACCAGGGAGAACAGTACGCGGACCGGGCTACAAAGAGAAGAAAAAAGCACTGTAGAAAATATATTTTACAAAGGAAAAAGTGTACCGCGCGAAGGGACATGGAGGGAAGTTAACTATGACAGTATTACATCGCATTATTTTCAATACATCAATGTACGGTAAGCTGCTGTATATACAGCATACCGGCAACAATCGACCAGTGCCCGCCGGTATCGCCAAGTCCTTGAGAGAGAATATTTTTAAGGGGTATTTTTCAATATATTTACTGTGATTTTTTGAAATCATTTTATAATCAATTTCTATCCATCCGATGGATAAGCTAGTTTACCTGACACTGCTCGTTTTATGCCTGCTGATACCGGTTTCGGGTCAATCACAGAATTCTATTGACAAGGGTAATCGTCTGTTTGAGAAAAAAGATTATGAAAACGCGCTGAAGGCGTACCTCGAAGGTGGTGCCAGCAGTGAAGATGCTGATCTAAATTTCAAGATCGGTATGTGCTATCTATACCTTGAGACAAAATCAAAGTCCCTGCCCTACCTGGAGAAAGCATTCAACGCAAAATCGAACGTAGATCCGGATATACATTATTACCTGGGCATGGCTTACCAGAACAACCACCAGTATGCCCGCGCGCGCGATCATTACGAGGAGTTCAGAGGCAAGAATAAAAAACTTTACGAGCTTGTTACCGAAAAGATTTTTGAATGTGAGATTGGGGATTCACTTACCCGCAAGCCGGTTCGTGTTGTCATCGAAAATGTAGGGGCCGGTGTAAATTCGCAGTTCAATGAGTACTCACCGCTCGTTGCCGCGGATGGCAACACAATGATCTTTACCTCCAATCGTTCAACCGATGATTACAAGATCAAGAGCGGAACTAACTTCGAAGATATATATATAGCCCGTAAAAGCGGAGCATCATGGGGCGTGCCTGAAAAAATCAGTCCGAATATCAATATCAAATTCAACGATGCAGCGGCATCACTTTCTCCGGATGGCAAAACTCTCTTCCTGTACTACGAAGATGGCTCCGGTGATATATATACTTCGCATCTCGAAGGCACTGACTGGACCAAGCCGGAAGCACTGAACAAGAACATCAACACACCATTGTTCTGGGAGACGTCAGCCTGTATATCAGCAGATGGTCAGAAGCTATTTTTCTCCAGCAACCGCCCGGGCGGCAAAGGTGAACTCGACATCTGGATGAGTACACTTGATGCAAAGGGAAACTGGGCAAAGCCTGTAAACCTCGGAGGCGCTATCAACACACCAGGCAATGAAGATTCGCCTTATATACATCCGGATGGTGTTACGCTATATTTCTCATCAGACGGCCACCCGAGTATGGGAAGTAATGACATTTACAAAAGTGAATTTAAGGATGGTAAATGGCAGCGGCCTGTAAACATGGGCTACCCGATAAACTCGATTGAGTATGACGGTTTCTTCAGTATATCAGCCGACAAAACAACCGGGTATTATTCAACGCTGCGTGCCGATGGTATGGGCAGTGCTGATATATATACTATAAAATTTCTTCCTCCGGCAAAAGAGGACGTACAGGAACCTGTACTGCTTGCCAGCACTGAACCTGCTGTACAACAACCTCCGGTTGAGACAACCCCTGCTGTAGTAGAGGAACCTAAAAAAGAAGAGCCTAAAGTTGAAGAACCTAAGAAAGAAGAACCGAAAGTTACGGTAGCAGAAGAGCCAGTTGTTGTTGCACCTCCGCCAGTAGTAGCACAAACACCGCAGCCGGAACCTGATCGCACAGACTATATCGACCCGATGATACAGGTACACAAAGACAATAAAGTTGTTACCGTGTTGAAAGGAAAAGTAATTGACGAAACAACAGCCCAACCATTGTCTGCTACCATCTCACTGGTGGATAACGCTACGAACAAGGTGATCACAAAAATATACTCAAATCCGCAAACCGGAGATTTTGAGCTGACCATTCCGCACGGAGGAAACTACGGTGTGGCTACTGAACGCCAAGGGTATCTTTTCAACTCCATCAACTTTAACCTGCCACAGTTTGCCGAGTACCAGGAGATTGACACGCACATTATCATGGTAAAGGCCGAGGTTGGTTCGAAGGTTGTGTTGAAAAACATTTTCTTTGATATCGGAAAATCTGATCTGAAAGCAGAATCTATAGCGGAGGTTGAAAACATTAAAGAGTTATTGCTAACCAACCCACAACTTAATGTTCAGATCAACGGACATACCGATAACACCGGTAATGCAGAAACCAACAAGGCTCTTTCATTGAAGCGTGCCAGTGCAGTGGTTGATTACCTGGTGCAGCATGGCATCAGTGCTACGCGATTAAGTGCAAAAGGATTTGGTTCGGAGCGTCCTATAGTAAGTAACGATGATGAAGCTGAAGGTCGCGCGATCAACCGCAGAACGGAGATAGAAATTATAGAAGGCAAAAGTTAAGCTATATATACTATAGCTGAATCTCATGCCAGTATAAATGTCCTGTTTGGCGATCTATAAAGAGTTCAAACTCTACCGGATTACTCCCTACCCATATTTCATATTTGTCAAGCGTCTTCGGAACAAACCACGCAGGCCGCGTATTATAATCCACCATTTCATCTATATGTTCATCGGCAGCACCTTCTCTCTCGACTAAATTTCCCCTTGATAATAAGGAATGAAGTATATCTTTATTCAAAGTAGTTTCCATATACAGTTCATATTCCATTGTAAAATGGGGCGAACGCCAATACCAGGAATGTACTATATCAATTTCATCAGGCTTTTCATAGCCATAGGCTCTTTCCCAGTTATCATCATCGTTCTCCCAGGTTCCTGCGTAAAAATACCCGCAGCCCGTCAGCATTAAACAACTTAACAGCAAAGCGACCGAATATATACTCTTGAGCATGGACATAAAATAAAAAGAGCCATCCGGTATATCCGAACGGCTCTCTCTAAAAAAAAGTTGGTATATATCTTAAGCTATGGTTACACGCTTGAATTCAACCACTGTCAAACCTTTTGTAACGCTATCAAGGTATTGTGCTACAGTCTTCGAGTTATCTTTTACGAAAATCTGGTGCAACAATGTAGTTTCCTTGAAGAATTTCTGAAGTTTACCCTGAGCGATTTTATCAACCATGTTTTCAGGTTTGCCTTCTGCTAAAATCTGAGCTTTAGCAATTTCAAGTTCTTTATCGATGATAGACTGATCTACTGATTTTTCATCAACCGCTACAGGGTTCATGGCAGCGATCTGCATACCTACATCTTTACCAGCTTCCGTAACATCTACACCGTTAACACCTTTCAGTGACACGAGTACACCCAGTTTAGAACCAGCGTGGATATAAGACACAATAGCCTCACCCTTCATGTGAACATATTCGCTCACTTCGATCTTCTCACCGATCTTACCTACCAGTTCAACAATTTTATCATTCAGTGTAAAGCCACCAGCGGTCAATGCAAGCAACGCTTCCTTCGTAGCAGGTTTGTTTGCAAAGGCTGTGTCTACGATCAGTTTACCAAGCGCCTGGAATTCCTCGTTCTTCCCTACGAAATCAGTTTCACAATTCAGCGCGATCAATACAGCTTCCTTCTTGTCATCGCTAACTTTGATAAATACAGAACCTTCTTTCGCTTCTCTGTCAGAGCGTGACGCAGAAACTTTCTGTCCTTTTTTTCTTAATATCTCGATAGCTTTATCAAAATCTCCTTCGGCTTCGGCAAGGGCTTTTTTACAATCCATCATACCTGCACCCGTCATCTGGCGGAGCTTGTTTACATCTTGTGCTGAAATAGCTGACATAGTATTTACGATTTTTAGATTTACGATTATCTGATTTGAACTCCCTAAAAAAACTAAACACCGGCTTTGGGCCGATGTTTAGTGCATTATCATTGCATTAATTATGACTACCGCGTGCAATTGCTGCACCTTGGCACATCAGCTTATAATTATTTGCCTTCTTCTACTGCAGAATCAACTTTTCTCTTTTCGTCTTCTTCCTTCTTCTGCGCAGCGTCATCTTTATCTTTCTTACGCTCCATCAAGCCTTCTTCAATCACTTTACCGATATGTTTAGTAAGGATAGAGATTGATTTGAATGCATCATCGTTAGCAGGGATCGGGAAATCAACACCTGAAGGATCTGAGTTAGTATCTACAAGCGCAAAAACAGGAATGTTCAGTTTCTGAGCTTCTGTTACTGCAATGTGTTCGCGTTTTACATCGATCACAAATAATGCTGCAGGGAGTCGGTTCAGATCAGCGATACCGCCTAACAATTTTTCAAGTTTAGCTTTCTCACGAGTTACCATGAGGCGTTCGCGTTTCGCGAGGTTAGTGAAAGCTTCGTCTTTCATCAACTTCTCGATCTGCGCCAACTTCTTCAAAGATTTACGGATCGTAGCGAAGTTTGTAAGCATACCACCTAACCAACGCTCTGTTACGAACGGCATGTTAAGACGTTTTGCTTCTTCTGATACGATATCTTTAGCTTGCTTCTTCGTAGCTACGAACATGATCTTGCGGCCTGAACGAACAATGTTCTTCAGTGCGTAAGTAGCTTCGTCTAAGCATGCTAATGTTTTATTCAGGTCGATAAGGTGGATACCGTTATTTTCCATGAAGATGTACTCAGCCATCTTCGGGTTCCACTTGCGGGTGAGGTGACCAAAGTGTGCACCTGCATCCAACAGATCCTGATATGTTAATTTTTCAGCCATTCTCTTGTTATGATTAACGCTTGCTAAACTGGAATCTTCTTCTTGCCTTTCTTCTACCCGGCTTCTTACGCTCTACCATTCTTGAATCGCGGGTTAACAAACCTTCTTTTTTCAGAGCAGGTTTGTTTTCAGTACTGAACTCAACCAGTGCGCGGGTAATACCGAGGCGAACTGCTTCTGCCTGGCCTTTTACGCCACCACCTTCAACATTTACAGTAACATCATACTGACCTTCTGCCTTGATGGTAGAAAGAGGTTGTTTTACTGTAGTCTGGTGAATTTCAGAAAGGAAGTACTCCTTCAGATCACGGTCATTCACTTTAATATCTCCTTTTCCAGGTTTTACATACACTCTGGCAATGGAGGTCTTTCTTCTACCGATGGTATTGATGATCTGCATGATATCAGAACTTTATTTCTTTAGGTTGTTGAGCAGTATGAGGGTGTTCATTACCGGCATAAACATGCAGGCTTCTGAAAAGTTCGCGTCCGAGTCTGTTCTTCGGAAGCATGCCGCGTACAGCGTGCTCGATGAGGCGCTCAGGATGCTTTGAACGGATCATAGTAGGAGTGTGCTCGCGCTGACCGCCTGGATAACCTGAGTGTGTGAAGATCACACGATCAGTCCACTTCTTGCCAGTCATTCTTACTTTTTCCGCGTTGATAACAATTACGTTATCGCCACAATCCACATTGGGAGTATAGCTTGGCTTATGCTTTCCACGAATAATGTGGGCAACCTGGCTAGCCACACGACCCAGCACCTGTGCGTTTGCGTCCACTATTACCCAGCCTTTTTCAACTGTAGCCTTATTGGCATTCAGTGTTTTATAGCTATTATGATCCATTTTATTATTAGAGATTCAATTAAAAACACTACCCCTTTCAAAAAGGGACACAAAGGTAAACTGCCTGTCTGGTAAATGCAAGCATGATTCTGAAATTGCTTCAAAATCAATTAAAACAATTTAAAATCGAAAGTAAAGCATTGAAAATTAGACCTTTGGAGAAACTCCCAAAAACTTTATCGGGCGCCAATTTCGGATTTTTTTCGTTCACAAGCCGCATTCCGGTAACATTTTACCGATTTATCAGGCGCTCACTACCCCTGTTTCACTGGCTTGAAGACATGTGTAGCTGCTCGCTTCTCCATCTCTTCCTTCGAGACATTCTCAATAACCTGCGCCACCCACCATTGATTTCCGGAGGGATCTTTAAAACCACCTTCCCGGTATCCATAAAATCGATCGCCTGGATCCATGATTGATGTTGCCCCATGTTGCAATGCCTTACGGAAGGTTGCGTCAGCATCAGTAACGAAAACATAATTCATACTTTCTTTGGGCATCCCATCCTGCGCTTTACCAATCATTATAACCGAATCTCCCAGGCGCACCTCTGCGTGGCGCACGGTTCCATCGGCAGACTTTAGCTTTTCGGTAGTCTCTGCGTCAAGCACATCGTTGAGAAATGTTAACAGAGCATCGATGTTCTCTGCATTCACAAATGGACAAACCCGTGAATAACCTGCCGGTGCAGGATTTTGATTGAATGTTGATTTCATAAGCTTTATAGTTTTAACTATACGAAGCTATGACATTGTGAAAGCGCACGATTGTATAAACACGACACGTTACGAAAGCTGAATAAAATTATCAGCCCGATTGATGGCAGGCAGACTAAAATACTCGCCCGGAGAAAGGCCCGCAAATTCTTTGAACTCCCGGATAAAATGAGACTGATCAAAATACCCGGCCGCATACGCTATATCCGTTAATGTTTTCATCGTACCGGATTTTATGAATCGCAGGGATGCATGAAACCGCATTAATCGCGAATATACTTTAGGAGATAGTCCAACGGAAGCACTGAACTTTCGTTCCAACTGACGATTGGAAATGCCCGCTTGTTGCGCGAGCCGATCAACCTCCACGTTACCAAACTGGTCTATAACATGCAGTATACATTGGTTAAACTTGTTGCCTGCATCTCCGGCATGTATACTCTTGCGATACAAATAATCTGACAGTATATCTATACTCGCAGTATCGGTTTGCGCCTCCAGTATCCTCTCCTGCAATTCAGAGAACTCTTCTTTACAAAATTCATGTAACGGTATATGCTGATGTGTGAATTCATGAGACGGAATTTTGTACAACAGCGGCAGTGCATAAGGATACAGGTATACGCCCATCATTTTAAAATTGCCCGTCATGGAAAACGATCGATGTTCAGTAGTCTGTCCGTTGACGGCACCGTATTGATTTTTGAAGAAGAACACCAGTCCGGGGAAACCTTCTGCCAGTAATTTATATTGAACCGGAAATTCAGAAGCACCGTTATATTCCAGTATCCAGAAAAATCTCACCAGGTGTTCGAGGGATGGTGGTGGTTTGATTTCCTGGTAACGCATAGTGGAATTTTAAGATTAGAAGATTCGAAAATTGTAAGATTGGAAGAATTTAAAATTCGTGGATTAATTTATACTTGAATTTAATCAATTAGATAGTGAATACATCGTCAGCTTATAAAAGAATTGTTGTTCGTGATGTTATTGAGGAAACTAGAAATGTAAAATCGTTCCAATTGGAGTATGCTGATGGTTCGCCTTTGAGCTATGCTCCGGGTCAATTCATTACGTTTATCTTTCCGAAGAATGGTAGCGATGATGGTGACCGCAGAAGCTACTCGTTCTCTACAACGCCCGGGGTAGACGCCATACCCGCTATTACGCTGAAACGAATTGAAAACGGTGAGTATTCGCGATGGTTTATTGACAAGGTAAAGCCCGGTGATACGTTACTCACCATTGGCTCTTCTGGTCATTTTACATTGCCTGAAAATCTCGCTACCTATACGAAAATTGTTTTTTTCGCAGCCGGCAGTGGCATTACACCTATATATTCACTGCTTAAATATATATTGGCAAATTTGCCTGCACTTCAGATCGTATTGATCTATAGCAACCGGCAGGCTGACGAAACTATATTTTACAAGGAGCTGAATGAACTTCAGAAGAAATATAGCAACCAACTTACTATAGAGTATCTGTTTAGCACATCGCGCAATCTCTCCCGGGCGCGACTGGGTAAATTATTATTGGAATCTTTGTTAAAACAATACTCCGGCACAGATCATCGCGATACACTTTTTTACCTCTGTGGCCCGTATGACTATATGCGCATGGCTACCATCGTTCTTCAAACCGAAGGTGTCCCTGCCGATAACATCCGCAAAGAAAATTTTGCCACACGGAAACCTGTACAAAAAAATGAGCCACCCGATAAAGACCGCCATGCTGTTGAGTTACGACTAAACGGAAACGTATATACTTTTGAGACACAGTTTCCGGAGACTATTCTTCAACACGCGAAAAAATTAAATATACCGATACCATATAGCTGCGAATCCGGGCAATGCGGTACTTGTGCAGCCTCGTGCATAAAAGGAAAAGTATGGATGTGGAACAATGAAGTGCTCGTAGACAGCGAAGTGGATAAAGGAAGAACACTTACCTGTACAGGATATCCAATTGGTGGAGATGTTGTTCTTGAGATCTAAGATACTACATGTATAGTGGAATAACGATTATTGCAATTTGAAGGTAACATGAATACGCGTTGTTCCTACAACCTTTTTACTAACCGAATTTTTCGTTGACACTGCAGGTACCCACAAAGGCATAATTTTAATTACACGAAGAGTTTCTTCAACTAAACCATATCTTAAATCACCACCTGAAACTATCTCTGCCTTAATTATATTCCCAACTGTATCTACTGTCACATCGACATCTATTACTCCCTGTTCGTATTTCCTTCTCGCCTTTTTGGGATACTTAACATTCTCACGCAAGAATTTTCCGAAAGCCTCAACGCCTCCGGGAAATTCCGGCATTCTTACAGTTATAGTTTCGGTATACTTTGGCACCGTATCATTTGGCTGTCCATATACCGAACTCATACATAACAGCATTACACCTATAAAAACAAGCCTGAGCACAATTCGTAAAATTAGTTTAGCTATTACTCTCCAATTGCTTTACAAGCGCCTGCAAATCCTTCGGGTAGGGAGCTTCTATCTTTTGCGTATTACCTTTCATATCAGCAAACGTAAGCGAGTATGCATGCAGTGCCATACGCTTCATGATCGGCTGCTCTTCGGTTTGCTTCTTTAAATTAAAACCGCGCTTTACACTTGAGAGAAAGAACGGTTTACCACCATAGAGTTCATCACCGGTTATAGAAGCCTTCAGCGTTGAAAGATGAATTCTGATCTGGTGCATTCGCCCGGTTATCGGTCTGCACTCTACCAGTGTATGGAACTTGTACGACTTGATAGACGTGAAATACGTCTGTGCCTGTTTGCCTTCGCGCTTGCTGATCTTTACTATACCATCATCCTGTTTCAGGATCGGCAGATCAACCAGTTCATCTTTAAAGTTGTGAATACCATCGGCAACGGCATGGTATATTTTCGTGACTTCGCGTTTCTCAAACTGCAAACTCATGTGCCGGTATGCCTCTGGATTTTTAGCGATGGCCAGAACACCGGAAGTATCTTTATCAAGGCGATGGCACACCTGTGCGGTATCAACATACTCGCGTGCTAGTCCGAGCAGGTTAACTTTCGAGTTTCGGTCTTCGAGTGTGGAGACAAACGGAGGTTTATTGATAAGAATAAAATCTTCGTCTTCGAAGAGAATAAGTTCTTGTAAATTGATTTTGGCAGCCTTCAAGATAATTGCTTTTAGTTTTAGTCAGCCTGGTGATGCTCGGCAGCTTCCGGCTTAACACGCGGCAATTTAAAACTAAAAGTAGAACCTTTACCGGGTTCGCTCTCTACTTCGGCTTTTGTATTGTGTCCGTCAAGGATATGCTTTACGATGGCGAGGCCCAAACCGGTACCGCCTTTCTCGCGACTTCTGCTTTTATCAACACGGTAGAAACGTTCGAAGATGCGGACTTGATGTTCAGCAGGTATACCTTCGCCAAAGTCACGCACTTTGGTAACAACATTTTTTTTGTGGATATCAAAACTCACTACCACATCCGAGCCATCGTTGGAATGTTTAATGGCATTACTGATCAGGTTTGTCATTACCTGACTGATCCGTTGCCAGTCGGCATATACCAATGCTTTATGATGAGCACCTTCAACACGTAATTTTATATTCCGCTTCTCTCCTTTTTCTTCAAACTGTTCGAACACTTCTTCGGTAAGCTTATGCATATCGATTGTCTCAAAGTGCATTTTTATCTGACCGGTTTCAATATGCGAAAGTGTGAGCAGATCTTGCACGAGCATATCCAAACCATCGAGACTCTTCGCGGCTTTCTTTAAAAATTTAGTACGTACGGTTTTATCGTTCACAGCACCATCGAGCAGCGTATGAACAAATCCCTGTGCAGCAAAAATCGGTGTCTTCAGTTCATGCGATACATCGGCGATAAACTCTCTGCGGAATGCTTCCAGTTTTTTTAGTTCATCAATTTCTTTCTGCTTCAGCTCTGCAAAGGAGTATATATCTTCATTGATCGTTTTAAGCGGGTTAAGCGGAGCCGTGTTCTGTTTATAGATTTTGGCAAGCACTTTATTTTTCAACATGCCCAACAGCGTGTAGATCTTGTTGATCTCACGAAAGATGAGAAACTCCAGTACAGTAAAGATGAGCAGGTACGAAACGGAAAAGCTGATGGCAAAAGCAACCAACAGCGCACTGACAGCAATGCTCTTGAACAACGAAAGAAATAAAGACGTGATCAGGGCGATGCAGAACGCAAGCAACAGGGCAAGACCGCGGGAACTGTAAACCATGTTCGTTTGTCCGTTAATCGTTAGTAGTTAATGGTTATAAATGCAGGCTGCAAGGTAAGCAAAGCGTTTGTGTCGTTTGTGTATTCTTCGTTATCTCTTACAAGAGAATTTATAATCGTTACCAGTATATATCATCACGCCAGTATAAAAGCAGTCAATATCAATGCCGTTACAACAATGCCAGTGGTTATAATGATTACAGCTTGTCGCGTTACCTGTAGTTGTGAAGCAGCAACGCCTGCGTTCGTCACAGTTAATGCCAGCATCTTCTGCCGGTGTACGCACGCCAGATGTATAAATACACAAAGTACTGAAAGCGAATAATAGGGTATAAAAAACAGATCGGCCGGATGGTTCTTCACACCCCAGGCAGCAAAGTGAAAATCAGTTTCTACATTCCAGGAGTAACGACCGAGCAACACCGCGAGAATGTGAAAGAGCAGGAAGAATGAAAGGTATAGTCCGCTGATGACCTGAAGCAGATCGTATGTATTTTTTCTGAATCCTTTTTGCCACACCAGCATCAACCCGACAACAACTTGTACGAGCGCGCTCAGCAATACGATTGCTTCCACGGGAGGAAACCGGTAAACATGACGGAATACATTCATGACACGGATGTGCATGTCTGCACCGCCCCACGCAAAGAGATGATTAATAATATGGAAGATGAAGAAAGTAGCCAGCACTATACCGGAGTATCGGTGAATTTTCTTCAGGCGTTCAATATTCATACGATGTCGATTCCGAAAGCCAAATTACACGATCTGCCTTAATAGAATTAGCATGAATGAATAAAAACTCCACAAAAGTCTAATCCGGGCAACCACTATCAAGTACCAAGAGATATACCTATATCTCCCAATAATTCCGGATAACAATTAACGGATAACGACCTTCTAATTGAGACTAAACTTATAGCCCACACCTTTCACCGTAGTAATAAAGTCATCACCAATCTTCTCGCGCACTTTACGAATGTGAACGTCTACCGTGCGGGCGAGTACATATACATCGGACCCCCAGATGTTTTGCAACAGGTCTTCGCGGCTGAATACTTTATTAGGATTCTGAGCAAGGAAATATAGCAGCTCGAATTCCTTCTTCGGAAGGTTGATCTCCTTGTCGTTTACTTTTATAGTATAGCTGGTGCGGTCAATCGTAAGTTCACCAATAGTGATGAGACTTGATGGAGAAGATTTTTTGGAATCTCTTCTGAACAACGCACTGATGCGGCTCATGAGCGCGCGCGGCTTGATAGGTTTGGTGATATAGTCATCGGCCCCAACATCAAATGCAGCTACTTCGGAGTATTCTTCCGAACGCGCTGTCAGGAATACAACAAATGTTTTTTGCAATTCAGGAATGTCACGCAGCAACCGGCAGGTTTCTACGCCATCCATTTTCGGCATCATGATATCAAGCAGTACCAGGTCTGGTACAAACTTTTTGGCAATGTCTACAGCCTTTGAGCCATCAGACGCAGTTTTCACATCGTATCCGCCTTTTTCGAGGTTGTACTTCAGAAGTTCCAAAATCGGTTCTTCATCGTCAACGACAAGCACTTTGTGCATTTGCTTGTTTCCCATGGTTCAACTATTTGCTTCAAAAATATACATAAAAAAGGCCATTAAAAACCGGGAAGTGTTTCTTAACAATTCCTTAAGCCCGCATAACAATTCGGTAATAGCAAAAGGTTTCGGACTCAGAGAAAAGGATACTTCTCGCTCAGGTGAAGAATGTAAGCGCGCAGGTCGCCATGAAAAACCGTGCTCCACTCCTCTCCGAAAATATTCTGTTTTGATTGATACTGCCGGAAGTTCATGAAGTAAGCGTTGTTGGGCAACTTATCCTTAAACCGCTGCGAAGGATTTTGGGTGAGGGCCAGCGATAGTGTATCGAGGTTACTAATGATCTTTTGAATGGCTGCCTGCTTTACTTCTTTTTTCTTTTCCAGCGGATCGTTCTCATGCATGCCGCTATATAAACTGTCGAGCAAGTGTGCCCCGCGCAGCATGTGGTCTACATACTTCAGGTAATCTTTATCTTCATCGATATAGGTGGTGTACTCTTTCGAATCGCGACCATATTTATAGATCAGAAATTTTTCGGCACCGCGATCGCCAATGAACGTGGCCAGATTCTCATTGAAGTCAACACTGTCTTTTACAAAAATGGTGGCGTGCGACATTTCATGAATGATAAGGTTGGCAAGATCGCCTTCGCTCCGGCTGAGCATTTTACTAAGTATAGGATCGGTAAACCACCCGAGTGTTGACCAGCCGCCCGGATTACGAACGATCACATCATAACCTTCTCCTTCCAATTCTTTTTTCAGATCGAAGGCAAGTTTTTGATTGAAGAACCCTTTATAGGGAACGGAGCCGATCACCGGAAATTTCCATTCTTTCGGTTTGAGTCTGAAAGGTTCGGCAGCCAGCACCACCCACATCACTTCTTTACCTTTCTGATCGTAAAGCGTTTTATAGTTCTCGGTGTCTTTGAGGCCTAGCGAGTCGATCGCATACTTTCTCACTTCATCGATCAGTCTCAATCTTGCTTTGAGTGAATCCGGAAACGAAGGATCGGCTATGAATTCTTCTACAGGTCGCGCATTCCATACAATGTTCAATTGTCCGTAGCCCTGCCGCACGCCATAACTTACCAGGTCCCAAAACACGATCACGAGAACAGTGATGACCAGGAGGAGTGCCAACAAAACGCGCTTTATAATTTTACCGAAACGACTCTTCATGCAACAAAAAATATTTCTTCGATCTATAGCCTGCAAGATAAAAGTATACCTCAACTTTGTATGCGGCCCCGACAACGGTTAACTGGAATTCAACGACAGAGCGGCAACCCGAAAAGTTAAAAAACTGCTCCATATCAGCAGATTCATTTTGTTTTTCTATTTTAATTAGTAATTTTAAACCCGGATAAACTAATAAAAATAGTTAATACTTTTTTAGGTTGATGATTGATTCCTGAAGTGTACTTCTGATTGATCCTTTGTACTTTCAAAACCGAAAGCTAAAGCCAGCCTAATTGACCAACGGAGAAATAAAACAACTGAATATGAGCGATGCAAAAGAAAAACTGAAGGCACTTCAGTTAACGATTGACAAACTGGAAAAAACGTACGGCAAAGGTACCGTGATGAAACTAAGCGATGAGAAAGTGGTGGATATCCCTGCGATCTCAACGGGTTCTCTCGGACTTGACATTGCATTGGGTATAGGTGGTATACCACGCGGAAGGATCATTGAGATCTACGGACCTGAATCGTCTGGTAAAACTACGCTTACCATGCACTGCATCGCAGAAGCACAGAAGCGTGGTGGTCTTGCTGCCTTCATTGACGCGGAACACGCCTTCGATAAATCATACGCTGAAAAACTGGGTATAGATACTGAGAACCTTCTCATATCGCAGCCCGACAACGGTGAACAGGCTCTTGAAATTGCTGACCACCTGATCCGTTCAGGCGCGATTGATATCATTGTAATTGACTCTGTTGCTGCCCTCGTACCGAAAGGCGAATTGGAAGGCGAGATGGGTGAAAGTAAAATGGGTTTACAGGCCCGACTCATGTCGCAGGCACTTCGTAAACTTACCGGTACCATCAGCAAAACAGGTTGCTCTTGTATATTTATTAACCAGTTGCGCGAGAAGATCGGTGTTATGTTTGGTAACCCTGAAACCACTACTGGTGGTAACGCTTTGAAATTCTACGCATCGGTTCGTTTGGATATCCGCAGAATTGGTCAGATCAAAGAAGCTGCTGATGACATCACCGGTAACCGCGTGAAAGTAAAAGTGGTGAAGAACAAAGTAGCACCTCCGTTCAAAGTAGTAGAGTTCGATATCATGTACGGTCGTGGTATATCTAAATCAGGAGAGATTATCGACCTGGGTGTAGAACTTAATGTTGTTCAGAAGTCAGGTTCATGGTTCTCATACAACGGTAACAAACTCGGCCAGGGTCGCGATGCAGTTAAACAACTTATCGAAGACAATCCTGAACTGATGGACGAACTCGAAAAGAAAATCAAAGAACATTTAGCCGGTGTAGAAGGCGCAAAAGTTCTGGAAGAGAAAGAGTAGTAAATATACTCTCAACCATAAGAGATAATAAAGCAAAAGCCCGCGAGATGATCGCGGGCTTTATATTTATATACTGACAGCTTTCGCCATCGGCAAGTACATATAGTATATATGTCAGGTTGCACGAATGGCAATTACCGGATCTAATCGCGCAGCAAGTGCGGCCGGCACAATTCCGGAAACAAGTCCGATCACAGTCGAAACGGTAAGCCCCAGCACTATATTTTTTATCGTAAGGGTAACGACCAGTGACCCCATCGGAATAAACGTTATCAGGTATACCAGGAAGAGCCCCGCGAGCCCCCCGATAAGACTGAGAAAAATTGCTTCAAACAGGAACTGGAAGAGTATAAAGTAATTTTTGGCCCCAAGCGATTTCTGTAAACCAATCACACTCGTTCGTTCCTTTACAGACACAAACATGATGTTGGCAATACCGAACCCTCCTACCAGTATTGAAAATCCTCCGATGATCCATCCCGCTATACCTACTACATCGAACAAGTTACCAATGATGTTTGCCAATGCTTCAGGCCGATTAATAGCAAAGTTATCTTTATCGGCCGGGCGCAAGCCTCTTCTTGTACGCATGATACCACGCACTTCGTTTTCGAGTTCTACCAAACCTATATCTGACTCCAACCCGCGTATACCTATACTGGATTCCATCTCATCCCAACGGCCGGAGCCTGTCTGGTATAATTTTCGGAATGTGGCATACGGTACAATGGTAACATAATCGTTACTCGGTGTTCCCATAAAACTCTGACCTTCCTTCTTTACTGTACCAATCACAGTAAATTTCCGGTTCTTGATCTTCACAACTTTACCGATCGGGTCGTCATTTGGGAAAAGAGTTTTTGCCACTTCAAAGCCGATAATGGCAACATCTCGCCCTCCCGCTATCTCGTCCGTTGTCAGGTAACGACCGCGGTCAATGTTTACAGTAAATATATTGTCGTACCCTTCACTACCGCCTACCAGGCGGACATCGCTGATACTATTGTTATCACGCTTCACCGTCATGCGGCCGCGGTCAGCATAGATCGCGATCGAGCTGCTATATTTCAGATTCTCCTGCAGGAATTTATACTCATTATAAGAAGAGTTCGGTCTTCTCCAGAAGTCCCACCAGCGATATTCTCCATCATTATCCGCCAGCCAGGGCCATTTATCAACGTAGATTACGTTGGTGCCAATAAAATTGAGACTGTCTTTTATATTTTTCTCAAGCGAATCGACCAGCGTGAGCACCGCGATAATGGCAAAAATCCCGATCGTTACGCCCAGCAACGACAGCACGGTGCGCAGAATATTGGATTTTAATGCCCTCCAGGCAAACCGGAAACTTTCGAAAATCTGGCGTAAAGTATACATACTGGTAATTAACGCAGTGTTAGATTGATTGGGTTTGTCGGTTTAATACCAAACAAATTACTTTTTTAAGACTAAAAAACTTGCTTTTTTGTTACAAGTCTGAAAAAAACGGCACCTTTTGTCGCAAAAGCCAATTGTTGCCTTATTTTTGCAACCCAAAATAAAATTTACCCTTTATTGGGCATACTTTGCATTAACGAATATGAAGTTATCCGAATTTAAATTCGAACTCCCCAACAACTCTATTGCCCTGGACCCAGCCGAGAACCGTGACGAAGCGCGTTTGATGGTTGTTCATAAGGACTCCGGTAAAATAGAGCATAAAATATTCAAAGACATCGTTGATTATTTTGACGATGGCGATGTAATGGTTGGTAATGATACCATGGTGTTTCCGGCTCGTCTCTACGGACGAAAGGAAAAGACCGGTGCAAAGATTGAAGTATTCCTGCTGCGCGAGCTCAATGCAGATATGCATTTGTGGGATGTGCTGGTTGATCCGGCCCGTAAAATTCGCGTTGGTAATAAACTATATTTTGGTAATGGCGACCTGGTTGCTGAAGTTATTGACAACACAACATCACGCGGTCGTACCATTCGTTTTCTCTTTGATGGCGACTCGGCTGCTTTCGATAAAGTAGTGGAGACCCTCGGAGAAACTCCGCTTCCGAAATATATCAAGCGCAAAGTAAAGCCTGAAGATAAAGATCGCTTCCAGACTATCTTCGCTAAAAATAAAGGTGCTGTGTCCGCTCCTACTGCGGGTCTTCACTTTACACGCCAGTTGCTGAAGCGCCTTCAGTTGAAAGGTGTTGACATGACTTACGTTACGCTTCACATCGGTCTGGGTACATTCCGCCCGGTAGATGTTGAAGATCTCACCAAACACAAAATGGATTCTGAAAACTTCATTGTTGGCAATGAAGCTGTCGATATGGTAAACAAAGCTCTCGATAACAAAAAGAGAGTATGTGCTATCGGTACAACTACCATGCGTGCGTTGGAGTCTGCTGTGTCTGCAACGAACCGCCTGAAAGCACGTGAAGGATGGACTGATAAATTTATCTTCCCTCCGTACGACTTCAAGATCTGCAACGCCATGGTAACAAACTTCCACATGCCGGAGTCAACGCTGTTAATGATGGCCTCTGCCTTTGGCGGATACGACCTCATCATGGAGGCATATAAAGTTGCCAAGAAAGAAAAGTATAAATTCCTCACCTACGGTGACGCGATGTTGATCATCTAGTTTAAGATCTACACTATATTTTCGAAGCCAGCTCGTATAGGGTTGGCTTTCGTTTTTTATTTGAAAATTGAAAGATTTTAAGATTGAAAAATTTTAAGATTAAATACAGGCTACTGGGAAGATAAATCTTCCAATCTTCCAATCTTCCAATCTTCCAATCTTCCAATCTTATAATTTTTCAATCTTCAAAACGAGAGATTGCCTATATTGAACAAACTCATAACCTATAGGACTCAATAATCTTTCAATTTTCCAATTTTCAAATCTTCCAATTTTAACCAGTCCCCCCATGAAAAGAAGAAACTTTCTGAAGAATGGTCTTACAACAGCAGTAGCATCAACGACATTAGGAAGTGCTTTTGCTTCTGCTGCGAAGGATCGCGTATCATTATCACCCGCTGAAAAAACATTCAAGTGTAACTATGCGCCACACGATGGAATGTTTGCCAACCATGCCGGTAAAGATTTTGTCGATCAGATAAAATTCATGTACGATCAGGGCTTCCGCAGTATAGAAGACAACGGCATGCTGAAGCGCTCCAAAGAAGAACAAGACAAGATCGGTGCTACATTAGCAAACCTCAACATGGTAATGGGTGTATTTGTTGTTGATGGTGGCGACAACTGGAAAGTATCGTTAACAACGGGCAAGCAGGAATTCAAAGATAATTTTATAAAGACCTGCAAAGCGTGTGTTGAATTGGCGAAGCGTGTAAATGGTAAATGGATGACGGTTGTTCCGGGATTTTTTGAACGCAATATTCCTATAGGTATACAAACAGCGAATGTAGTAGATGCGCTTCGAAGAGGCGCTGAAATATTTGAGCCGCATGGTCTCGTCATGGTACTCGAACCGTTGAGTGATACTCCGGAATTATTCATGCGCTACTCTGACCAGACGTACGAGCTATGCAAGGCGGTGGACAGTCCTGCGTGTAAAATATTATATGATGTCTATCACATGCAGCGTAACGAAGGTAACATCATCAACAATATAGATCGTTGCTGGGATGAGATTGCCTATTTCCAGATCGGTGATAACCCCGGACGCAAAGAACCTACCACGGGAGAGATCAACTATAAGAATATATTCAAGCATGTATACGATAAAGGTTACCGCGGTGTGTGGGGCATGGAACACGGTATAGCGAAATCAGGTAAAGAGGGTGAGCTTGCTCTCATCAAAGCGTATCGCGAAGTAGATACGTTCTAAAGTTATAGTAGCCCTATAGATGCAGCACCGTGTATCTATAGGGCTACACACTTATGGGGGCAAACTTTTCTTTTCAGCTCCTGAAACCCTGCCGCTTCATTTTAGTTAAATTCGAGTGTTTAACACCCATACCATGAAGCGAACCTCTAC
>CBIHOZ010000002.1:0-103433 GCA_966211525.1 uncultured Chitinophaga sp. | reverse complement strand
AACGGGTTAAAGGGTATTTCGATTTCATATAAGGGTCTTTCGTATTCAGACAACCTTAACGGTAAATTGGTTGGAAAGGATATGTATGACCCCATGTTCATGGAGTGTGGTCGCCCGCAGAACTCGCAGATTTTCCGCAGATAAATACATAAAAGACATCAGATAAAATGCAGTGATTGCAGACTTGTCCTCTTGAAAGAAAATCAAAGAAGGAAAGTGAAATCAAATCTGCGCATATCCGCTCCTTCTGCGAGCCTAAAAAATATAGGGCCAAAAGATAATCGCCCCAATGATGAGTGACATAATCGACAACAATAACACCGCTCCCGCAGCTATATCTTTTATCTTACCTGCCAACGGCATACGCTCGCGTGTAACGAGGTCAACCAGATTTTCAATAGACGAGTTTAGCATTTCGCTACCGGTAACAACACCTATACAAAGTAGCAGTATACACCACTCGGTACCCGTTACCTGAAAATACAAACCCGCGACAATAACACACAAAGCTATACCAAACAGAATCTTGATATTCCGTTGTTCGCGTACAGCCGCTGCAATGCCGCGTATCGCATAACCAAAGCTTCGTATAAATGCACTCATGTCTGCAATATGCTAGTTACGGCTTCTTCCAGCAAATGGTTATCTTCCTTACCTGACGTAAAACCGTTTAGCTGTTTCGCTTTCTCCAAAGCCGTTGGTAAATCAAATATACTTTGTGTTGTGGCGTATGCAATACCTTTTTGCATCAGCCGCTGCGCCAGATACTCCTGCTCGGTTTGTCCGGGCGTAGGTATAAAAATGACATGCCCGCCCAATCGCGTTAAGTCCATTACCGTACTGAAGCCACTGCGCGCGAGTATACACGCTGAACTTTCTATGGCGCGTTGTAAGGCTTCACTGTTCATGAAAGGCACTACAGTCGCATGCGTATCCAATGGAACAGCCGGTATATTTCCGGGAAGTCCACGCACCATCAACGTCTTTAATGTTGTCCTGTTCACCTGCCGCACCACAATGTTTTCCAGTATCGATCGCTGCGGCTCGGGACCTGAAAAAACACAGAGTAAGTCATACTCTTTCGTACGATTGCCGGAAGGTATAAATCGCGACAGTGGTCCTATATAGGCATGAGATATTGTGTCATCAAATGTCCCAAACGAGATCAGGTCTCCTGCTATACTATCTTCGCCTGGCCTGTCAGGGATCCAGCACACGGAAAACTTTCGCATCATCCGGTGATTTGCATTCCGTACCCAAGACGCCAGCCACCCGAAACGTGCCGGCATCAGTATATTACTTTGATGTGTTATAAATATACTCTTCGCCTGCGATGACCAGCATCCATACCGATTGTCCGAAATAACAATATCAATCTGCTCACGCGCGACAATTTCTTCGACTGCGCGATGCTCCGCGCGTATAACGCGGAGAAACCGGGGAAGCTGCATTGCCATTTTAAAAACCATCGAGCCTTGCGAAGGATATTCCGGTTTATAGGCAGGAAGTGTAAAAGCCGGGAGCTCGGGAAATTCTTTCTGTAACAACAACAACGAGTCACCGCTGCCCGCTATATATACTTTACAACTATACTTCAGCAGTAAACGAATTACCGGTATACACCGTGTAGCGTGCCCGAGGCCCCAGTCGAGTGGCGTAACGAGCACCCGCTTCATCCGTGCAGGGATTTGAATATATACCCCTCTTCTGTAAAATGATCGAGCAGCCGCGGCAACACATATGTCATGTTCTTTTCAGCTTTTACACTATCGTGAAAAACAATGATGGAACCAGGGCGTACGGCACGTATGGTATTACGAAGACAAGCTTCGGGTGAAAGATGTTTGTTATAGTCTACCGAGAGCACATCCCACATCACAATTCTATAGTCTGCTTCCAGTAACTTGATTTGTTTCCGGGTAATTCTTCCGTATGGTGGACGAAACAGATCGGTAACAAACGCTGTGTCTTTAACACCAAGTTGCTTCTGCATCTCGGCTTTGCACTGTTGTACATTCTGAATATAGTGTTGTGTATCGTTCTTCCAGCCGTTGAGGTGATTGAACGTATGATTCCCCACGGCATGTCCCTGCTTCACGATGCGTCTGAATATATCCGGATGCTTGCGGATGTTATCACCGATACAGAAGAATGTAGCTTTCGCTGAAAATGTAGCAAGTGATTCAAGGACAAACTCTGTCGGACCATTAACCGGTCCGTCATCAAACGTAATATATAGCTCTTCTGCCCGCGCAGGAATACGCCAGAGCAGTGAAGGATATAGCAGCGGAAGAAAAAACGGTGTACGGTGCGGTGTCAGCATCATCCTACACGACAGGAAAGTATCGTTATATCATCATGATAACCGTTGCGTCCTTTAAAGTCATCGAGCGCAACAATAATATCTTCGTGAATAGTACGCAGGTCTTTGGTAAACGTGCGGTCTTCCTGGAAATATTTCAGCAGTGCTTCTACTCCGAACTCTCTTCCTTTTTCGTTCACCGTTTCTGTCAATCCATCGGTATAGCAAAAGATAAGGAAGTCATCAAGGTCAGTAACGAAACCTTCATTCAGGAATGGCAGCGGATGCATAGCACCCAATACGGTTGAACCATCTTCGAGCAAACGCAAACCATGTGCACGATCGATGAGTATAGGAGGATTGTGACCGGCATTTACATATACCATCGTCTTGAGATGCACATCATATATAGCAGCAAAAAACGTAATGAACTTCTCCCCTTTCGTATTCTCCAATACCTGGTAGTTCAACGCTTCTACTATATCTGTCAGATTCGGTGTTTGTCTCACAAGCGTTCTTAACGATGCCTGAAAGTTGGACATCATCAACGCTGCAGGTATACCTTTACCACTTACATCGGCAACGCAGATCAGAAACTGATTCTTGTTGATCGGTATATAATCATAATAATCACCACCAATGCGATCGTGCGGGAGATAACTCGCTTCTACTTTTAACCGATCGGTGTTGGGAAGTTTTTCAGGGAAGAGAAACTGCTGTACATCGCGCGCAATCTCCAGCTCCTTGCGAAGAGACTCCTGCTCAAGTTGCTTACGCGCCAGCTTCTTATTTTCAATGGCAACAATAATGATATTGCTTAACGCCTGTATAAAGCGAATACCATCTTCATTCTCATAACTGTCATCATACTTATCCAATCCGCCTACAAACACCAAAGCCAGTGTTGTGCTTTTATGCGTTACCGGAATAATGATGTCAAACTCAGTGAACTCACATTCATCAAACTCCTTCAGATGTGTTATATCCTGAATAGTTTTAAACTCCGGAAGCAAGCGTACTTTATTGTAATGATGCTTCGTACCAAAGTTAGCTTTGCAGGACCAGTCATCATCCAGAACAAACAACGCCAGCTTCTTGATGTTGAGATTCGAGCGCAGCGTGAAGTTATAGATCTTGTATAAAGACTCTTCCGGCAAATTGCTGTTAATAGCCTGGGTGATCTCAAGCAAAGCGTTGAGCTCCAGTTCTTTTATCTCAAATTGCTTTTTAACGTCCAGTTGCTGCATAGATGAATATCGTAAAGGTAATTACAATTCAATTATCAGCCTCATAAAAAAGCATAGTCATTTTTAACAATCTTTAATGAATTTATAACGGACGTCCCTTCCACCGTTGTGGAATAAAATGGGCGAATAACCCGATGCTCATGACATACAACGGATAGATAACCTGCAACGTCATAAAAGCCAGACTGTTCCATCGGCAACCTAAAAAACGGCACACAGCGCGCAAAAAGAAAAACTCCAGCAACGCCTTCACCAGTAAGAAAGATACCGCGGTGACTTGCAATCGTTCGTCAGAATAAAACAGGAGTCCCCAGCACAGCAACGTCATCACTTGTATAGAAAAAATATAAATAGCCAGAAGCATGGTATAGGTTGATGTATTATAGCGCCACTTGCCTGCCCACCGAAGTCGTTGTCTTATAAACGCAGCCATTGTCTCATTCGGTTGAGTTGCCACCACACTGTCTCCGTCACTCAAAAAATATATACCATCCGGGTACATCGCTTTGATCTTGCGCATCAGAAACTCATCGTCACCGGAAGGTACATGTGCATTGCCGGTATATCCATTCACTTCTTCAAACACAGCTTTACGATACGCTATATTTGCTCCGTTGCACAGGGTGGGATAACCCATCGCAGCGGTTGCTGCACCAGACCCGATGAGACTGCTGAACTCAATCGCCTGCAGGTCGTGAAAGAAATTTCGCTGCTGCATTCGCACACCACCAAAAACCATCTTTACTTTCGGCTGTGTAAAATATATAGCGATGGCAGAAAGCCATTGTGCCGGCACGCGACAGTCAGCATCCGTAGCGACAATGATGGAACCCTGCGCATGTCTCACACCTTCCGTTAATGCCAGCTTCTTGCCTGCCTGGGCGCTGCGGATAATTTTGAACGAAGTATACTCACTTGCAAAGCGCGCTGCTATTTCCACGGTGTTGTCTTCGGAATGATCATCCACGATAATGACTTCATATGATGAATAATTTTGTCGCGACAGATCTTCAAGCAGAGCACCTATATTTTTTGCTTCGTTACGGGCAGCGATCAATACGGTTATAAACGGGGCTGCGTGCTGTCCTTCAGATTGTACCGTACGGAGATTGGACCATGCCCGCCACAACACGAGCACACCCACGGCATAACTGCAACCGAATAAAACAAGAAGGTAAAGCACGGCTGCAATTTCAAAAATTTCCCGATGCTACCTATCTTGTGCCCGTGGGAAAAATTGTGAAGGAAAAAGTTATCCTCGGGCTCGATCCGGGTACCAATATTATGGGATACGGATTGATTGAAGTGCGCGGCACCAAACTTACGCTGCTTCAATATGGCGTTATTCACCTGAGCAAGTACGAGGGGCATGAGTTAAAGCTGAAGAAAATCTTCGATCGCGTGCTGAGCCTCATTGATGAGTACGCGCCTGATGAGGTTGCCCTGGAAGCTCCTTTCTTTGGCAAAAACGTTCAGTCCATGCTGAAGCTGGGCCGCGCCCAGGGAGTTGCCATGTCGGCAGCGCTTTCGCGTGATATACCCATTGTTGAATATGCACCTAAAAAAGTAAAGCAGTCTGTTACCGGCAATGGTAATGCATCCAAGGAACAGGTTGCGCGCATGTTGATGACGTTGTTCACTATTAAAGAATTACCCAAGCTGCTGGATGCCACCGATGCCCTGGCCGTTGCCGTATGTCATCATTTTCAGAAAGGAAATGTAGCGTCCAAATCTAAATCATGGGAATCTTTTCTGAAAGATAATCCCGAACGACTGCGTTGACATCTTAAGGTATACACGCTGATCGCCGTAAACGCAGCGATAGTCATCAAAGTATAGTATATCGTAGCAACACGAGTGGTGTGTAAGCTATAGCGGTGCATTGAAATTCCTGCGAAAAGATATAGCATTAAAATTTCATGTAGCCTATAAAATACACGGGCTGGTATATTTTTATGAATGGATGAAAGATCATTCGTTCACCTTTGCTATCAAAATAAGACAACATGAAAATAGCAAAGTATATCGCAGGGATAATGATACTTCTGTTACAGGCCTGTGGCAGCGATGATGATGACAGCTCCGGCACCGTTACACTGGATGCAACAGAGCAAACCGTAGAAGAGAATGCCGGCACACAGAAGGTTTCTATTTCATTGGGAAAAACCGTGAGTTCATCTACGCAGCTATACTTCGAACTCTCAGGTACTGCATCACTGAATGGTGATTATAAACTTTTGACAAGTTCTCCCGTAACCATTGCAGCTGGCGCAAGCACAGCAACCATTAGTATACAGGTACTGGATGAAGCGATCATTGAATCAACAGAATCGGTACGTGTAACGCTTACCGCGGCTGGAAATGGTATAGAACTCAGCTCCGATACAACCCGGAATATATTTACCCTCACCATAAACGACAACGATACAGCACCAACCAACAATGATGTGCAGATCGATCTCACGTGGGGCTCCGGTGGTGCTGATGATATTGATGACGAAGACCTGAATCTATATATAGCCAACAACGTAGAGATCAATGACGAAACGATTACTGATTTCGATATCTATGACGGATCAGAAAATGAATCAGGATTTGAATCGCTGGGGTTATCTTCCGCTGCTCCCGATGGTGATTATTATATTGTAGTGGCTTATAATAAAGGCAGCAGCAGTGTTGACTATAAAATAAATATTAACGGTGCAGACTATAGCAACGACTCGGCTACCGGTTCATTCTCATCGGACGATGCCGGGTATGCTGTATTCTACGGGCCGCTGTCCAAATCCGGCACAAGTTACGGACGGGTGGCGAAGCCCTATATCTTCCCTGCCTTGCAGTGGAAGTAAATAATCCATTGCACGGAGAATGCAAAGGAGACACAGAGGCTCACGAAGTAATTATATACTTTGTGAACCTCGTGTCTCCTGTGAAATTGGATTTTGTATTAACAGTTAACTCTTCACCAACGGCATCAACTTCGAAGCAGCCGTCATCAAATCTTCCTCCTGCTTCTCTAGCTCCGCACGAATTTTACGATTCAGATCGATGAGTTTGTTCACCCGATCTTTCGTTTCCTCTTTCTCATAGTCATTCAGGTAACCTGAATTCAAATCTATATACATCGCTATATCTGCGATGCGCTCGTGTATCTGAACGACTCCTGTGAGGGTGCTTTCTCCATAGGACTCTTCAACACTGTTGAGGTTATACAATATATTCTGCATACGCTTTTTCCCGTAGTCTTCAAAAAAGCGTGCCCGGCAAATGAAGCGCGCATTTCACGCTGAAAACCTTCCGGCACAGCACAGTACAGGTACCCTCCTTTTTTACTAAAAGTGCGATCCCGCCAATTTCAAACGGTATAGTGCAGGACAGTGAGGCGTATTGAGCGGGATAATTTTATGTTTATTGCGCAATCGATTGCGCATACATGACCTAAATCGCTAACCATCGAAAAACAATTTTAATTATGCATCAAATTCTATCTGGAAGCACAAAATTTCTGCTGTGGAGTATAGCAGGAATGATCATGCTGGTAGGCATACCGTTGTATGCTCACAGCACGAACAATCACGATGCACTCCAGCAACGGATCATCCGTGGTAAAGTCGTCTCTGCTGATGACGGCCTCGGATTTCCCGGTGCCAACGTGATTGTAAAAGGTACCAGTAACGGTACCGTTACAGACAGCGAAGGCAATTACTCACTCGAAGTATCGGCAGGCGATGCTACGCTTGTAGTCAGTGCCATCGGATATGCAGCACGCGAGATTCCGATCGGTGCTCAATCGGTTATTGATGTAACACTGGAAGTCGATGTTACATCACTGGCCGAAGTTGTCGTGGTAGGATATGGAACGGTAAAGAAAAGTGATGTTACCGGGTCCGTTGTAAAAATGACTTCCGATCAGATTGTAGCTATGCCTGTACAAAATACACTGCAGGCCCTGCAAGGTCGCGCAGCCGGTATAGATGTTACTTCGAACGCACGTCCCGGTGAACTGGGAACCATTCGCATCCGCGGAACGCGTTCACTCCTGGCTACCAATGATCCGCTTTATGTAGTGGATGGTATACCGATGCAATCGGGCGGTATAGATGCTATCAACCCGACCGACATTGAATCGATCGAAGTCCTGAAAGATGCTTCGGCTTCTGCTATATATGGATCGCGTGCTGCCAACGGTGTTATACTCGTAACGACCAAAAAAGGGAAAGCGGGCAAAGCACAGGTGAGCTATGCAGGTTCGGTATATTTCGAGCGCATCAACGATCTGCAAGATATGTTCAATGCAGGTGAGTACGCTGAGTATAGAAGAAATGCCTATCGTTCCGTTACGGGTACTACAAGATATTCGACACCCTATCCGAATCCCGTTGACGACAAACGTATACTCGGTGCAGATGCATTTGCCTGGGAATCTATAGCAGCCGGATATACCTGGGTAGACAAAGACAATTTAGTTCCAGCCATGCGTCCTGCCACCGCGGAAGAACAAGCGAAGTGGGGTGTAACTGAAGTACCTATATATGATGCCGGCAAAGTGCCTACAACGGATTGGACAGACTATGTAAATCAAACCGGTGTCACACAAGATCACAACGTAAACGTAAGCATGGGTACAGATCGTGTGAAAGCTTTCTTCTCGGGAGGCTATCTCAACCAATCCGGTACCAGCAAAGGGCAAGACTACAAACGCTATACCGGCAGAGTAAATTTAGAAATCCGTGCTGTTGACTGGTTGACGTTTGGTGCTTCTATGGCGACAACGTATTCTATACAAAACTATGGCTATGCCGGCTCGGGCTCGCGTGCAGCACGCACCATTTATGAAGCCGCGAAAGGTATGTTACCGTTCGCAGTGCCGTACGACACAGCCGGTAACTATATATATTATCCCGGTGGCGATATCAATATCGTTAACCCGATACGGGAAGATGAATACGTTATCAATGAACGCAGCACCTTGCGTATTTTGGGAAGTTTCTTTGCAGAAGCGAAGCTGGCGGAAGGTTTACGCTTTCGCACAAACTTTGGTCCTGACCTGCGTAACTATAAAAACGGAGAGTTCCAGTTCAGAGAATCTATTCTGCGCGGTGGCGGAGCACCTTCATCTACAAACTATGCACGCTACAGACAAGATCAACAAGTATCATGGACCTGGGAGAATTTGCTATTCTATGATAAAACATTTGGTGATCATAAACTCGGCTTAACGCTGCTGCAGAGTTCTTCACTATGGAGACAGGAAGGATCAGACATGACAGCAACAAGTCTTCCCTATAACAGTCAGTTGTGGTATAATTTAAGATCTACTACCAAAGGTGCATTGGATGGCTGGGGTTCCAGCTATTCAAAGCGTACACTCATGTCCTATATGGGACGTGTTAATTATAGCTTCCGCGATAAATACTTACTCACAGTGTCTGGTCGTTGGGATGGTGCTTCTGTATTGGCGAACGGTAACAAATTGGACTTCTTACCTTCGTTCGCTTTAGCATGGAAGATGAATGAAGAATCATTTCTGCAAGGTGTTGACTGGATCAGCGAACTTAAACCACGTATTGGTATGGGAACCGTTGGTAACGCAGCAGTTGATCCGTACAATACTGCAGGAGGTTTATTGCAGGTGCCCTATGTATTTGGAAGCACCGCCTCGAACGGATATGTACCATCCAATCCGAAAGCTGCAGCCGATGAACAGGGATCTATACCGAACCCTGATCTGGGTTGGGAAAAGACAAAGCAATGGAACTTCGGTGTTGACTTCGGTTTGTTCAATGATCGTGTTACGGGTTCCATCGACTATTATATAGCGGATACCTACGATCTGCTGATGTCGCGCTCTACGCCATACGTTACAGGTTACGGAGGTATAAACTTCAACGTTGGTAAAACACAGAACAGAGGTATTGAAGTATCCTTATCAACGATCAATATCGATCAGGGTAATTTTAAATGGGCCAGCAACGTAACGTTTACACGCAACCGCGGAGAAATTATAGAACTCTATAATGGCAAGTTCGATGACATCGCGAAGTCGTGGTTTATTGGTGAGCCGCTACAGGTATACTATGACTATAAGAAGATCGGTATCTGGCAGACGGATGATGCAGAAGAGATGGCGAAGTTCAATGAGAACGGTGCTACTTACAAAGCCGGTGATATACGGGTAGAAGATGTGAATGGTGACTACAAGATCGATCAGAATAACGATCGCCAGATCCTCGGCACCAACAACCCGCAGTGGAACGGAGGTATAACGAACACGTTCAGCTATAAGAACTGGGAGTTAAGTGCATTTGTCTATGCACGCTGGGGAGCCATGATCGAAGGTGGTGCCGTAGATATGCAGGGACGTTACTCCGCCCGCAAAGTTGATTACTGGACTCCGGAGAATCCTACCAACGCCTATCCGCGCGCTGACTATAGCAACGGTGGTGTACCGGTACACTATAGCGCAATGAACTATCAGAATGGTTCCTTTGTAAAAGTCCGCTATATATCACTCGCCTATGTATTCCCGCATAGCATACTGGAAAAAATACACATCAGCGAACTGAGACTCTATGGACAATTAATGAATCCGTTCCTGCATTCCAAAACTTCGTTCATCGATCCGGATATCAACTCCGGTATATCATCGCGAAGCCTTGTATTCGGGTTGAATGTATCCTTCTGACGGGAAGTGAGTAAAGATGAACGGATCTATAACTTACAATTATTAAGAACTATGAAAAAGATAATATTTACCCTGGCTCTTTCAGTGTGCTTCCTCTCCTGCTCCGATTTTCTGCAGGAAGAAATGGTAGCAACCCTGACGCAGGATTACTATAAGACAGAAGACGGACTCGATGCATTGGTGAACGGTGCATACGAAGGACTACGCTTCCACCACAACTATGAATGGGCATACGCCATGACCAACTATGGTACCGATGAATTTACCAATGGTGGCGGAACTGACTTCGTAATCTGGAACACGTATGTAGCCACACTCGATCCAACCAACACTACTATATTAGCACAACACTGGAATGCGATGTATGGACAGATCAACCTGTGTAACCGCGGTATTGTAAATATACCTTCTGTACTGACTGGCGAAAAAATGAATACGCGTTTAGGAGAAGTATACTTCATTCGCGGCTTCAGTTACTTCAACTTGGTTACTCAGTTTGGCGGGGTACCGATCAAGCTTCAACCAACGGATGGGCTGGAGCTTGAGTTCTCACGTTCATCTGCAGAAGATGTTTTCAAAAGAGTAATTGCAGACCTGAGACGTTCCGCTGATCTGTTACCAACAGCAGGTGCACAGAACGGACGTATCGCTAAATATGCAGCGCATCACTTTCTGGCAAAAGCTTACCTCACCCGTGCCAGTGAATTGTACGCAGGCTTCAGCAAGTCAACCGACCTGGACAGTGCTATATATTATGCAGACCAGGTAATTTCAAACTCAACGCGTAAGCTGGCAACAGACTATAACGATCTCTTCAAGTATACTGCCGTGAATGGACCGAATGAACAAAATGCAGAGATCATTCTAGCTTCGCAGTTTGATAATACACAAAGTCAGTTAGGTCGTTTCGGGAATCAGACACACCTGTATTTCCTTTCTATATACCAGAATTTACCGGGTATGATTCGCGATGTGGCTAACGGTCGCGAATTCCAGCGCTTACGTCCCACAGACTATGCCATGGATATATATGACCGCAAGAACGACTCGCGTTTTTACAAGAGTTTCAAAACTGCCTATATCGCAAACAATGCAGCTACACTACCGAAATGGATTGCCGCAGATGCTCCCAGCCCCGACCTGGTAGGTAAAAACAAATTCAACGTTGGCGATACTTCGGCTATTTATATTGTGAACTCGAAAACTGATGATCGCTTCGATCAACAGTATATAACACGGGCCGCAAAGACTTTCAAGATCCGTTACTTCGATGATGGCACCGGCAAACAAGTTACCAACTGGAATCTGAGTGTATATCCATCGTTGTCCAAATATATAGATCCGTTCCGTCAGAATGTATCGGATCAAAAAGGTACACGCGATGGTATATTGGCGCGCCTGGGTGAAACATACCTGATTGCAGCCGAAGCATACGGTCGTAAAGGCGAGTATACCAAAGCACTCGAGTATATTAACACGTTGCGCAAGCGTGCTGCTTACAAAGGCGGTGAAGCACGTAACAATGTATACTACCTCGCAGAAAATGTTACATGGGGCGAAACGATCAGCACGGAGGCAGCCATGGAAGCAACCGAAAATCATTTTACATCCGGCACACCCGAAGCTGCCAACGAATTATACCCGGCATCGGTAACTTCCAAAGAGCAACTGTTCATTCACTTCGTACTGAATGAACGCGCCCGCGAACTCATGGGAGAATTCCACCGCTGGGTAGATCTTGCACGCACGAAAACACTAGTCGAGCGTGTGAAAGCCTTCAACCCCGAAGCAGCACCGAACGTTAGTGAAAAACACTTGTTACGCCCTATACCACAAGGACATCTTGATACCATTCAAAAAGATGGCCGCCCGTTAACCGCAGAAGAAAAACAAGCGGAGCAGAATCCGGGATGGTAGTATATATAGTTGTCTAAAAAGAGGTCGCTTCGATATCGAAGCGGCCTCTTTTGTTTTACTATTATTTGACTAACTTTAATCATCTTGCACTGATCACTGAGTTTTATTTCGGTAACACGGGATCGATTCCCGTACGGACTACTGCTTATATATAAACGTTGCAGGCAAGTATAAGGACAATCTAACGATGAAAGTAGTATTCATTGCGCTTCTCGCTATAACAGCTCCTATAACAACTGTGTTTTCTCAAAAACAAGAGTTGATTTCTGTTATTGATACCACGCTCCAAATAATGAGAGCAAACTCCGTTAACAACAGCACAGTTGACTGGAATCTCCTTCGAAAAAAAGCATTGGCTAACGCAAGAGATGCAGAAAATGGTTATCAATTGGGCGATGTTTTCCGAATGATACTAAAGGAAACAAATGACTTTCACGGATCTGTATTTGTTGGTGACAGTACATTCAAATGGATTCGCAAAGAGCGTGCTATTTCTGACTCCATTAAGAAAGAATGGAAAAAAGGAATATACCTTCAATCGAAAGTCTTAGCCGGTAACGTTGGCTATTTACGAGTTCCCTATATGTCGTTTGGCAATAGAGCTGACCTGGACAAAAAAGCACAAACACTTAATGACACCTTGTGTTCACTTCTTTCCAGGAACGTTAAAGGTATAGTCTTAGACTTGAGATTAAACGGAGGAGGTGCCATGTATCCGATGATGCTCGGCTTGAAACAAATTCTGGGCGATGGTCAAATCGGTTCATTCACTTCAAGTGGTTCCGAGCGTTGGCTTTTAAAGAATAATTGCTTTTACCTTGACACAACGCTGCTGACTTGCATCACTCCAAAATGCAACATCTCTGCCAATACAATTCCAGTAGCAGTTTTAATAGGTACCGCCACAGGAAGTTCAGGTGAATTCTTAGCCATTTCATTTAAAGGAAGAAGCAATACCATCTTCCTTGGCGAAAAAACTGCCGGGTATGTTACTGCTACAAAAGGATTTAAAATAAATGACGCAGTATATCTATTGATATCAACAAGCTATGGCAAAGACAGAAAAGGGCGCGTTTACCCCGAGCCACTTTCTCCCGATATACTTTCAAACGATGAAGATAGCTTCAATGACATTGACCACGATAAAAAAGTAATGAGAGCCTCTCAGTGGATTCAAGGTCGAAACTAACGCCCTACAAAGCGTTTAACAATACTATATTCTTATTGGTGACCTGTATAACAATCGCTCAATTTTACAATTCGGATATTGGAATTTCTTTGAAGGCGCTATTGCTTTGAACAAAGCCTGTCAATAGATTTTATAATGGTACATTCCAGAATCCGGGTTAGTAATATATATAGTTTCATATAATAAAGGTTCGCTTCGATATCGGCCGACCTCTTTGTTTTATTATCATTTGACTAACTTCAATTTTCTTACGCTGACCGATGATTTCCATTTCGGTAACACGGGTTCGATTCCCATACGGACTACAATTTTTTCTGTATCTGCCAATAATGACCAAACGGGTCTTTGATTGTTCCTTGCCTGTAACCGTACTCGTAATCTTGTGCAGGATTTATTTCAGTTGCTCCGGCTTTTATTGCTTTGGCCATTACTTCATCCACGTCAGCAACAAAAAGTCCTATACAAATTGTAGTACCGTTATTCCTCTCGGGCGAAAAAAAATATTGCTTGGATGTTACTTCGTGTATGTGAAATATAGCGCCATCAATAGAAAGTTCTACAACGTGAATACTGCCGTCATCATTGGTAAAACGCATTTGTTCCGTTGCTCCGAATGCTTTCTCATAAAATGAAATGTCCTTAACTCCATTATTGATGAAAAGCTCGGGAGCAAAAAACGTTTTGTTGTCTTGTGTTGCTATCATCTCTGTAGTTTTTAGTTTTCATTCTGAAATTTAATACCTATTGAAAGCGGCTGTTTTAGCTGGCGATGTAAAGTCACATTTATTTTTAGTGTTTAGTCAATGCAATGTTGTGGGTAGTGCGCTTGTACAGATCTTAACTCGTTGAACTTTCAGCGGCAATTTTCCCAACGCTAGTCATAATCTCAATTATTGTTCGATGAACATAAACTGGTTAAAATCAAAATTAATCGCTGTAAATCTCATTGTCATCAACTGCTTGCCACAAACATTTTGTTAGCGTTTGGCGTTTTCTTCTTCAATCCATTTTAGAGTACCGTCTCGTCTCTTCAAATACATTCTCCTGGTCGTCATGTATCGCTCTCCAAAAAATATATATTTTTTATGTCGACTAAAAGCTCGTCCACGTTTCAGCAGTTTTCCGTTAGTCTTGTATTCATAAATCCTTCCCTTTCTAAAAAGAAATTTTGTCGGTCTGTTAGTTGTCCGCCCTAAACCTAAAATATCCAGCGAGTCCTTGTCAAACGTTACTAAGATGATCCGTTTGTCTTTTAGTTTATACTTTCCGGTTCCCCTGTCGTATAGTAAGTCTCCGTAAAATTCATACTTAAATGTTGAGTCCGTTTTAAGTTCAAGTTTTGTAATGAAAAATCCGTTGTCAGCAACGTTGCTTGAGTAGTAACCTATTAAATCCCGTTGCCCAAAAGTCGTAAGGGACATCAGTGTCAGAAGAATTGTCCAGAGTGTTTTCAAGGTAACGTTTTGCTAAGGCGTGCCGATGTCCTAAAGTAATCAAATTATATCAACTGATGAAGATTTCAATGTTGTTAGTATGAAAGTATGAGGGAGACAGGTTAGTTAAAATCATCGGTGCGATAGAGTATATATTATTGGCTACTACTAACCATGTTGAATTCTCTGCAAAATTTTGTCAATTTCCTTCACCAACGTATCTGACAATTGCCTATCGTTTAATTGGACTAGTAAGTTTTTAAAGAGATGAATGGATTCTGCCCTTTCCGGGGTATAAAACATTTTAACTTCTCCGTCCAATAAAACCGTAATTTGAAATACACCAAACTCATTTATATTCCTTTTCGAGCTCAAGTGCTTGCTGTTTTTAAAATAGTGAGTTAACAGGGCAAAAGTACTTTGATCGACTTGAATCGATAACTCAGTAATAGGCACACTCAATTTTTCGGTAGATATTATTAGAGGTATAATTGGCTTGTCTATTGGACCTCGGTGTTCAATTCTAATATGATCTGATGTTATTGAACTTGGTGTCTGCCCTTTACAATATAAGCTTAAAAGGAGAAATAGAAGTGTAAATTTAACCATTCGATTTCTTTTTATTTAAAAAACGATTATACCGAATGCCAGTATATTTACCAGTAATATCGTATAGCAATTTGTATTTTTTACCAACCATGTTTTTCGCATATACTGCCCAGTCTCAAGAATTACTGCTGCTGCTTGCGTTTCCCTCTACTCTTGTAATAAACTGTACGCTGGTTCCTTCTTTTGCGAGTGCTACCTGGTTATAGCCCATTCCTTTCAAATCGTTGTCCCAAAGTATTTTTCCGTCTGATACCCGGAGTGCATAGATTCGTCCGGCACAGCCGGCGAAGATTTTGTCGCCTTCGATCAGTACACTGACATCGCAGCCGCCTGAACCTCCGAAGAAGCCTTCGCGTAGTTTGGTGCGCCAAAGTTCGTCTCCGTCACTGGTTCCTATAGCTGACACGTAACCGTTGGAGCCTATTATAAGTATATCGTTTCCCATATATGAAGTTTCACAACAATATAGGAAAAAGTATATAGTCAAACGCAGGATATAAAACTTGTCTAGGGGAATACAAAAAAGAAAAGGCTACCCTTGCGGGTAACCTCTTCAAGCACCAAACCAAATGAGAGCTTTAATATCCGGGGTTTTGTTGTTGTGTTCTTTCTTCGCCTGTAAGTGGTCGGCCATTTACAAATACACGCTCCAGGTGCGCCTGTGGTATAGGACGAAGTTTATGGAACGGCTGCACATTGGGTGCTGCTATTGAATGGAATTGTTTAACACGTTCGTAAAATGTTTCAGTGCGAACAAGATCATTCCAACGGTGCAGCTCTCCGAGTAACTCGCGGGTTCTTTCGTTGAGTATAAAATGTATAAATCTGCTTTCCGTACTACTTGCCGATGCCGGGTATTGTTCGCGCGGAACATTGTTGTCCCAATACGTTGCATCGATGTGTAATGCAGGTGCAGTACTGTTTATATCACCGTAGGTACCGCCTTCTGTTTTATAGAAGTGGAACGGTTTCACTTCACCCGCTTTATAGGCAGCACGGTCGCGAAGTATATTTATATAGTCTGCTGCCGTGGCATAGTCTCCCATGCGACCATACGCTTCGGCTGCGATCAGGTAGGTCTCACCAAGTCGTGCGATCAAACCATCTCTGCCGGCAAACTCAGTGCCTATATCCAGGCGAGTAGGGTCCATCCATTTTACCAGCGTGAGGAAGTCAGCGTTGTTCCATTTGTTCTGCGGTATCCATAAATAATACTTCGACTTGATCGCTGCATCGCTTACGTTTTTATCAACCGTAACAATCACAGCGGTGTCGCCTACATTAAACTTATTCTTACCAACGAGCGCCGGTGATACATAGCCTGCATCAGCATCGGCCTGCTCCCATTTCGGAATGGTAATTGGTGCCGTGCGATCGTTGCTGAGATATACCGTTCTGAAACTTTTGTAAAAACGTGAATCGTTCTTGCGGTCGAATACTTCTATAGTATACGGTGTAGGCTTGAGTCTTCTGAACGGACGTCCATAGGTAATATCGCGTTCCATGCCCGGCTTGCCATCGTATACCATTTGAAAGTATAGATGGACACGGTTACCCGAGTTCGCGAGCAACAACGGATTGTTATTGAACTGTGCCGAAAGAATCACTTCGCTGCTGGCTTCATTCGCTACATTCCATAAGTCAGCATAATTATTCAGGAGTGCATACGTGCCCTGGTTAATGACGAGATCAGCATAGTAGGCAGCACTGTCCATATCGGTTTCCTTTTGTCCACGTTCATCGGTTACAGCACTGCCGCGCGTGAGATATACCTTTGCCAGAAAGTGGCGTGCAGCACCTTGTGTTATACGACCGCGATCTCCTTGCGTCTGGGGCAGCACGGCTTCAGCAGCACGCAGGTCGCTGATGATAACATCGTATACATCTGCAACCGGTGACTTTGGAAATTCAAGATTTATACCCTCGGTGGCCGTTAATGAAATTGGTATACTTCCGAATTGCTGCACCAGCATGAAGTAATAATACCCGCGAAGAAACCGCATTTCTCCGATTCGTCTGGCTTTACCCTGATCGGTAGATAATCCACCACCTTCAGGCTTTACCTCCGGAATAAGCTTCATCGCCATGTTACATGTATTTATACCCTGGTAATAGGCTGTCCATACATCATGGAACATGGTAAAGGTTGAGTTCAACTGGTTGGTATAGGCATCCACAAATTTATTCTGACCATCGGCTGCCTGTATATATTCATCCACGCCATAGTTCCACATGGTAAAGCTTTGTTCACCGTTGAACTGAAAGCGCAATGTATTATAGGCAGCATTTACCAGCTGCTCAACACCGGCTTCTGAATTATAGAGGTCGTATGTAGGTTGTGATACGGCTTCTTCTTCCAGCATATCATGGCATGAGAAGAGTGCCACAGCCGTAAAGAAAAGTATTGCTATTTTTTTCATACCTGTATTTTTTAATCGTGACACTGTTTTTAGAATCCTACTGTTAATCCGAATACTACACTACGTTCACTCAGGTTATTACCGATGAGCTGATCATCAACGTTTGTGATCGGTACATTGAGACCGCGATCTACACGGGTAGCATTTGCATAGAATTCAGGATCGCCTCCTTTAAAGTCACTCCACAGGAATGGGTTATAGGCTGTTACATATACCCGCAGACTTTCCATTCTGAATTTGGATATCATGTTGCGCGAGAAAGTATAGCCCAGTGTTATGTTACGCATCTTTACAAATGATCCGTCCTGGTATAAATATGCCTGCGGATAATCGATGCGCTCCTGGTCCGTTGTAGGACGTGGATACATATTGGTTGGATTGGTCGGTGTCCAATAATCAACAAGAGCAGGTTCCGGATAACGTCCGGCCAGAGCAGGTCTGTAATAACCACTCGCGATCGTTGATCCCTGACGGGTATATAGCATGAACGACAATTCGAAATTCTTGAAGGAGACTTTGTTCATGATACTGCCTGTCCAGTCGGGCACATTGTTTCCGCGTATAACCTGGTCGTTGGCATTGATCACACCATCAGGACCATCTTTTATACCATCGCCATCATTATCCGTGCTTTGATCCTGGATCTTGCCTTGTCCCGGAATTCTTTTATAGACTGCGGCTGCATCGGCTTCATTTGTTTGCCATACACCGATTGGTTGCCAATCATAATAGGTTGTTATGGGATGTCCGATGAACCAGCGGTTTCCAAGGTCATCGTTCGTTCCGCCATATAGTTCAAGCAACTCTTCGTTGTTCTTGGAGAAAATTATACTCGTCTCCCACTTGAGTCCATTACCGGCATCTATATTTACTGTATTCAATGCAACTTCAATACCGCGGTTTCTTACTTTGCCTATATTTTCAAGTATAGAGGAGAATCCGGAAGCCGTTGGCAATTGTCTCCACATCATCAGGTCATCGGTAGTTTGCTGGTATACTTCCAGTGTACCGGTAACTCTTCCCGAGATCAGTCCGAAATCTATACCGGCATTGAGTGATCGTGTTCCCTCCCAGCGCAGGTTCGGGTTCTGTATATATAGCGGAGCATATCCCCATGCTGGTGTCTCACCCCACACGTACGGAACTTTGTTCAATCTTCCTTTGGCGAGATACGGTGGTACGCCTGCGTTACCCACTTCGCCATAACCAATGCGTAGTTTCAATTCATCCACGAATGTTACACTGCTCATGAATGGTTCTTGGTGGATCTTCCAGGCGATGGATGCCGATGGGAAGAATCCCCATTTATTTCCCTTGGCCAACGGAGACAATCCATCATAACGACCGGTCAGGGTTACCAGGTAACGATCGAGTAACGAGTAATTCACGCGCGCCATATAGGACAGAATTACTTTCTCGGAGAAATCACTGGCAAATGCATCCGGACCTGAAGCGTTGGTGGATCCTAAATTATAGTATAGCTGCGACTCGTATGGTAAATTAGCAACGTTGGTGAGTGATGACTCGAACCGATCTTTCTGCATACTATACATGGCTGTTAAACCAATGTTGTGCTTGTCACCAATCTGTTTATCATAGAAGAGCAGGTTTTCCATAACCCATGTGAAACGGTTTTCCTGGTTATACTCGGCCCATGATGTACCGCCCCTTCTATCAGAGGTAAACGATCCCTGGTAGCGACCTCTTCTATACTCTTTTAAATCGGTACCTATATTTACATGGTAACGAAATCCCTTGAACAGTTTGAGATCGGCATAGTAACTTCCAAACACACGTGATGTTCTTCGGTCGTCTATGAAATCATCAATTTCATTGAGCGGACTAAATATCAGCGGATCGCCACCGGGTTGAAAAATGATCTTGCCGGTTGCATCGTATGGAATAGCCAGCGGCAACTGTCCTATCGCTCTGAAATATAGCGGTGATCCATAGTTCTGTGTAGAGAGTGTTCCGGTGATGGTACCTCCTACTTTCAGTATATCATTTACCTGGTAGTCGAGTCCTACTTTTGCATTGAAGCGTTCGAAGTCCTGTCCTTTCTGTATACCTTCTTCGTTATAGTATCCGGCACCAAAGAACAAACCTATATTTTCCGTTCCACCGGCTACACTGAACTGGTGACTTTGTTTACGCCCGGTGCGTAGCGCAAGATCACCCCAATCTGTTGATCGTACTTTTTCCGGATTATATACCGGTATCTGCAAATTAGGATCGTCCAGTAATGCGCGCAGGTTATCAAGTTTAGTTTGTATCTCGGCCGTGCGCGAAGCTGTTCCTTCCGGATAACGATATGCATACTGCGCATAGTAACTTTCAAAGTCTTCGCGTTCGTCTGCCGTAACTGGTCGCATCACCGGTATTCTGGCATCACGATCCTGCCATTGGTAACCGTCAGCTACAGAGTTCCACATCTCTATATCAGAAGGACTGAAAGCAGCGAAGTCTTGATTGACATCTGCCCACGGTACGGTGTATACAAAGCCAGCATTGTTACGCAATGCTTCTCTGCGCATCTCAGCATGCTGGCCTCCGGTTTTCATGTCGATTTCCGACAACGGAGAGGACACTCCATAATAACCATCGTAGGTAATTTTAGCTTTACCAGCTTTACCTTTCTTGGTAGTTACCAGTACAACACCGTTGGCTCCGCGCGAACCATATATAGCGGTGGATGATGCATCCTTCAATATCTCGATAGATTCAACATCACTTGGACTAAAGTCGTTGATGCTGGAACCTTCGGGTAAAGGTATACCATCGAGTACAATGAGCGGATCGTTACCACCGATGAGCGAACGGTTACCACGTATACGGATCACCGGGTTGTCACCAGGGCGAAAACTGTTCTGTGCTATATCTACTCCGGCCGCGCGTCCCTGCATGGCCTGCGATATACTTTGCACCGGTATAGCGCGTAACTGCTCAGCCGATACAGACGACAAAGCTCCCGTTACATCGCTCTTCTTTACACTACCATATCCTACCACAACAACCTCTGTTAACGAAGTAACATCGGGGTTGAGTGACAGGTTGATGGATGACTGGCCACCTACTGTTATTTCGGTGGTGGCATACCCGATGGAACTGAAGACCAGTATAGCATCGGCATTGGGTACTTCGATGGAATAATTACCATCACCATCGGTAACTGTACCGTTGGCTGTACCTTTTACAAGTACGTTCACACCCGGCAGCGGAGTGTTGTCATCTGATGAAAGTATCTGCCCTTTGATCACGCGTGTCTGATACGCCTGAGCTGTAGAGATACTCATGCAGAAAATGAGGAAGCATGCGACAAACAGATCGAGGGATGATCTGATCGGAATAGATAGACATTTTTTCATAGGAGGTTGATTTGGTGATGCAATCGATTGCGCGTAACATGAATTTACCTCCCGTTATGCCCGGAACTATCCTGCACTATACCGCTCCTAAAACGTTTGAAGTACCGGAAAAATCCGGTTTTTAGGGTTACTGCGTTTCCAAAGCCTGTAGCATGACGGGACCGATGAGCCCTGATTCGCGAGGCTGCCAGTGTGAAGCATCAAAGATGCCGTTCACACGATTCTCCGGTTTACGCGATGGAAAATTGACGTTGTAAAATTTCTTCCAGAATACTTTTCGTTTATCGAGATCGGCGATGCGATTTGCCATGAGATTGGACACGCGCACTTCCAGTATATTTTTACTTTGCAGCATAGCCGGATCGATAGCAACCTGGTATACCGGACCGATCAGCGTAGCGATATATTTACCGTTGATATATACCGCAGCCGTTTCTTTTACTTTGCCAAGCTTGAGCAACCATTGCTGTGGCTGCGAAACAGGTTTATCAAACGCAAGACTATAGATTGCCGTTCCGGAGAAAGTCGGGTATATATCTCCGTTGAATTGCGTCCACGACTTCAGTGTGTCGGTTTGTACGACTGCAGGAAGTGAAGGACCGCCTTTGGTGAATGTAACTTTCCAGGTTCCGTTTAATGAGACAGACTCCGTAGAGGGCTGCCAGTACTTGAAATCGGGCAGGTCTACAGGCGTGTTGTATAGCTTCACAAATATAGTCTGGTGAGCCGTCAGTTGAAGGTATACCTGTGTCGATTGTGTATCGCTTTTAACACGGGCCTTTCCTGCTTCGCCAGTCATCGGATCGAGCAACACTATATTTTCCCCTTTTGTCTGAAGTGACACCCATCCGTTGAATGTACTATCGGTATTGTTGGAAATGAAATATACTACCGTACCGTCTGCATCTTTCTTACGCTGGCACTGAAGACCATTGTCCACCATTGATTCGCTCTGCACCTTAACAGACGAGAGTAACTGCGCCAGATCATCGCCTACTACGATACGACCTTTTCCAGCCTGCATTTCCCGCACACCGCCTTTATTTCTTACTACTTTCAATCCATCGATCAATCCGCGAAACTGATTTTCTTTATCCGCACGATCGGCATAACCGGCAATGGTCACAGGGAAACCTTTATAGGCTATAATGGTCGCACCTTGTTCTGCCAATGAAATGATGTTGGCCATAGTACGCAATGGTATATATTCACAATGCGGTATTACGATGGTTTTATACGTTGCTTTACCTTCTGTTTTGATCAATCCATTATCGATCGTGCTGTTTTCAATCTGCTTGTCGGATATAAAATCAAAAGCATATCCGTTCGTGTACATATACTCGGCCCCGTCACGAAAAGCTGTATTTTCAAATTGTTTGCCAACACCATCAAAGTGCTCGATCATTTCCTTACCGGGCGTTGAGAACCGATCATATATAGGGAAATATAAAAGTATATCGTGATCAGCACGACTGCTTTGCAGGAGCGATTGACAACGCGCTATATAATTATTCAGAGTCGGGGTATCATCCCACAGGCTGTTGCGCGGGTTCATGTGTACCGCTGCATAGAAAAGCCATCCCGGCCACGGTTCATTCGGAGGCGAGTAACAGGTGCCGTGATATACGATATGATTGACACCGTTGAGCATAAACCGATCGACTGCAATTTTTATATCACTCAGGTTTGATTCAAAATGTTCATTGAGCCACGTTGCTGATTCGGATGAGACCAGTTTTTTGCCGGTAACATTTCCGGCAGAAGATGCCATTTTGATTCGCAGCGGTTCTATACCTTCTATCTCCGGAATATCAACGGCTGCATAGAGATCAAGTATATTTGACGGTGAACCATGCGCTTGGTTACGAATCAGTGCATTGTGCCGGTGCGCCCACGCTTTCCACGGAAGTGTAAAATTATTCAGCACGAGTTCCGAAACGGTTTCACGATAGTCGCAGAGTATACGCTTATGATCTTCGTGATCTTTGTTGAATAACTCCGGTAAATGTCCACGCAGATCGTAACCTCTTCGTTTGCTGAATTCATCGAACAAGGTATGGGTATAGTCTGCGCTGCCCCGAGCATCGTCTACCTCATACGAGTCGTTAAAAAATGAGCGCAGTGATTTTATATCATGACCTTTGAAAGCACTGTCAAAATGATTTAGGTAATGTTTGAGCGCAGCATCAGAAAAATGATCAATTACATTTCCTTCACCACCGGGTCCGGCACGCTCAACCATTTTACCATGCCAGCCTGCAAATACAGCATATAGTTTCCAGTTGCCGGCAGGCGCTGTCCAATTGAGTTTTCCGTTGGTGTCTACCTGACTGGTAAGATCGATTGACTTACCTTCATCGCTATAGGCCATTAATACCTGCAAAGGAATGGACCGCTCGAATTGCACCTGGTCCAATGCCAGTGCCTGTAAATTTTTATTGGCAGCTATAGGCTGTACAAGATCCTTTATATCAATCTTCTTCGGATCCATTCGCGGAGCTGGTTCCTTCATCGATCCATGTCCTATTGTATTCTCAGGCGTAGGCTTATCGCTAAACTCATAGATTTGATTTCCTACCGCTCGAAGATAGGGCGGCTGTATATAGATAACTTTGTCCTTGAGACTTTCGCCACCTTTTACTTCGTATACCTGGTGATACATATTCCGGCAGGCATATTCATCACCAACCCACGGTCCTCCAAATGGCCAGCCCGTGCCGGTAGCCATATCGATACCCATGTCCAATCGTTCGGCTTCTTTCAATGTATGAATGAGCAATTCCATCCATTGTGGTGACAGGAAATCAATGAATTGTTTTTCATAACCGTGAACACCATATATAGGTGTAATTTCCAATCCGCCAATACCTGCTTTCTTATACGCTTCCATCTCTGCCGTGATACCTTCTTTTGTAAGGGCATTTCCCTCCCACCACCAGCGACTCCAGGGTTTATTCTCTTGGGTTGCTGTTGTCCATCCTGGTTTTACGGCTACTTCCTTCGAGCAGGATGCAGCGCCAATCACAATCCACAAAAGAAGTATAACACGTGTGCGAACCATATATAGGTATACTTAAGATTTTAATTCTGTTTAATCTGAATCCGTTCGAAAGGGAGATGCGGGTAAGCCAGCCTCATTATATAAATTACCGGGAGGATTTTTACTCCAGTTATAGCGTACTGCCACAGGCTCTTTTATTTCCGGACTATATACAATCACGGAGTTTCCGTCTACCCGTGCGGTGGCCCATACAAATTGCTTATCGCTGCCGGCAATGGCAAATCCGTGAAGCGCATCGCCATGAATCTTTAATGTCTTACCATGATTAAAGTATATACGGATTGCATTGCCCTCCACTTTCATGTTTGAATATAGCGGCCCGGAGTATTCAAGCGCTTTTTCGCCATATACTTTTGCCTGTGCAATCAAAGCGAGTCGTTTGCCTATAGCTTGTTTATTTTTTGGATGGATGTCGTTGGGGTTGTCGGGATTAGCATTGTCGATGGCTACAGCCATGCCGGTGTTTGGAATTGAGAGATTCCGAAGTTGAGCATCACGCACCCATACCATGGGATCATCTTTAACCGGTTCGTTTACGGGAACCTGGTGGTTGGCAATCTGTACATACAGAAAAGGGAAATCTCCCTGCGTCCAGTCTTTTCGCCAGGTAGCAATAAGTGTTTCCATGATTGTGTCGTATAGCCTGGCCGTTGGTCCGTTGGATTCGCCCTGGTACCAGATTGCACCGCGTATAGCGTAAGGCACCAGTGGAGCAATCATGCCATTGTACAATACTGCCGGGTTGTGCTGATCGCGATGCGGATCGGGATTTTTAGGTTCGCGTGGTTTGTCTTTTCCTTCTGCTGCAGCTTTATCGGATGCTGTTTTCCAGGATGTATAGGCTTCAGTATATTTCTTTTTGGCGGTATAGCTTGTATCGTAGGCAGCACATTTCTTCGCGTATTCCTCCAGTAAAAACGAGAGCTGCGGATGACTTTGCAATGCCGGGCGACTGATCCACGCTTCGGCTGTACTTGCTCCGTAGGCTGTTGTGATTAATCCAATCGGGAATTTATACTTGTTGAATATATCTCTGGCAAAAAAATAGGCTGTGGCCGACAGATGTCCGATGGTTTGAGGTGATACTACTTCCCATTTACCATTCACGTCAGTCTGCGGTTCATCTTTCGGATTGAAGTCTACATCAAACATCCTGATAAGTGGATAGTTCGCATTCGCTACTTCTTCCTGCTCGTTATATACACCGCACCAGTAACGATCTTCGCGGGCTACCGTCATATCCATGTTCGATTGTCCGGAGCAGAGCCATACTTCACCGATGTATATATCCGTAAAGGTAATTGTATTTTTACCTGACACCTTTAATGTATAGGGACCTCCTGCAGGCATGGGACTAAATATAACGGACCATCTACCCGCCCCATCGGCTTTTGTTTTCAATTTCTGACCATTCAGTTCGAGTGTAATCTTCTCTTCTGCTTTAGCTGTGCCCCACACCGGTACGGGCATATCGCGTTGTAACACCATATGATTACCAAATACACTCGCGGGCCTCACCTGTGCCGAGACGGTACTGATATATAGTATACAACAGAAGGTAATAATGGATCGCATCAGGTAATTTAGTCGAGGTAAAAAACTTCCGGAAGCGGTATAGATACCGGAGAGTTATCCGGATTAGTCTCCATGATATCGGCCATATAGGCCCACCACTTTTGAACGATTTCAGTCTTGCCTAAATCTTGGGAACCCGCATTGCCGTCTATTTTCTGAACAGCAAACAGTGTGTTGGTTTCTTCGTCAAGAAAAATGGAATAGTCACGGATGCCGGCATGCTGCAACAACTCCTTCAATTCGGGCCAGATGGCATCGTGCCTTTTCTTATACTCATCGCGGTAGCCCGGCTTGAGTTTCATTTTGAACGCTGCTCGTTTCATAGATGGTCTGATTGGTTTAACAATCTATGAATATAGAATGAGAAAGCGTGTCCTGTAGTATCGGGCAGCCGTTAACCGTTATACGTTACACGTTAATCGTGCAATGGAAATCCAATGGCGCGGAGGGCACAAAGAAGGCGCGAAGTTGCACAAAGGTATTACGGATAACTTATAACTATTAACGGTTAACCATTAACGGCTATCCCAAAAGAAATACCGTCATACTCTTCGGGCCGTGGGCGCCCAGTACGAGTGACTGCTCGATGTCTGCGGTCTTCGAAGGGCCGGCTATGAAGGTGCCGAAGGGATGGTTTGCATTGCCGATCTTTTCGTAGGCTTCGTGCATGGTGTGCAGTATGCTGTCCGTTGTGATGACGAGGGCGATGTGTTGTGATATGAAGGGTAATGCGCGATCGCCCATGCGATCAGAAGTGATCCAGGCTGCGCCATTCTCGGCTACACCAAAGTGAGGCTGAAGAATTACGAGGTCTACATTTTCAAATGTATGCGGATCGATGTCGGGTGTGATCGCAGAACCTGCAACTTCTTTTACCAGGGAAATGATGCGTGCGTTGGCGGTATATTCTTTCGCTATAAATTCGTTGATCTCACGATAGCTGCTTACGCGTACGGTTCTGCCGCCTATACCGCGAAGTATAAATTCAAATTTATCAACAGGCTCTCCTGCTGCCGGTGGAAATGCTTTTACTTCCGGTAATGGTGCCGGAGTGTCTGTAAACTTTTTACTGAGTGCCTGCAATATCTTAGCTCTGCTTTCCATTCTGTTTCCGGTTTTGACGATACCATTCATTAAAGGATTGTTTTGGTACTGCGGGCATCTCGCGTTGTTTATACCACGGATTCAGTTTATTGTTTACCAATACGGGTATATATTTCATAAACCATCGCCCTACAGCCCCGGATAGTTTATATATACCCGGACGTTCCAGTACGGCTGCCATACCGGATATACCGGCTTTCTTCACAGGACTCACGTGTCCGCTTTTCACCAATACCTGGCGCCATTCGTAGAGCTGTTCGTGTATATTTATCTTTACCGGGCATACGTTGCTGCACGATCCGCATAGCGTGGAAGCAAACGGTAAATCTGCGTGTTCTTTCATATCGAGACCCGGTGCGAGTATCGATCCGATCGGACCTGCTATAGCATATTGATAACTGTGTCCTCCGCTTCTCCGGTATACGGGGCATGTGTTCATACACGCACCGCAGCGTATACATTTCAGTGCATTTCGGAAACTCTCCTGTTGCAGGCGTGCACTTCTTCCATTGTCTACCAGAACGATGTGCATCGCCTGACCGGCACGGGGTTTTCGGAAGTGACTTGAATAAGTAGTAACCGGTTGTCCCGTAGCACTGCGGGCCAGTAAACGCAGAAATACACCGAGGTGCTTACGCTGTGGTATAATTTTCTCGATGCCCATGCAGGCTATATGTACTTCGGCAAGTTGTACGCCTAAATCTGCATTACCTTCATTGGTACATACTACTACTTCACCGGTTTCTGCTACTGCGAAATTTACTCCTGTAATAGCAACCCGGCTGGTCATGAAACGCTGACGCAAATGTTCGCGTGCTGCTGCTGTTAAGAACTGTGGATCAGCATTACCTTTGGGTGTGCCCAGGTGTTGATGGAATAGCTCTCCAATCTCTTCCTTCTTCCAATGTATACAGGGCAATACGATATGGCTCGGTGGTTCTCCTGCTAATTGGACAATGCGCTCTCCTAAATCTGTATCCACAACCGTTATACCTTGCTGTTGCAGGTATTCGTTGAGGTGACACTCTTCGGTGAGCATCGATTTACTCTTCACTATATCTGTAACGCCATGCTCTTTAATGATAGCATGTACAATACGATTGTGCTCTTCTGCGTCAGCGGCCCAATGTACTGTAACGCCATTCAGCTGCGCCTGCTTTTCAAACTCCAGCAGGTAATCGTGCAGGTTATCGAGTACGTTGTTTTTTATCTGCGATGCTGTCTCACGAAGTTCTTCCCATTCAGCAATCTGCCAGGCAGCCTTGTCGCGCTTCTCGCGAATAAACCACAGTGTTTTATCGTGCCAGTCTACCCGCGGTATATCTTTGTTAAACTTATCAGCCAGTGCTGCGTGATCGTGTACCTTCTGCTCCATTACTGTGCTGCGTTTAAGATCTCTGCTATATGAATTACCTTCACCGGACTTTGTTGTCGTCTTAATATACCTTCGAGGTGCATGAGACACGACATATCATTACCGGTTATATAGTTCGCACCGTGTGCTGTATGATCGGCTACACGATCGATGCCCATCTTTACGGATACCGCTTCTTCTGCCACACAGAATGTACCGCCGAAACCACAGCACTCATCGGTACGCGAGAGCTTGATCAACTCAAGTCCTTTTACCATGTGGAGTAATTTTTCTGTTTTGGAAAATGGCGGTGAAACCAGCTCGCTCATCTGCGAGATCCCGAGGCCACGCTGACCGTGACAACTTTGGTGTAGTCCTACTTTATATTGAAAGCTCGAGGTGAGCTCTTCTACCTTCAATACATCGGTTAAAAATTCTACCAGCTCATATACTTTAGTGCGTATGCCGGCAGCGGCTGTCTCATCGGTGGCATGCAGGTGATCTTTCACATGCAGGGTACAACTTCCGGAAGGACAAACTATATAATCATAGCCGGAAAAATTCTTTACAAAATTATCGTTGCATCCGTGGGTAAGGTGCTCGAACCCGGAGTTGGCCATAGGTTGACCACAACAGGTTTGTGATTCCGGGTATGCTACATCTACTCCCAACTTCTCCAGTAATTCCAGGGTAGCAATAGCAACCTGCGGATAAAACTGATCGACATAACACGGAACGAATAAGGCTACTTTCATTGGCAAATCATTAAAAATATCTGCAAGCGTTTTGGCCGCAGCAAGTGTGTGCGTGTGCAGGCATAGTATACCTGAGAGGAATCTTTCGTAAGTATCCGGGGATTGATTGGCGCGCTAAAATAATTCTGCAAACGCTAAATAAAAAAACATTCTTTATAACACATCGAAGAACATCAACGAATCGCTCCCAACTGTCTTGCGGTATCCTGCAGCACAACCCTTAAAACAAAGAGCGCATGCCCGAAGACATGCGCTCTTTATACTGAATCTGAATAATGCCTAAAGTGTATCCGGCTGGAATACTTTTACTTTTCCATCGCCTTCGGAGCTTACCACGAGCAAACTCTTTCCGTTCGGACTTTCGTTAGCCGGTATAAACAGAACGCCTTCCGGAGCATCGCCGGTCTGCAATACCTGCACGAGTGTTGGTGACGACATGTTTGTAATATCGTAGATAACCACGGCATCGGCACGCTCGAGTCCAACGAACGCAAGGGTACGGTTCCCCATTTTACCGATCGTCACACCTTCCGGTTCAACACCTTTGTCATCGCTGCGGGCGTCATCGTACAACGCTGCATTTTTTTCGATCACATCTTTTTCAAGTTTACTGCCACTGTCGTGAACAAGTTCTCCGGTGCTTCCATTCCAGATGGTAAACGAACGTGCACCAAAACTATAAAGCTTGTCGTAGTCGCCATCGCCATCGGTGTCGCCCATGGTGTTGGTAATGTATAGCCTTCCGAGTTTAGCATCGGCTTTCAAGGCAGCACCTTCCGGGAATGCTGTCCCATCGAGTGTTACATCTTTGATGCGTACGTTTTCTTTAAGTGCGCTATATTCACGCACATCACCTTCGTTTACGGTAATAACATAGTTTGTTCCATTCTGATTGAAGGAAGCTATAGCATCCGGAAGATACATGCCGGATATAGGATAGTTGGTGAACGTAACGCTGTTGTCTTTATCACTTGCATCCAACGCATTTGCAGCTGTACTGTGATTTTTAAAACCCAGTGGAAATATACCGGTAACTGTTTTTGATTCCAGGTTGATATACGCGATCGCGTTATTTTCCTGTAATGTAGCCCACGCCAGTTTTGAATCCGCTGATATCGTTATATACTCAGGCTCCATGTCTTGTGCGAACGATGCATTCTTACCGAACGCACGAAGTCCTTTTGCCTTAAGCGCGTCAGCCTGACCTGAAAAGCCAGCAAAATCAAGCGTAGTAGCAGCAAAAGAGCCTACCGTGATAATTGAAACTGACCCTGCCGGATCAGTCGTATAGTCATCGTTTGGTTCGCCTTCGTTGGCAGAAAGTATATATTTACCATCGGGACTGAACGTTACCATATCCGGCAGTGCGCCTACGCTTACAACAGCCTTCTCGGTTAATGTTTTAGTATCGAATACAACTACTTTACCGTTGTCTGTTTTGGTATCGGCTTCGATGGCTGCGGCTAGCAATCCGTTCTTTACGGCTACGCTGTTTACACCTCCGCCATATTGTGCTACATCTATACTCTTTACATATACCAGTGCGGTTGGTGTTGAGATGTCGATCACATCTACTACCGACCCATCGGCATTGTTTACGACAAATAATTGTTTGGTGGCAGGATCATACGCAGATATTTCGGCTGCAGCTTCTCCGCCCGTAAGCTCGATGTCATCCAGTTCTTTGAATGTTCCGGGATCTTCGTTGATTGTTGTCTCATCGCTGTCATCGCACGACACGGCTATTACCACGACCAGTATTGCAGCGGCATACTTCCATTTTTTAAACATAAGGGATTTGGGTTTAAATAAACCGCAAATAAAAGGAAGTAAGTGCGTGGTACAGGTTAAGCGAAGTTTAAGTATATATTATGAATATATACCTGCCTTTGTTTTTTCCACGAAAGAGATATAGGAACTATCGCAGTGAGAGCAGCAAAATCTTCCAGGCTTCTTCTGTTTTACCTTCGCTCAGGAATATACGGGCCATGGTGTGCACTGCATCTTCGCCAGCCTGCAACGCCTGTTCAATCGGGTAATTCGTCATAAAGTCCTGAACATTCGTGATGTCCGGAAGACGCTCTATATTTCCGAGTAAACCCAGATCATTACCGGTAAGTATTTTACTATAGCGTATCGATGCCGGTATACGATCTACACCTATACCGAGACGATCAAGCGGCTTGGGTACTTTAAATATGGCATCGCCCTGCACGCGGCAATACCAATCACCTCCAAGGCGTGCAACAGCATCCAGTTTAAAAGGATCAATCTTACCTTGCGCATCCAGCACTTCTTCTTTGATGTGCATGAGTATAACTTCGCAGATCACCAGGTTGCCCGCTCCTCCTTCGGTACCGGTCGGTACAATTTGAAGAACGTTGCATTCCATTGATACCGGAGCTTCTGCCACGCGCGGTGGTTTGATCAGTGTTGAAGGTACAGCGGTGAAGCCAGCTTTTTCAAATTCATTTATACCCTTGGGATATTCGGTGCTGGCCAGCGACATCTGCTGCACCATGCTATAGCTTACAATGTTGATCACAACTTCCTGTACTTCGAGCACATTCTCGTAGGTATGTTTGGTTGTGTTGTCGCGACCTCTGCGGGCCGGAGAAAAAATCAGCAAGGGCGGGTTATATCCAAAGCAATTAAAGAAACTGAAAGGACTCAGGTTTACGTTTCCGTCTTTGTCAATTGTACTGGCAAAAGCGATCGGTCGCGGAGTTACCGATCCCAGCAGGTAGCCATGGAGTTGTGAAGAGGGTATTTCTTTTGGATTGACCGTCAGCATCAGGAAATAATCGTTTTGTTGGCCTCCTCTTCATTGGAAGGTGAAGGCGGAAAAAGTAAAATTGTTTTTGGCAAAGTGATGAATGCATAGGCAAACACGAGCATCAGAATTACCGGTAATAAATGCGCACCAATTCTGAAACGTAACCCGGTATGGCTATAACTCCAGGCAGTAAAATCAATAGCAGTCTTGGCAAATATACCGGCAACCGCGAGCATAAAGAAAACTAAAATCACTTTGCCAGTCATTCGTTTCAGGATCTCCCGCTTCACCATAAACCGTATACCTTCAGCCAGTATAACCGCTCCTAAAACCACCAGCGATACCGTTAACAATGCCTTCGGAAAAGTTCGAAGGTAATGATATTTATAGATGATAAGCCCGATCTTGCCTAACAGATTCGGACTGCGCAGTAACACGCTGTCTAACACCACCATTGCTGCTATAAACAAATAAAAGTTGATGCGTGACTTCATGCTATATTTTCAAGTTAAGATATATCAGTACGCAGCTATAATTTTTCCGGAGCAATCTCCGAAGCCAATACGTACACCATTTTTCTCAGCATATCCGCGCATGATAACGGTGTCACCGTCCTGTATAAACGTGCGCTCGGTTCCATCCGCCAGGTGAAGCGTGCGCTGGCCGTTCCACGTAAGTTCCAATAGTGAACCATAAGAACCAGGTGAAGGACCACTGATCGTTCCGGAAGCATACAGATCACCAACCTGTATATTACAACCATTCACCGTGTGATGTGCCAGCTGCTGGTTGACGTTCCAATACATATACTTGAAGTTGGAGCGGCACACGGTTGTCTCATCGGCATGGTCTGACTTCATCAGCACTTCCAATACTATATCAAAGTTTTTATCGCCTTCATACGAGAGGTAGGGAAGCACATGCGGATATTGTTCAGTACCTTGTACGCGAAAAGGCTCCAGCGCATCCAGCGTTACTACCCACGGAGATATAGTGGAACCAAAGTTTTTTCCGAGAAACGGACCGAGGGGTACATATTCCCACTGCTGTATGTCGCGTGCAGACCAGTCGTTGAAAAGTACAAAACCTGCTATATAGTCTTCAGCCTGCTGTGTATGTATAGACTGACCGAGCTGCGTTTCGCCACACGTGATAAAGGCAACTTCCAGTTCGAAGTCGAGTTTGCGTGAAGGACAATATACCGGCTGCTCATTGTCTGGCAATTTTATCTGTCCTTTCGGGCGATGTATAGCCGTACCCGATACAACAATTGATGAAGCGCGACCATGATAGCCAACCGGTAAATGTTTCCAATTCGGCAGCAGTGCATTTTTAGGATCGCGAAACATAGACCCTACGTTGGTTGCATGTTCTTCGCTGCTATAGAAGTCGGTATAGTTTCCGATGCGCACAGGCAATTGCATCTGTACATCACGCAGCGAAATCAATGCAGCGTCACGATCGATCTTATTACCTTTGAGTGTATCGTTATCATCACGAAGTAATTCTGATATACGTTCACGCACGGCACGTATCTTCTGCCTGCCTAAAGCAAAAAAATCGTTGAGATATTTTTGATCGAAGATACCGGCAGGCAGATCGAGTCCGTCCAGGTAGCCATGCTGATGCAGGTATACCAGGTCGAGTACGTAATCGCCAATGGCAACGCCTGCAGCAGGCGAATGGTTATTGGTTTTGAAAATTCCGAAGGGCAGATTCTGAATGGGAAAGTCAGAACTTTTCGGAACATTCACCCAGCTTTTTAATGTAGGATCATTCGCCTTTATCATAGGGTAAACCTAGCAAGCTTGGCGGCAAAGTAAAAGCATCCGGAAAAAAAGTTACTTCAGAAAGAAACACTTTGTGATTACTTTCGCACCATGCCGATTCAAGAGGAAAGTCTGCCCGCACCGTTTGTAAAAAAAATGCAACATCAGCTGAAAGATGCCTTTCCTGATTTCATTAAAAGTTTACAGGAACAACCTCCGGTGAGCATTCGCCTGAATCCTGAAAAAGAATTTCCGGTAGCAAATACAACGCTGGTTCCGTGGACAACCTATGGCAGATATTTACCCGAGCGACCGGTCTTTACACTTGATCCTGCGTTTCACGGTGGTGCTTATTATGTGCAGGAAGCGAGTTCGATGTTTGTGGAACAGGCTATCAAACAATGCGTTGATGTCAGTCAGTCGCTATATGTACTCGATCTGTGTGCAGCGCCCGGAGGAAAATCAACACACCTCGCCAGCCTGATCAACCCTGAAAGTCTGCTCGTGTCTAACGAAGTAATTCGTTCGCGGGCTTCTATCCTGTCGGAGAATATACAGAAGTGGGGAAGCAACAATGTGGTGGTTACGAACAACGATCCTGAAGACTTTAAACGGCTGCCCGGTTTCTTCGATGTGATGATGATCGATGCTCCCTGCTCCGGTGAAGGACTCTTTCGCAAAGATGCCGATGCCATGCACGAATGGTCGGAAGACAATGTTATACTTTGCAGCAAGCGACAACGGAGAATTGTAAGTGATGTTTGGAGTTCGCTAAAGGAAAACGGAATTCTGATATACTCTACCTGTACCTATAACCCGGAAGAGAACGAAGAAAATCTTCAATGGATAAAACAGGAACGCGATGTTGAATTTCTGAAGTTAAAAGTTGACGACACCTGGGGCGCTGTTGAAGTTGAACAAGACGGAATAACCGGCTATCATTTCTATCCGCATAAAGTAAAAGGCGAAGGATTTTTCATCAGCGTGATTCGTAAAAAAGAAAGTGAAGAAACGCTCCGTATAAAAAATGCACGGAGTAATTTTCAGAGTCCTTCGAAAAAAATTCTGGAGCAATTGCAGCATTGGGTTGTTGATGCCGGAAATATAGCCTTTATACAACGCGAGGATCTTGTTCAGTTCTTTCCATCAACGTTAAGCCAGGCAATTGATCTGCTTGCAAAAAATCTGCGACTTGTCTCTGCCGGTACATTTGCTGCTACTGTAAAGCATGATAAACTTATACCGGAACACGCCATGGCACTCTCGGTAAAATTAAACCGTGAGCATTTTCCTGTTCTTGATTTGAATGTTGATGATGCCCTCCGCTACCTGCGCAAAGAAACCCTGAGCATAACGCCTGATCGAACCGGCTTCACCCTCATGCGCTATCAAAATATACCTATAGGCTGGGGCAACGTATTGCCGAACCGGATTAATAATTTGTATCCGGCAGAGTGGCGAATACGGATGGCGCAATAGTATCAGGCAATTATTCAATGTAATGAAACCTGCATTGAATAATTGTGAGTGTTTGCTTCGGTCTCTTTCCTTCAACACGATAGACCAATCTGTGCTCACCACTCACTCTTCTTGACCACCATCCAGTTAGAGTTCCTTTTAGTGGCTCAGGTTTACCAATTCCTTTGAAAGGATCAGATTGAATCGATCTTATCAAGTGATGAATACGATGAATTTTATCGGGGTCAGTTTCTTGCCAGTAAGAATAATCTTCCCAACCAGTCTCTGTAAATGCAATTATCACTTTAATTTCAAGTTCTTTACAACGGTTTTACCAGAATCAGCCTGCTTGATTCCCTTCATTAAACGCTTAGCATTGGCAGAAGTAGAAAGCAAGTGAGAGGTTTCCTTTAAGGATTCATATTCAGAGAGGGTCAACACAACAAAGCCACTTTTTTTGGGACGTGAAATAACAAGTATATCCTGATTGTCTTCAATTTCCTGAAGATGTTCTTTCATCTTATTTCTAAAATCAGTTACACTGGCTGTCTTCATCACATTCCAAATAATGTACGTTCAAATGTACATAAAAACGTACGTTAAAAAAATCCATGGATAATCTATTTATTTAATCTCATCACGCGCTCCTTTATTAGTAATTTTTGTTCAACACCTGCCCCGTTTGCTCATTTTCCTTATTTTTGCGACCCGAAGAAATTGTTAATGGATAAACAAAATCCGTTACACAAAGCTCACAAAGAAGACACAGAGTTGCACAGAGCATTTACTTCGTGTAACTCTGTGTCTACTCTGTGTTCTCTGTGGTCTTGGATTTTTTCGGATAACGAACAAAAGATATGCTATCAACCAAATACAATCCGTCTGAAGTAGAAGGAAAATGGTACCAGTACTGGATGGGAAAAGGATTTTTTCATGCCAGGCCAAATCCTGATAAAGAGCCGTATACTATTGTGATCCCGCCTCCCAACGTAACGGGTGTACTGCACATGGGTCACATGCTCAACAACACGATTCAGGATGTGCTGGTGCGTAAGGCCCGCATGGAAGGTAAAGAAGCCTGCTGGGTGCCGGGTACGGATCACGCCTCTATTGCAACGGAAGCCAAGGTGGTAGCCATGCTGCGCGAACGCGGCATCAAGAAGTCTGACCTTTCGCGTGAAGACTTTTTGAAGTATGCATGGGAGTGGAAAGAAAAGTATGGCGGTATAATCCTGGAGCAGCTTAAGAAACTGGGTGCGTCCTGCGATTGGGACCGCACTAAATTTACCATGGACCCCGACTACTACGATGCGGTACTCGATGTATTTATCGATCTGCATAAGAAGGGCTATATATACCGCGGACTTCGCATGGTGAACTGGGATCCTCTGGGCAAGACTGCGCTGAGCGATGATGAAGTTATACACCGCGATGTACAGTCGAAGCTATACTATATCAAGTATGCCATTGAAGGAAATGAAAGCGAGTTTGTAACCATTGCTACGGTTCGTCCGGAGACGATTATGGCAGATGCCGCTATATGCGTGAACCCGAACGATGAACGCTACAAACATCTGAAAGGTAAACGTGCAATCATTCCATTGATCAATCGTGCTATACCGATCATTGAAGATGAGTATGTAACGATGGACTTCGGTACGGGCTGTCTGAAAGTTACTCCGGCTCACGACATGAATGACTATCAACTCGGACAAAAGCACAATCTCGAAGTAATCGATATACTGAATGAAGATGGAACGCTTAACGAAAAGGCGCAGATCTTTGTTGGTGACGATCGCTTCATTGCACGCAAGAAGATCGCGAAAGAACTGGAAGCAAAAGAATACCTCGCGAAGACAGAAGACTATAACAGCAACGTTGGTTTCTCGGAACGTACCGATGCTGTGATTGAACCACGTTTGTCTTTACAATGGTTCTTAAAGATGGATACCATTACGAAGCCAGCACTTGAGCATGTAATGAACGATGACATTCAACTCATTCCACCAAAGTTTAAGAATACATACAACCACTGGATGAGTAATGTACGCGACTGGTGTATATCTCGTCAGTTGTGGTGGGGACACCGTATACCGGCCTGGTTCGATGAAGCCGGTGACTACGTTGTTGCCAAAACGGAACAAGAGGCGATTGAATTATTCAAAAGCAAAAAACCGAATGCAGCAAGTATAAAAGTTACGCAGGAGACGGATGTAATGGACACCTGGTTCTCCAGCTGGTTATGGCCGACTGCTGTATTTGATACCACTATATTTAAAGATGGTAATAAGGGCAATGCAGACCTGAATTACTTCTACCCTACCAACGACCTGGTTACGGCTCCGGAGATTCTGTTCTTCTGGGTAGCGCGTATGATCATTGCCGGGTATGAGTACCGTGGTGAGAAACCTTTCAAGAATGTATACCTCACGGGTATAGTTCGCGATAAGCAAGGACGCAAGATGTCGAAGTCATTGGGGAACTCGCCTGATCCGTTAGACCTGATCGCCAACTTTGGTGCTGATGCTGTTCGCACCGGTATGTTGTTCAGCTCACCTGCCGGCAATGATTTACTCTATGATGAGAAACTTGTTGAGCAGGGAAGAAACTTTGCAAATAAGATATGGAATGCTTTTCGTTTGGTGAAGGGATGGACCGCTTCAGAAGAAACTGTTTCAACTGAAAATAAAGCTGCGATCGAATGGTTTGAATTGCAGCTTCAGGAATCACTTGTAGAGTTTAATGATCACCTTAATAAATTCAGAATTTCAGATGCCTTACATACTATATATAAGTTAATCTGGGATGACTTCTGTTCTTGGTATCTGGAGATGATAAAACCTGAATATGGTAAACCAATTGATGCTAACACCTATAACAAAACAATAGAATTCTTCGAGATCCTGTTAAAATCTCTTCATCCATTTATGCCATTTATTACTGAAGAATTATGGCATGAGTTAAAAGAGAGGAAACCTGATGATTGCATTATTGTAGCTCGTTGGCCCAAAGTGATTGCCACTGAAGTTGGAGATGATCTTCTAACCAAAATGTCTCCTAAAATAAAATTATCAGTTTTTGAAAACGTAAAACAAGGCATAACTTTCATTAGACAGAAAAGACAAGAACAGGGATTGAAATTTTCCGACACGTTGTCGGTATCTATTGATAGCGGAAAGCTTGGAGATGCAGCTCTCGATAGATTCAAATTCTTTATTGAAAAATTATCTTTCTCAAAGATAACGGCTGGTGTAAGCGGTGAGACTGGATTTTTTGGAGACATGACATGGCATGTTGAGAAAAAAATTGTTGATGTAGCAAAAGAACGAGAGGGTATATTGAAAGATCTAGAATATCAAAAAGGCTTCCTCGCGATGGTTGAAAAAAAACTCTCGAATGAGAAATTTGTGAACGGTGCGCCTCCACAAGTTTTGGAAAACGAACGCAAGAAAAAAGCAGATGCCGAAGCGAAGATCAAGGCATTGGAGGAGAGCCTGTCAAGACTTTAATTCCTGACAAGCTTTCTATACTGATCGAACGCCAATAGAAGTTCGTCCTCCCGCGATGAACTTCGATTGTCTTTAATATACTTTTCGATTGTTATAGCATGCTCGCCAAACAAGGCGAGCATTTTCTTTTTACCACCGGGTACCTCCAGCGCTTTGCCGTCTTTCAGATAATAGTATTTTTCTTTCTTGAGGATCTTATCGTCTTTGCTGCCCACATTCATTTGTACATTATAGTCTGCCTTGCGCACCACTATATCGGTCTTGCACAGCAGCGGCAACGGTCCGTCTACCAGCACCTGGAAGAAGCCACTGAATTGTGTTCCGTCTTCGTTCCGGAAGTCGCGGGCATTTACAAAATATACCGGCTCGGTATAGCTTGAATCGATCCACGAAAAACTTTTAATCTTGTTACCGGCTATCACCTTTACCTGTTGCCCGGCTTTTATATCGAGCTCATTGGTATATATATCATACCGAATCGGATATCGCTCAATTATTTTCTCTTTATCATAGAGCATCACAGAGCCCGTCTTCCATTTTGTATCGAGGTACGTATCACCAATTACTTTACCTTCCGGCAAGGGCATACCAAACAACATCTCTCCTGTTTCGAGTCCGCGAAAATCCGTAAGCTTCTCAATGGTATTACTGGCCCTGATATTAGGCGGCACAATCGTCTGAGCAGACGAAGCAATGCTGATCACATACAACACAAACACTATATAGCTATAGCCGATCCGCATAGAATTTAACCTCCAACGAATTTACATTGGGCAGCGCGGGGATGCAATCCCCCAGGTTACGTGTTTAAGTGTTTACGTGTGTATGTGTTTACGTTAAATACAAAACGTATACACGTACACACGTACCAACCTAAACACACTAAAATCTCGCGGCAAGCAGAAGCTCTATATTCTTATACTTCAGATTGAATTTGCGGGCTACGTGTTCATTGGTGAGTCCGCCTTTATAGGTATATACGCCTTTCATGAACCACTTGTGTGAGAAGATCATGGCTTCTACGCCTCCTTCTTCGGCCGCACGAAGTATGGTTGGGGTAAATATATTGCTGAGGGCTGTCGTAGCAGTATGCGCTACACGCGATGCTACGTTGGGCACACAGTAGTGTATAACATCGTACTTGCGGAAAACCGGCTTGCTTAAGTTGGTGATCTCCGATGTTTCTACGCAACCACCCTGATCGATGCTGAGGTCGATGATCAGTGAGTCCGGTTTCATCTGACTCACCATTTCTTCGGTGATCACATGGCGTGCTCGTCCTTTCTCCGCACGCAACGCGCCAATAACTACATCAGCCGACTTCAATGTATGACTTAGTGTAATGGTGTCAATGGTGGAAGTATATACCTGCATGCCGAGCAGGTGCTTGATTCTGCGCAGCTTGTATATATGGTTGTCGAATATCTGTACTTCAGCACCAAGTCCGAGGGCTGCGCGTGCACCATACTCGGCTACGGTGCCGGCTCCTATAATTACTACTTTGGTGGGCGGTACACCGGTTATACCACCAAGTATAATTCCTTTACCGTTGTTGGCGGTGCTCAGATATTCTGAAGCAATCAACATTACGGTGCTGCCGGCAATCTCGCTCATCGCGCGGATGATCGGCATACCGCCTACTTTATCTTCAATGAATTCGTAAGCCAGTGCTGTAACTTTCTTTTTGAGTAGTGCCTGCAGGCATTCTACGCGAAGGTGCCCTAACTGCAAAGCTGAGATCAGCGTTTGACCAGAGTGCATCAATTCGATCTCCTCCATGGTGGGTGGCTCGATCTTGAGTATAACATCGGCCTGGTATACTTCCTGTGGCGAGTATACTATTTTAGCACCGGCATCGCTGTAGTTCTTGTCGGTAAATTTAGATCCGAGTCCGGCTTTCGTCTCTACCCATACATCGTGACCGTTGTTTACCAGTAACGCAACTGCATCAGGTGTGAGGCTGATACGGTTTTCCTGCAGCGAGATCTCTTTGGGTAATCCAATAAAAAAAGCATGTCTGCGTTTTCGTACTTCGAGCATTTGCTCCTGTGTCGCCAGACTGGTTTTGGCCAACGCCTCAAATCCGGTTTTCTTCTTTTCCGTCATGAACAGAAATGGCTATAGTTCGTTGTGTATTATTCTCGATCGTTAAGGCAATAGCAGCATGCGCTGCCGGAATAAGAGAAGGTATTTTTTCCGGCCACTCCACCAAACAGAGATATCCGGAGTAAAAATATTCTTCCGTTCCGATATCCCATGCCTCCGCCTCATTTTTTATTCTATAAAAATCGAAGTGATAAACTTTTTCTCCGCCTTCGGTCTCGTATTCATTCACGATCGAAAAGGTAGGGCTGCTCATCACGTCTGTAACTTTCAGCACGTTGCATATAGCTTTGATGAACGTTGTTTTCCCTGCTCCCATTTCGCCATGGAATAACCACACCGGGGTTCCGGATAATGTCTTCACGATCTCCTCTGCTACTGCATCCAACGCTTCAAGGTCTACCTGCCGGTAAACCAATCCTTCTTTGATCATGACACATTTTTCGAAGTTAAGAAAATTATAGGAATGATCATCTCTTCCAGACTTATACCACCGTGCTGAAAGGTATCATTATAGAAGTTTACGTAGTAGTTAAAGTTATTCGGGTATGCAAAAAACTGGTCTTCTGTGGCAAAAACGTAGGATGTTGAAACATTGGGCTTCGGCAAAAATAATTTTTCAGGTTTGGTAACGTGCATCACCTTATCGCCATCAAAGCCGAGGTTCTTGCCTTGCTTATAGCGCAGGTTGGTGTTCACATTCCGGTCGCCTATAATTTTAAAGGCACGCTTCACGCGGATGGTGCCGTGGTCGGTGGTGATCACAACCTTCACATCTTTCTCCGAGATCTTCTTGAGTATATCAAACAACGGTGAGTGTAAAAACCACGAACGTGTTATGGAACGATACGCAGATTCATCGGGTGCCAGCTCGCGTATCATCGCCATATCGGTGCGCGCGTGTGAGAGCATATCCACGAAGTTATATACTATAACATTCAGATCGTTCTTGAAAAGATTGTTCACCGTGTCGGCCAGGCTTCGGCCTTCTTCCATGTTCTTGATCTTGTGGTAAGACATTTTGATGTTGAGATTGTTTCGTCTCAACTGCTTGGCGAGGAACTCGTCTTCAAAGTTATTCTTACCCTCCTCTTCATCTTCGCCTACCCACAGGTCAGGGTGCGTCTTGGCCATCTCCGAAGGAAGCTGTCCTGAAAATATAGCATTGCGCGCATACGCGGTTGTTGTAGGAAGAATGGAGTAATAGTTTTCTTCTTTATCAATCGTAAAGTATTCGGCAATGATCGGCTCGATAACTTTCCACTGATCGATGCGCAGGTTATCAATCAACACAAAGAATACAGGTTTACCACCCAGTTCCGGAAATACTTTACGCTTCATGAGCTGATGCGAGAGCAGCGGTTTATCGGCATTCGGGTTGTTGAGCCACGACTCATAATTACGCGTGATGAACTTGGAGAAGTTAGCATTCGCTTCCGTCTTCTGCATATCGAGTACATCGCCCATCTCCTGGTTATCAGGTTGATCCATCTGCAACTCCCAATGAACAAGTTTCTTATAGATATCAGCCCACTGCTCGTGGTTCATGTCATCCATAAACGCCATGCTGATCTTCCGAAACTCTTGCTGATAGTTGAGGTTCGTCTTCTCGATGACGAGGCGTTTGTTATCGAGTATCTTTTTTACCGAGAGTAATATCTGGCTCGGGTTAAGTGGCTTGATGAGGTAATCGGCAATCTTGGAACCGATCGCTTCTTCCATGATATGTTCTTCCTCGTTCTTGGTAATCATTACCACGGGAAGATTCGGCTTGTTGGTTTTAATTATACTCAGTGCTTCCAGTCCCGACATGCCCGGCATGTGCTCGTCCAGGAAAACTACATCAAAGTGTTTTTCATCGCTCATCTCCACGGCATCCGAAGCATTGTTTACCGGTGTTATATCATACCCGCGCTGCTCCAGGAAAAGGATGTGTGGTTTCAGTAAATCAATCTCATCGTCCGCCCACAAAATGCTATATCTTTGCATGATCTGAATATTTTTTCGGAAGTTACGGATTATACCGTTACAGGTTATCCGTTAATCGTTATTCGTTGTATGTTTTTTACAAACTGTCGGGTAACAACTAATTTTTTATACCAACGGGTAAAATTACCCGACAAACGCGGAGTGCACGTTCATGAATAAGAAGAAGATAATCAACGATCCGGTATACGGATTTATTACTATACCCAGCGAACTTGTTTTCGATATAATCTCTCACCCCTATTTTCAACGGTTGCGCCATATCAAACAGCTTGGCTTAACCGAGTTTGTGTACCCTGCTGCGCATCACTCTCGCTTTCAGCATGCTTTAGGAGCGATGCACCTGATGGGCAAAGTATTGGACACCCTGCGGAGTAAAGGTGCAACGATAGATCCGGAAGAATATGAGGCCGCTCAACTTGCGGTATTACTCCATGATATAGGGCACGGACCTTTCTCGCATGCGCTGGAATATTCGTTGTTGCCGGGAGTAAAGCATGAGAGCCTCTCGTATCTCTTCATGGAAAATCTGAACGAAGCATTTAACGGAGCGCTTGATCTTACTTTAAAAATTTTCAGGAACAGCTATAGCCGTAAGTTCTTTCATCAACTGGTGTCGAGTCAGCTGGATATAGATCGTCTCGATTATTTGAAGCGCGACTGCTTCTTTACCGGTGTGCACGAAGGTAACATTGGTGTAGAGCGTATCATCGCGATGCTGCGTATCCATAACGATGAACTCGTGGTGGAAGAGAAAGGTATACTTAACATCGAGAATTTTCTGAACGCACGCAGGTTTATGTACTGGCAGGTATATCTGCACAAAGTATCTGTAAGTGCTGAGCGTATGCTGGTGAATACCATTCGCAGAGCGCAGACGCTGATGCATGCCGGCGAAAACCTATATGCGAGTGAAGCGCTGTCATCTTTCCTTCAACATGATTATACCCTGGCCGATTTCCAGGAAGGCGACAAGCTTCTTCGTTTATTCGGACAACTCGATGACAGTGATATATGGGGCGCGATGAAGTGCTGGCGTAATCATCCTGATGAAATACTCGCGATGCTATCGGAAATGTTACTGACGCGTAATCTTTTTCAGATTCGCTTGAGCCAGGAGCCGATTGATAAAAGTGCTATTGAAAAAATACGTGAAGGCATTGCCAATGAGTATAAAACGCTGCGGGCGGAAACATCCTATCTATACTCTTATGGCACCGTTACCAACGAGGCCTATACCGAGGGGCAGCAGATCAATATACTGATGAAGAGTGGCGAGCTGCTGGACATCGCGCATGCTTCGGATCTTCCGAACATCAAAGCCATTAGCAAAATCGTCAAAAAAAACTACCTCTGCTGGCCCAAAAATGTATCTTTGTGAGATTCGTTATCCATTGCCTTTTAAATGTTACTTGTTTGCACAGAATCTTTATGCATATTGTTCTGCTCATCAAGCACAGATAACCGGTAACTATTAAACGATCCACCAACGACTAAAACAACACATGGAATTTACTATAAATCAGATAGCTGCCATGCTGGGTGGCCAGGTGCAGGGAGATGGCAATGAGAAGATAAATATGCTCGCGAAGATTCAGGATGCCAAAAAAGGACAACTGGCATTTCTGTCGAACCCCAAGTACGAGCAGTATATTTATACTACACAGGCTTCTGTTGTTATTGTAAAAAAAGATTTCGTTCCGCGTAAAGAGATCTCTACAAACCTTATACTGGTTGATGATCCGTATAGCGGCTTTACAGCTTTACTGGAGGAGTATCATAAAATGATCAACTTCCAGAAAACCGGTGTCGAGCAGCCAAGCTATATCGGTGAGAACTCGGTAACAGGTAACAATATTTACCGTGGTGCCTTCTCCTATATCGGCAGTAAGGTAAAGATTGGCGATAACGTAAAGATACATCCGCATGTTTACATTGGTGATGATGTAGTGATTGGTAACAATTCCATTATACATGCCGGTGTAAAGATATACTCAGGCACCCGCATCGGTAACAATTGTGTGCTTCACTCGGGCGCTGTGCTCGGCAGTGATGGATTTGGTTTTGCCCCGCAGGAAGACGGCACCTATAAAACAATACCTCAACTCGGTAATGTTATACTCGAAGACAACATAACCATTGGTGCGAATACCGTTATTGATTGTGCTACACTGTTTGGTGACTCCACCATTATTCACCAGGGTGTTAAACTCGACAACCTGATACAGATTGCACACAATGTTGAGATCGGTAAGAACACGGTGATCGCTGCACAGACCGGTGTATCAGGCTCGACCAAGATTGGCGACAACTGTGTTCTTGCAGGACAGGTTGGTCTTGCAGGACATCTCATCATTGCCAACAACACAAGCTTTGGTGCACAAGCTGGTATATCCAAATCAATCAAAGATGAGGGAATGAAAATGATAGGCTCCCCTGCCTTCGATGTGAAGGAGTATTTCAAATCATACGCGGTCTTCAAAAAATTACCGGATCTGAACGAGCGCCTCCGCGAACTCGAGAAGAAAGTGCTGTCGAAGGTAGAGCAGTAGAAATCAACCACTTCCACACTGATATAGTTTGAGCGTTTCGCCTGAAAAATGGTGAAGCACGGCTATTCCTTTCCAAAATTGGAATATCTGGATAATGGAATTAACTTTGCCCACTTTTCCAGACCATGCTTAATATTAAACAGCAAACAATTCAAAAGTCCGTGACCCTTTCAGGGGTTGGCTTGCACACAGGCGTTCAAACAAACATGACGTTTCTGCCGGCGAAGCCAAACCACGGCGTGAAATTTCAGCGCATCGATCTGCCGGGTTCACCGATCATCGATGCCGACTGTGATAATGTTACCGATGTGTCGCGCGGTACAACCATCGAACAAAGCGGTGCTAAAGTAAGCACGATAGAACATACACTCGCAGCCCTCACCGGACTCGAAATAGATAACGTACTGATACAACTTGACGGCCCCGAGTGCCCGATCATGGATGGTAGCTCCATTCAGTTTGTAGAAGTATTGAAAGGTGCAGGTACGGAAGAACAAAACGCACTGCGTGATTTCTTCGAAGTACAGGAGCCTCTCTTCTATCGTGAAGCAGCACGCAATGTAGAGATTGCTGCGCTTCCGCTGGATGATTACCGCGTAACGGTAATGATCGATTACAACTCGCCAGTACTGGGCAGTCAGCATGCTTCCATTACCGACATCCGTCAGTTTGAGAAAGAGATCGCTTCGTGCAGAACATTCTGCTTCCTGCATGAGCTTGAAATGCTATATAAGAACAACCTGATTCGCGGTGGTGATCTGAACAATGCTATTGTTATTGTGGATCGTATCGTGCAGGATGATGAACTTGATAACATCGCCAAGATGCTGGGCAAACCAAAAGTTGCCGTAAAGCAGGAAGGCATTTTGAATAACATTGAGCTTCGCTATAAAAATGAACCGGCACGCCACAAGTTGCTCGACATCGTAGGTGACCTGACATTGGCTGGTCGTCCGTTGAAGGCACAGGTGCTTGCTGCAAGACCTGGTCACGCAGCAAACGTAGCGTTCGCGAAGAAGCTGAAGAAGGCGATGCAGGAAGCTGACAAGAAAGGAAGACCACGGTATAATCCGAACTTACCTCCTGTCATGGATATCAACAAGATATCTACTATTCTGAAACACCGCTATCCGTTCCTTCTCATTGATAAGATCATTTATCTTGACAATGAAACTGTAGCCGGTGTAAAGAACGTAACGATAAACGAACCCTTCTTCCAGGGACACTTCCCGGGTAATCCGGTTTTTCCAGGCGTACTGGAGATCGAAGCCATGGCGCAGATCGGTGGTATACTTGTATTGAATACCGTGCCTGATCCTGAGAATTACTGGACGTACTTCCTGGGTATAGAAAATTTCAAATTCAGAAAAATGGTATTACCGGGCGATACGATCGTTATTCAATGTGATCTGGTTGCCCCAATAAAACGAGGTATTGCCAAGATGTACGGACGTGGTTTCGTAGGAAACACGCTTGTATGTGAAGGAACAATGACTGCAAGCATAGTCCGTAAAGATTCATGAGTTTATATCCATTAGCCAACGTACATCCCAAGGCCAAAATTGGTAACAATGTTATCATCGAGCCTTTTGCAACAGTTCACGAAGATGTTGAGATCGGTGACGGAACCTGGATTGGTCCGAATGCTGTGATCATGGACGGTGCACGCATTGGAAAAGACTGTAAGATTTTTCCGGGTGCTGTTATCTCCGGTATACCGCAGGACTTGAAATTCAAAGGTGAAAAAACAACAACCGAGATTGGTGATCGCAGTACCATCCGCGAATGCGTAACCATAAACCGCGGTACGGTTGATAAGTATAAAACTTTTGTAGGCACTGATTGTCTCATCATGGCGTATGCGCACTTGGGCCACGACTGTATTGTTGGTAATCATTGCATTCTTGGAAACACGGTACAGTTAGCGGGTCACGTAGTGATCGATGACTTTGCTATCTTCGGTGGTGCCTGCGCGGTGCAGCAGTTTTCGAAGATCGGAGCACACGCCTATATCGGTGGCGGTTCACTGGTTCGTAAAGATGTACCGCCCTATACCAAAGCAGCGCGCGAGCCTCTTTCGTATGCGGGTATCAACACTGTTGGTTTACGCAGACGTGGTTTTACTTCTGAAAAGATCAATGAGATACAGGAAATATACCGCTTCATTTTTCTGAAGGGATTAAACAATTCCAAGGCGATAGACCTGGTTGAAAAAGAAATCGCTCCAAGCACCGAGCGTGATTATATCCTCGACTTTATACGCAATTCCGAGCGCGGTATAATGAAGGGATATGGTGGCAATGATTAATCAATAGACGTTGCAGGATGATGTTTATACACACATGCCTGTAACGCTATTTTCATAGACAAGCTATACGAGCGATGACACAATCTCCGGCAACGAACAGTTCCTCTTCAACCGCCACAAAGTCGCTCTCGATTCATACTGAAAACCTGTCGAAACGTTTTAACCGCGAGTGGATTTTTCGCGGACTGAATTATTCTTTTGATCCCGGAAGTATATATGCGATAACAGGCGCTAACGGCTCGGGTAAATCTACGTTGCTGCAGGTATTGTGGGGACAGATGCCACCCAGTAAAGGAACGCTTCGCTATACCCGTGGTGGAACGGAGATTCACCCGGAGACTATATTTAACCATATAGCGATCGCTACGCCTTACATGGACCTGATCGAAGAGTTTACACTCGAAGAACAACTTCAGTTTCATTTTAAACTCAAGCGAAGCCGTAATAACCTGTCGATCGCGGAGATGATTGAACGCATGTATCTGACAGCGGCCCGCCATAAGTATATATCCAATTTTTCTTCGGGTATGCGCCAGCGTGTAAAACTTGCACTTGCTTTTTTTACCGAGGCGGATGTAGTGTTTCTGGATGAACCCGGCACCAACCTCGACCACCAGGCATTTGAATGGTATCTAAAAGAATTGCATGGGCTGCCGAAACATTGCACCATCATTGCGGCCAGCAATCAACCGTCAGAATATCCCTCCACTGCTCAGAAAATCGATATCATGATGTATAAGTAAGTGGTTACTAGCGAAGAGCAGAAGTAATTAAGACTTACAACGAGTGAAACTCCCGGAAACCAGTTTTTGATTTTAAGAATTTTACGCTCATATTCGTAACTATAATAAACTTAACATGAAACATTTAGCAAGACTTTTATCCCTCGCAGTGCTCGTTAGCGCAGCCATTCTCCTAGCAAACTGCGGAGGCGATGATGGTAATGAAGAGACTCCGGAAGAACAACAATTAAATAAGTTGAAAGGTACTTGGACACTGACAGAATCATCTGTGCAGTACAAAGGATCTGGTGATGACCGTTTCGATGGTTCTGCGCTGAAACTTACCTTCTCTGGTAATTATAGTGCCGGTGGAACGTATAGCTATGCCGTTACTTCCAGCAAACAAGTAACAGCAAGCCCTTGGCCTTCTGGCGGATCCTGGAAATTTGGTTCACCGGTTACGAGCAGCATCGTTCGTCTGGACAAACAGCTTGATGGTTCTGATGATGTTACGATCACTTATTCTCTGTCAGGCGATGCTAAAACACTTACCGTGCAGTTTACATACGCTGGCGCGGGATATGTTGTAGGCAGAACAGAATCTGTTGAAGGCGCTTGGGAATTTGTATTTACGAAGTAAGCGACTATATATAGTTGATATAAGAAAGGCTCTCCAGGTGGAGAGCCTTTTTTTTTGCCCGCAGAATTCGCAGATAGACGCAGATAAATACACACAGATGAAAAAAAATCGCTGAAGGTATATCTATATACTTTATAACTACAACGCAGCCTAATCACCCAGCAAACTTGCAACCAGCAGCCTGTAGCCAGCAGCTTTTCCTCGCAGCTATTTCAAAACGACAATCGTAATACCGTCTCCTCCGCGCTCTACGTGTTCATCGTTCATCGAGGCTACTTCTTTATAGCGCTTCAGGTGGTCGCGTACAACTTTGCGCAGCACGCCCTCTCCTTTGCCGTGCAGGATTTTTAATTCACCTTGTCCTAAAAGTATAGCGGTGTCCATGAACTGATCGAGCATGGGGATTACTTCATCAACACGTTTGCCGCGTACATCAAGTGTATCACTGAAGTTAGAACGCTTCTCATATACATTTATACCGGATGTGCGCAGGCGCGTGGCCATTTCTTTTTCAATGGCTCCGGTAATCTTTTCAAGCTTGTCGACTTTGGCTACTGACTTCAACTCACCAAACTGCACCGTAGCATTTTTACCTTGAATACTCAGTATAACGCCACTGCTGTCCTGACCGATGATGCGCACGCGATCGCCTTCTTTCAATTCATCCGGTGAACGCTTTTCTTCTTTTACTACGGGCTCTACACGCTGCGTGAGGTTCTGCAGGTTCTTGCGCACCTTCTGCGTTTCCAGTTTATGCGCCTGGTTTGCGCGTATATGACGAATCGTTTTTTCGATTTCGCGATTAGTATCTTTCAGCAGGTTCGAAGCTTCTTCTTTTGCCTTGTTGATGATCTCCTTCTTGCGTGTCTCAATATCGGTAGAGAGTGTCTGGTACTTCGCGAGTGCCTGCTTCATCTCTCCTTCTTGCCGCTCTAGCTTTTTGGTTTTCTCACTCAGCAACTGTTTCTCCTTCTCGAGTGATCGAACGAGTTTTTCAAAACCAGCGAGATCTTTACCCACCAGCTTTTCAGCTTCCTGTAAAGTCTGTTGAGGCAATCCTATTTTGCGGGCAATCTCCAGGGCAAATGAACTTCCAGGTTTACCGATGTCGAGTATATATAGCGGTACCAGGTTCATGTCGTCAAAGCGCATCGCTGCATTGCGTATACCTTGTCGCTGACCGGCAAATAATTTCAGATTATAGTAGTGCGTGGTCGCTACACCCCACACGTGCTTGCGCAGCAGTTCTTCCAATATAGCCTGCGCGATAGCACCACCGAAGTTCGGATCGGTACCGGAACCAAGTTCATCCATCAACACCAGCGATTTACTGTTGGCGTGCTCGATGAACGTTTTCATATTTCGCAGGTGACTGCTATAGGTACTCAAATCATTTTCAATGGACTGCTGATCGCCTATATCCAGTAGTATATTTTGAAATATACCGACACGCGATCGTTCTGACACCGGTATCAGCAAACCACATTGCACCATGTATTGGAGCAGTCCTACTGTTTTAAGACAAACCGATTTACCACCGGCATTCGGTCCGGAAACCAATAGTAAACGATCCTGCTGATCCAGTTCTATATTGAGCGGTACAATTTCACGTTTACCTTTCAAGCTCAGGTATAGCAACGGATGCTTCGCATTATACCACACCATCTCCGGGTGCTTTTCAATTACCGGGTGTTCTGCATTGATCTCCTGCGAGAACTTTGCTTTCGCGCGAATGAAATCGATCTGCGCCAAAAATTGAAATGCTGTTCGAAGCACCGGAAGCTGCTGCCTGAATTCATCGGTGAGCTCTTTGAGTATACGAATCACTTCACGTTTTTCAGAATGCTCGAGGTCGCGAATCTCGTTGTTGGCGTCCAGCATTTCCGTTGGTTCCATAAAAACGGTTTGGCCGGTAGCCGATTCATCGAGTATAAATCCTTTCAGCTTGCGCTTGTGTTCGGCTTGTATCGGTATCACTACACGCCCTTCGCGAATGGTAGGCAAGGCACCTTCAGGCACCCACTTCTCCTCCACCGCTGTGCGAAAGATCTGGTCAGCAATTTTACGCAAGCGCGTTTGCTCTTCGCGAAGTCGCTTGCGTATACGACCGAGGTCAGGACTCGCCGAATCACGTACCTGCGCCTTGTCATCAATCTTAACAAAAACAGATTGAGCCAACGCACTGGTTACTGCTACGGGTTCAGCCAGTTTATATAGTTCAGGGTATATTTCGCGTGCCTTGTTCAGAAAAGTCTTGCACGCTATAATAGTCTCCAGCGAATAGGCCAGGTTCAGAAACTCATCGGCTTCGAGCCAGTTTCCTTCCAGTGTTATCTTCTGAATCCATTCAGCAGGATCAAAAAAATACCGTGACGGAAAGGGTTCACCTTTCTCCAGTATCTGCAAAAATTCAAGACTCTGCTTCAGCAGAATTCTTATAAAGTCAGCCTCCGTGCTAAAACGCATGCGGTCAACCCATGCGGCTCCGGCATCCGAAAGGCAATAACCTTTCAGCTTCTGCCGTATCTGCACAAAGCCTAACTTATCTTCAAACTCGTTTGGGTAAATCATTTTGGTGTCGGACGGACGGATGCTTTTTGTTCTTTAAGATTTAAAGAGTCAACAAGCGCTGTATAAATTTGTTCCAGTTCTTTAGGATGATCCATGTAATAGTTCATGGAGTTATTAAAAACAGAATCGGATACACCGGTCTTCTCGAAAATTTTACCACGTATAGCCGTAAATACTTTCTTTGACGAATCGGTGGAAAGCCTCAGCCGGTTAACTTTCTCTTCGGCCAGCAACACTTCCTGTATGGTCTTTGCCATCTCCTCTTTACCGAGGATTCCTTCCGGTGTCTTCTCTTTTTTTGAACATGAAAATGTACCGGCCAGGATCATCACCAGCACGGAAGCAACTGCATAATATTTTAAACCTCTCAACATCTTTTAATGGCCATCCCCTGCTTTAGGTGGGGCAAAATAATCATAATTGTTCTATTTTTGGAGCTATCGCTACCGGGTTTGCGTTTATTCGCGAACCTCTTTAACGTATAACAATAACTTTGCCACGGGCCGTTATTCGTTATGAGTTATCCGTTATACGTTTAAAGACAGCAGCCGGATAACGATTAACTTTTAACGGATAACGATTAACGGATAACGAATGAAGGACCTGTTAAAGAAACTACGGAGATATGAGATCCAGATACGCAAGGCTATCAACAGCCAGATGCAGGGGGATTTCCATTCTGTTTTTAAAGGTACGGGCCTGGAGTTTGATGACGTGAGACCGTATCAGTATGGTGACGATGTGCGCACTATACATTGGAACGTTTCAGCCAAAGGTCATGGTACATTTGTAAAGACCTACCGGGAAGAGAAGGAACAAACTGTATTTTTTATACTCGATGTAAGTGCATCCGAAGATATAGGGAGCCCCGGTAAAACAAAGGCTGATATTGGCAAAGAGATTTGTGGTGTACTTACACTTTCGGCTGTAAAAGAGTCGAGCCACGTTGGACTTATCTGTTTCTCAGATGTTCGCGAGAAGTTTATCAAGCCGATCAAAGGACATTCGCAGGCGTATGAAATTATCAGTACACTCGCGAACCTGAAGCCCAAGTCGCTGAAAACAAATTTATCCAAAGCTATATCTTTTGCACTCAATGCTATTCGCAGGAGAAGCGTTGTTATACTGATCTCTGATTTTATTGACGAAGGGTATACCGACAATTTACGCGCGCTGGCAAAACGGCACGATCTTGTAGTGATACACATCAGCGATAAGCGCGAAACCCGTTTGCCCAAGCTGGGTATAATTCCAGTAGTGGACAAGGAAAGTCAGCGAACATTGTGGATCAATACTTCGTTTGGTGATTTCAGACAGAAGATCAGCAAGCGGCATGACTTGCGTAAAGATGAACTGCAGAAGTTCAGTCGCAAGCACGAAGTGAACTTCATCTCACTCGATACGGATGAAGACTATGTACCGAAGCTGCTGCGATTATTTAAAGTGCGGAACAAATCTATGAAGACAACATGATCAGTAGTTTTGTAAAGACGATGCGAATTTCAATACGCTATATTTTTCTTCTGTCGTGCTGCTCGCTGGCAGTAAACAGTGCGTACGCACAGGATAAACCGAAGACAGAGGTAAAAGTAACGGCAGGTTTTATTGAAGACAGTTTATATATAGGTAAGCCGGTACGGTTCTATCTTACTGCGCGCTATCCGCAACAACTCAACATGGTGTTCCCGGATTCTTCGCATACCTATACACCGTTTGAATTTGAAAGTAAAGATTACTTTGCTACCGATACGGAAGATGGCATCAGTTACGACAGCGTCATATACTATGTAAGCACCTTTGAAATTGACCGCGAGCAATACCTGAGTCTGCCGGTATTCCAGATCAATGAAAAAGACAGTATAACGTTTCAGTCGGAACAAGATACGATCCTGGTAACACAACTGGTAAATTTCAGTGTCGATACAATAGCGATTGATAAGTTACCGATGAAGTTAAGCGTAGCCTATCACGATGTACCCGGACAATTCAACTGGCCTATATTTACCATTGTTGCAGTGGCTGTTCTGGTAATTGCTGTTATCGTGTGGTTTGTTTTCGGCAAACGCATACGCAAGTACTTCCGAATAAAAAGTATGCTCGAAGCGCATCGTAAATTTGTTGAAAGCTATACACGCGAGGTTACCAATCTACGTCAGGCTTTTTCAGCGGTTACAACGGAGACAGCACTGGCGCATTGGAAACTATATATGGAGCAGCTCGAGGCACGTCCCTATACCAAACTGACAACACGCGAGGCGCGGAATTTCTTCCAGGATGAAACTCTCATCCGAAATCTTCAGACCATTGATGGCGCTATATATGGACATAGCGTTAATGTAATCGAACCGCTGGAAAGTCTTAAAGCTGTGGCCGACCAACGCTTCCATACCAAATTACAGGAGGTAAAACATGGATAAGGATCTTACTGCCTGGTACTCGCTGGATTGGTTTACGCCTTCTACGTTGCGTTCTTTTACCTGGGAACACCCGGTGTTCCTATACCTCATCATTGCTGTGCCGATTCTGTTTATCTTGCGCTGGCTGCTGCGGTATAGATTTAACCAGAAGTTACCGATTGCTATTACTCAAAAAGATTTACATGTATCGCCTATAAACCTGATACGTTTACTGCCGGAGATCCTGTTGATGCTGGTGTTCGCGTTCATATTAATGGGACTTGCACGTCCGCAAAAGACAAACGAAAAAGTAGAGCAATGGACAGAAGGTATTGATATCATGATCGCGCTGGATATATCGCAGTCGATGATGATTGAAGATTTTACTCCGAACCGTCTTGAAGCAGCGAAAGAAGTAGCACGTAACTTTATTAACGGTCGCGTGCAGGATAGAATCGGACTCGTTGTATTTGCCGGAGATGCCTTCTCCCTGTCACCACTCACAACGGACTATGAATTACTTCGCTCCTACCTTGATGATATATCATTCGAAATGATCGAAGCAAAAGGTACAGCTATCGGAAGTGCTATGGCTGTTGTTACCAATCGCATGAGCGAATCGGAAACAAAATCAAAAGTATGTATACTGCTCAGTGACGGTGAAAATACATCCGGTAACATTGACCCGATCACGGCTGCTGAACTCGCCAGTGCGTATGGTATCAAGATATATACTATTGTTGTAGGGAAAGAAGGCATGGTGCCGTATGGTAAAGATTTCTTTGGTCGTCCGCAGATGATCGAGAACACGATTGACGAAACCACGATGCGCAAGATGGCCGACATAGGAGGCGGACAATTCTTTCGTGCCACCGACAACCAGGCACTTGAACAAGTATTCGCGCGCATCAACAAATACGAAAAAGCCGAGATCAAAGAAACCCGCTTCAAAGATACCTCCGACTACTACGTCATATACCTGCAATGGGCGATGGCGCTGTTTCTGCTTTGGCTGTTGCTGAAGTCCACGTTTATTACCAACGTCCTGCAAGACTGAGGAAAGAGCTGCTAGCCTCTAGCTGCTGCAAGTTTGTTTCCGATATAGCAGCATTTACGTAACTAAAACGGTTCGCTTAGCAGATATAGGGTATTTATATAGTTCTATAGTCAGCGGCTTTTTTGCTCGAGGCTCAAAGCTCGCAGCTATTTTAGCAGTATCATCTTCATACCGTAATCCCAGCCTAAACGAAAATCCCCAGCAGCCAGCAGCCTGAAGCCAGCAGCCTTCCTATCAATGTGGAATATTGTCCGGAAAAAGAATCAGTCTCCCGGCGAAGATCACCAGTACGATGCCCAACACTATATTCATGATGCGGATTACCATCGGGGTCATGAGCAAGCGTAGTTTGTCGGCAAGTTTGGCTTTGATGAGGTCGGTGATGAATACGGTGCCGACTATAGAAGCGAAGAATACAAATGCTTCGTGGCTGGTGTTGTAGTGTAGTTGTGTAGTGGCAACACCTACTGTGGCAATCCAAAAGAAAAGTACCATGGGACTAAGTCCGTTGATGATAAAACCTTTCGCAGCGAGACGCAGCCAACTGCGTGCTTCTATTTTTTTAGGATCATAGTGCGCCAGTTTTTTACTCTTGATCAATAAGTAATATAGTCCGAACAAGAGCAATACTATACCGCCACCGTACGCGAGGTAGTGTCGGAAATTTTCGGTCTCCATGAATTGGACAAGCCCGAGATAAGAAACGAATATATAGAGTGCATCACTGAACGATACACCTATAGCAACAAATACACCGCTTATAAAACCGCGCTCAATGCTGGTTTGAATAATGGTGAAGAATACCGGCCCGATCAAAAATGCGAGTACAATGCCGGATAAGATTCCGTTAAGAACGATTTCCATTCGTGTGATTTTGCAGGAAAGTTTTCCAATCATCCAACTGTGCATTCTTCATGACACGCGGAAATTTATTTTGACCTCCTACCTTGCCCTTAGATTCCATCCAGCTATAGAAAGTTTTTATCGGCAGTACATCTACCAGCACTTCCTTCAGTGCAGCACTGCGCTCTACAGCATAGTCATCGTTCAACTCTTTCAAATGCAGGTCGATCTTTTCTTTCAGCGCTTTCGGATCCACCTTATCATCGGTACCGATAAACCAGTGGTGCGCAAAAAGTGAATCGTATGGTATACCGGCTACGGTAAATTCAGGAATGTTAATATTAAAATCGTTGGCTACAAGTTCAATCGCCTTGTTCATGTTATCCACCGAAAGGTGCTCGCCACATAAACTCAGGAAGTGTTTGGTACGGCCCGTGATCACGATCTCCATATCTTCCAGTGAAGTAAATTTGATCACATCACCGATCAGGTAACGCCAGGCGCCCGAGCAGGTGGAAAGTAATATAGCGTATTCTTTACCTTCCTCTACTTCATCGATCATCAATGTCTCAGCATCCGGATGGATCTCTCCGTTCGCATCAAAGTTCTTTGCTTCGAATGGTACGAATTCATAAAATATACCATTGTTCAACACCAGACGCATCGAGCGTTTATTCGGATATGCCTGAAATGCAATGAAGCCTTCCGATGCCAGGTATGTCTCAATGTAAAAAATAGGACGCGCCAATAATTTTTCAAAACCTTTACGGTATGGATCGAACGATACACCACCGTGTACATATACACGAAGGTTCGGCCATACATCATGTATAGTATTTACGCGATGATACTTGATAACCTTCTCCATCAGTATTTGTATCCAGGCCGGTACACCTACTATAATACCGATGTCCCATTCCGTTGCCTTGCGTGCCATCTCGTCAAGCTTGGCATCCCAGTTACGCGAGCGTGCAATTTTCTTTCCTGGTTTGTAAAAATGCTGAAACCAGAATGGAAGACGTGCCGCTTGTATACCACTTAAGTCACCTTCAAACACACTGCCCTTTCTGTTCAGGTGCGTGCTGCCACCAAGCATTAATATACCCGCTTCAAAAATTTCTGGGTCAAGATCGTATTTCGAAAGTGTCAGGATCTGGCGCACGCTCGTCTTGCGAATAGCTTGCGTCATATCCTTGGTAACAGGTATATATTTGGAAGAAGCTTCCGAAGTTCCCGAGCTCAGGGCAAAGTATTTTACACGTCCCGGCCAGCAAACATTCTTTATACCTTTCAATGCAAGCTTCCACCAGTCACTATATATTTTATTATAGTTGTGGATGGGTACGTTGCTCTTGTAACGCTTGTAGAATTCCTTATCGCCTTTACGGAACCCATGGAGGATATCCGAAAAGTTATAGTGCTTACCGAACTCCGTTTGACTTGCCGTGATCAGGAGTTCCTTCAATTCTTTCTTCTGAAGATCGTATGGCGAGGTATACTCCTGCTCCAGCATCTCACGAATTCGAATTCCTTTTTTCAGCAACGTTCCAAGGATCGCCATATTTTTGCGTTAGCTTTGGTGGATTAAAAGTCAAAAATAGGAATGAATTAAACCATTCACAAAGCCGATGTAACAAACGGTCATTATACGAACAAAGCCCATTCACTTTAGCAGCGCCCATGAGTATAAAAAATAACCTTCAGTTTTTCCTTCAAAATTTGCCTCCTGATTGTCAATTGATTGCAGTAAGCAAAACAAAACCTGCAGAGGCTATTCAAGAAGCGTACGATGCCGGACAACGTGTATTTGGTGAAAACAAAGTGCAGGAGCTCGTGCCCAAATATGAAGCGTTACCCAAAGACATTGAATGGCACCTGATCGGACATTTGCAAAGCAACAAGGTAAAGTACATAGCACCGTTTGTGCATTTGATACATTCCATCGACAGCTTCAAACTGCTGGAAGAAGTAAACAAACAGGCCGTTAAAGCGAACCGGACTATTGCGTGTCTTTTACAATTACACATCGCAGAAGAAGAAACGAAGTTTGGTTTTTCGGAAGAGGAAGTTAAAGATCTACTGGCTTCTGCCGAATTGCAAAAACTTGAAAACATTCAGATCGCGGGTTTGATGGGCATGGCTACGTTTACCGAAGACCTGGAGCAGATCCGCCGGGAGTTTCGCGGATTACGCGCACTATACGAGCAACTCAAGGCATCATCGCTCCCTCCCAATGTTATGATGCGTCACCTGTCGATGGGTATGAGCAGCGATTACCGCATTGCCCTCGAAGAAGGCAGTACGATGATACGCGTAGGCACGGCTATATTTGGCGACCGGAAGTATGATCAATAGTATATATAGTATAGGAATTTCATTACGTATAGTTTCATGAATCAACGAACAACATTAATCACTGCTTCCGTGTTGGGAGCCCTCGCAGTGTCGATTGGTGCCTTTGGTGCGCATGCACTAAAACCAACCCTGATACAGTCTGGTAAACTCGAAGTATTTGAACTGGCCACACGTTACCAGTTTTATCATACACTGGCGTTGCTGGCGGTAGGTATACTGCAGAAATTTATCACTGACAAGAAATTAGAATATGCATCGCTGTTCATGCTCATCGGCACCGTGCTCTTCTGCGGAAGCCTATATTTACTCTGCTTTGTAAAGCTTGGTGCTGTAGGACTTGTTACACCGATCGGTGGCGTATTTCTGATACTCGGCTGGGTATTTTTATTACTGGGTGTCGCAAAAAAATAAAGGTCTCTCGCGAGACCTTCATTTTAATTTTTTCAGAGAAAGCTTATTGAGGCTGCTCTTTCTTTTCAACTACCTGGGTAGTGAAAGATATCTTCGCTTCATCAGCGTTAGCTGCGTTTGAAACGATCGTAACGACTTTATCCTGACGGCCGATTTTACCTGCACTGTTGAACGCTATTGTAATTTCACCTTTACCACCGGGTTGAATCGGATCACGTGGCCATCCTTTTGGCGTAGTACATCCGCATGTTACCTGTACGTTGGTAATGATCAAAGGCTCAGTTCCGGTATTCGTGAATTTGAAAACCTGCTCCACTTTATCGCCCTGAACGATCTGACCGAAATCATGTGTCTTCTTCTCGAATGCGATAACCGGTCCGTTAACTTTTGCAGACTGGGCAAAAGCACCAACGGCCAACCCCAGCACAACCACTAATAACAAGTACTTCTTCATATCTTAGTTTTTTTACAAATTTAAACAGTTCGAATCAACAATTTTGCCAGAAAAAGCGAAATTTCTGACATGCCTTGTGTGACTTTATTTGAATATGCGAATTAACTAAACATGTAACCGGAATGGACGCAGAAATCGCCAGAGTTTATGGAAACCGTGTCAGAATAAGAGTTTGCGGGTTATGCTGGCACACTGATAAATTGTTAATGGTAAACCACAAGTCCCTGAATGAAAGCGATTTCTGGGCTCCGCCGGGAGGTGGTGTCGAGTTTGGTGAATCACTCGAAGAATCACTCAAGCGCGAGTTCCAGGAAGAAACCGGCCTTGTCATCAAGCCTGGTAAATTTATTTTCGGTTGTGAGTATATAAATGCACCGCTGCATTCTGTCGAATTATTTTTCGAGGCCACCCGACTTTCCGGAGAATTGCAGACTGGTAAAGATCCGGAGCTTCCCATCATACAGGGAGCCGCATTCTTTACCATAAATGAAATACGTTCCATGCCGCAGGAACAGGTACATGGTATATTCCGGTTGATTCGCGATGCCAACGACATCCGCACGCTAAATGGATTTTACACGCTTTAATAGGTGTTCTGTACAATCTGTTTTGTGATTTACCCGCTAAAATCTTTATTATTGCAGAGAACCCGGAACTTTTAGTTTTATAAAAGGTGGTTCGCCCTTGGTCTAACTTACAAGCGGAAAACAGTATATACTTTGCAAACAACCACGCTCAATTATAAGCTCATCAAGAAAGTACGGGATGAACGTTTCGATGAAGAGTTTATTCATCAATACCACTTGTTGATTCATCTTGGCACCCGTGACTTTCAGTTATGCGTGATCGATCCGCAGGAAAACCGGGTGCTTTTGCTGGAAGACTTTGTTCTTCCCAACCTCGCTTCTCACCAGGAATTACTATATCTGCTCGACCAGCTTTTTGATTCGCATGCTTTATTGAAGGCAGGCTTCTGGAAAAAGATCCGCATATCACTCAAGAGTCAGAAATTTGTACAGGTACCGCAGGCACTCTTCGCGGAAGAAGCGATGGCCGATTACCTGAAGTTCAATGCACACGTAGATCCGCAGAAAGAAGACTTCCTTTCAACGGTAAATCCTACTACGCAAGCCGTAACCGTATTTGCTGTTAACAAAGATCTGAAGAACTGGCTCGATGGTTTATACCCGAATAACAGACCGGTATTTACACACCAGTCAGCAGCCTTGATCGAAGGCACGCTTCAGGCATCCATGCAGCGGAATGATAACCCGCTATATATATATGTAGACCGGTTCAAGCTGCACATTCTATCCTGCAGAGATGGCAAGCTCATTTACTACAACCAGTTTGCTATCAAAGAATTTTCAGATTACGTGAAGTATATCATGCTGGTGATGAAGTCGCTCAATATGAACCAGCAAACCAGCCAGGTTGTGTTGTGGGGATATATAGGCAAGAACTCGCCTCACTACCACGAACTATACAAGTATATTAATAACGTGATCTTCGGTGAAAGACCTGCCAACCTGGCTTTCAGCTACGGGTTTGATGAATTACAGGATCACCACTTCTTCGACTTATACAGCATCTACCTGATGGAGTAAAACCATGAGTAAACGTATTGCACTCTTTCCCGGCTCGTTTGATCCATTTACAAAAGGGCATGAAGATATAGTATTGCGCGGGCTGCAGGTGTTTGATGAGATTATTGTTGCCATCGGGCATAATCCTTCGAAGAGTAATCGCTACTTCCCGATTGATAAAATGATCGGTTACATCGAGCAGACTTTCGAAAAATATCCGGCTATAAAAGTGATCACGTACTCGGAGCTGACTGCTACCTATGCCCGCAAGCAAGGTGCTCAATTCCTGTTACGCGGTCTACGCAACACTACCGATTTCGAATACGAGAACAGTATATCGCAGGTAAACCGAAAACTTTACGAAGACCTGGAGTCTGTATTTCTGATCACCACACCACAACTCGCGTGGATCAGTTCGTCTATTGTACGGGAAGTACATAAGTATGGCGGAGACGTTTCGCAGTTCCTCCCCTATAAACTTTAACAGGTATATACTTTCAGAAAATAAAAAATCCAGCGTGAACGCTGGATTTTTCGTTTATAGCTGTGGCAAATTTTTAACGTGCAGATTTCAATTCTGTTTTTTCGTAATAGCGCTCAATAACATAGCTGATGGATTTATAGGAGTGTTCCAGCGCATGGTATACTTCCTTCCGGTTCATCCAGCGAACTTCTTCTATATCCTCCTCCACGGCCGGGCGCATGCGTGAATCATCTACCAGGTCCATGATATACCAGCGCGTCTTTTTCATCATCGCGTTTTTATTCATAGTATAGGTATGCCACGTAGTGCATACTTTTCTACCGAGTCGCACCGAAACATTACACTCTTCCTGTACTTCACGCACAGCCGTTTCTTTATAGCGCTCACCTTTTTCTTTCTTGCCTTTCGGCAGATCCCACTTCTTCATCCGGTAAATCATCAGGAACTTGTCCTTCTTCCGGATGACACCACCGGCAGCCTTTATCACTTTAAACTTGCTGCGCAGGTGATTTCGGATCAAAAGATAATCCGTTACCGACAGCAATAGCGACAATACTCCGGTAGGAACTTTGGAATCGAGAAAACCCAGAATGGTATCTATCTCGGCAGTGCCTACATTTTTGATCCATACATGATGAATCAGGCTCGCTTGTGTTACCGGAGTTAGGGCAGCATCCACCGTATGGTTGATACGACCTGTGTCGGGCGTTTCAGTGGATTTAAGAATTCTGACTGGAATGTCGTTGATAAAAATGATCATACCGTGCAATTTTACGCCCTCACCATGTCCGCAAAAGAATAAATTATTTGGAAGCTGGCAAGCGGTTTCAAAAAAGATTTTTAACAACGCCTTCTGGATTGAATAGAAGCAAAAAAAATTTCACGAGCTAATGTGATCCGCGCTGCGTTCTCCCCGATTCAAAATTTAGTGATAACTTTCGAGACTATGCCTATTTTAAAAGTACAGGAACAAACTGCTGGCAAAGTAGCTTCTATGCTGCTTCAAATTCAAGCCATCAAACTCAACACTCAAAAACCTTTCACGTGGGCTTCCGGATGGAAATCGCCTATCTATTGTGACAACAGGTTATCACTCTCCTTCCCGGAAGTACGCACCGCCATTCGTGATGGTCTTGTGCAGGCTATTCGTGAAAACTACCCGGCTGTTGAAGCTATTGCAGGTGTCGCTACAGCAGGCATTGCGCAGGGAGCACTGGTAGCAGAATCTATGACGCTTCCTTTTCTATACGTGCGTCCCAAACCAAAAGATCACGGTATGGAAAATCTGATCGAAGGAAAAATTACCAAAGACCAGAAAGTCGTAGTGATCGAAGACCTGGTATCAACCGGAGGCAGCTCACTCAAAGCCGTACAGGCACTGCGTGACGCAGGCTTCAATGTATTGGGAATGGTTTCCATTTTCAACTACGGCTTTGATATAGCGACCCGTAATTTCTACGAAGCCAACACATCACTGGTAAGTCTCAGCGACTACAACTACCTGATCAACTACGCACTCGATCAAAAGTATATCACCAACGACCAGCTCGTTTCTTTGAAAGCCTGGAGAGTGGATCCTTCGAGTTGGAAACCGTGAGAATTAGCTACGAGCCTTGAGCTATGAGCTGCGAGATTTTAAAGGCTGCTGGCTTCTGGTTGCTAGCTGCTGGAGGCGAATATATAGTGAGCTGCCAGCCTCGAGCTGCGAGGTTAAAAGCAGCTGCTATATATAGCAGTAGTGGCCGCTGGCTCCTGGCTGCAAGTAGACAAATCGTTCTTCAACGATACTTCTATATATAGTCTTGTTTTAAATTTCTGCCAACTATAATCACGTTCGGCATATAAACATTTCCGATTACACCAAACATAAACACATACACACCTAAACACCAAAACACATTCAAACCTAAACACATTCAAAACCTAAACACATTCAAAACCTAAACACATAAACACCTAAACACCTCAACACATTGACCACCACATTCTCACCAACTACAAATATCCCAACAAAGGCCACGCCCTTTCCCACATTCACAAGGGGTTCAAACATCGTGGTGGTCGGGGCTAGTGCGTTTGGGGGGTGGTCTGCGCTATATCTTTTGCGTCAGGGGTATAAGGTTACTTTGGTGGATGCGTGGGGACCCGGTAATTCGCGGGCGAGCTCCGGGGATGAAACGCGTGTGATACGTTCTACCTACGGTGCTAATGAAGTATATTTTGATTTGAATGTGCGGGCACTTGCCTTGTGGAAAGAGAACGAAAAGCAGTTCAATAAAAAACTCTTTCACAACTCGGGTGTATTGTGGTTCTGCTATGAAGAGGCGACTCCATTGGTGGATGACTCAATTCCGTTCGCGCAAAAACATGCCATGGAGTATGAACGTCTCTCGATACCAGAATTAAAGAAACGGTTTCCCATTATATATACCGATGATCTGCACCACGCTTACCTCGATCCGTATGGTGGCTATCTGAAAGCACGTGAAGCTTGTCAGGCGGTGCTGGATCAATTTATCAAAGAAGACGGTAACTATATACAGGCAGAGGTTACTCCCGGCACTATATATCAACGGCAACTGGACGCTGTAAAATTATCGGATGGGCGATCGTTGCAGGCAGATGTATACTTGTTTGCGTGCGGATCGTGGCTCGGCAAAATATTTCCGGATATACTCAGCGATGTCATCACCTGTACTAAACAAGAGGTATACTACTTTGGTGTACCGGCCGCGTATGCATCCCTCTATGACAACTTTCCCGTATGGGTTGATGTTGATGGTAACGATTTTTACTATGGTATAGCCGGTAATGCACATCGTGGTTTCAAGATCGGTGTGGATATACGGGGTGCTATATTTGATCCTTCCCAAGGTGAACGAAGTATAACACGGGAAGTGCTCGCGAAAGCACGTACGTTCATCGCACATCGTTTTCCCGGACTGAAAAATGCCCCGCTCACGGAGAGTCGCGTTTGTCCTTATGAAAATTCACCGGATGGTAATCTCATCTTTGACGTACATCCGCATGCGGCAAATATAGTATTGCTGGGTGGAGGTTCCGGTCATGGCTTTAAACATGGTCCGGCTTTAGGCGAACTGGTGGCAAATACATTTGCAGGGAAGGCTGTTCCTCCGGGTATATTTCGGGGTGCACTCAAATAAAAAATCACAAAACCCGGAGTATATATACCGGATTTTGTGATTGAGCGTCTGGTTGTAGCTATATCTTATGGATTTGCCGGAGCAGTTCCACTTTCCAAAAACGAAGTCGTTATATCGTTCAGCACTTTTACTTTGTGACTGAAGTCTCCTTTAATCTGCTCGCGTATTTTGTGCATGTTGTTAAGCAGATCGTTGGTATCATCCGGCAGTGCTTCTTCCAGGTACTCGCGTATCCGCTTGGACATCGTTGGCGACTTTCCATTGGTTGATACACCGATCTTTAAATTACCTTTGGTTACTACCGATCCGAGATAAAAATCGCACAAGTCCGGTGTATCCGCTACATTGATAAGCAGCTTACGGGTTCGTGCAAACTTACGAATGGTTTCATGAAGCTGGCGGTTATCGGTAGCCAGTATCACGAGATCTTTATCCCACAAATCCCACAACTTGAAATTGCGTTCCTCCCATTTGACGTGCTCATGTTTTCGTGCAAGTTCCTTTATCGGTTCCTGGATGCTGCGTGCCACGACTGTTACGTTGGCAGCGGGACTGTTCTTTAACACTGCTGTGAGTTTTTCCAACCCAACATTACCGCCCCCTACGATAAGGGTGCTCAGTGATTCAAGTTTCAGGAAAACGGGAAAAAGGTTGTTGCGTTCCATGGCATTTTTAACTGTTAGAAGTAAGACAATTGTTGTTAGACATTTATTTTATTTTTTGGGTTTTATATTCTTTTATGCTTTTACACACCACTACAGATATACTATATCTATAGTCGCGTCGTTGCTGGTTTTATTCTTAAGCAATGGATTTGGTAGCTACCACCACCTTTTCAAGAGCCTGTGCATAACGCACTACTTCGCCTACAATGATAATGGCCGGTGAGCCAATGCCGTTGGTTTGAGCTTGTTCAGCAATGGAGCGAACGGTACCGATAACACTTTTCTGTGAAGGAAGTGATCCGTTTTGTACAACTGCTACCGGTATATCTGCTTTTCCATGATCTGCGAAAGCCTGCATAATCTCCGGGAGTTTATTCAGTCCCATGAGTATAACTACAGTGGCTGTTGATTGTGCAGCCAAGGCTATATCTGCAGAGACAGCTCCCGTTTTTGTTGTGCCGGTAACCACCCAGAAACTTTCGCTGATGCCACGTGCTGTTACGGGTATCTTCAAACTCGCGGGTACTGCTACAGCACTGCTTATACCGGGTACTACATCGGTATGTACTCCGTGTGCTTCAGCATATTCTATTTCTTCAGAGCCTCTTCCAAATACAAACGGGTCTCCACCTTTTAAACGTACTACGTGTCCGTAGCGATACGCGAAGTCAACGATAAGCTCGTTGATCTCTTCCTGTTTATAGGAATGTTCACCGGCACGTTTGCCTACTGAAAAGGCAGGAACACCTTTCGGTATCCACTCGAGTATATCTGCCGAAACCAATGCATCGTACAACACGACATCAGCTTTCTTCAGCATATTTATAGCCTTGACGGTGATGAGTTCAGCATCACCCGGGCCGGCTCCTACCAGTGTGAGACGCGGTTCTTTTTCTATGATGGAGATCGTGTCGATCATTTTACAGCTACCTCATTCGTTACAGCCGCACGATAAGCAACTATATCCGTCAGGAATTTTTTAGAATCTTCAAGATATGCTATAGCAAATTCTTCGGTTGGTTCGCTCTTGTTAATGCGCAGTACGAACTCGCGGAAGTTTGCTGCCAGCGGGAAGTTACCAGTCTCTATAAAGTGTGTCTGAAAATCATTCAGCACTTGTATCTGCGTGCTTGGTTTTACATCACGCGTCAGCAACATCGCTTTCGCAGTATTGATAAATGCGCTATAGCTGTGATATATAGAGTCAGCATACTGTGCATTACGCAATGCTTCTTTCGACCATTCGAGTTTTTCTTCTGATTCGTAGAACAGTGTTGCGACCAGGTCTATAATTACACCGGCACACTCCCCTACTGCAGTATGCAGAATGAAGTTATGCTCTTCACCCCAGTCGATATAGTCTGACGGCTCAACGGTTGTCAGATCACCGAGCGGTTTCAGCAAAGTATAAAAGTGATTTCTTCCAAGACGTTTGAAGTAATCATGATAGTACTCGCCATCCTGGCTGTTCGTTTCATAATCATCAAACAGTATACGCAATGCCTGCGGACCGCGCTTGCTTGGGATCTTCAGGATCTTGTCGGAAATTATACCTTCACCATCTTTCAGTTTACCACCACCGAGTAACACAACCAGTGCCGGTAATACTTTTCCCTGTTTATCTTTTATTGTACTGCCGTGTAAACCTATACCGGCCAAACCGTGCTGTCCGCATGAGTTAGGACATCCGCTGATTTTGATTTTGATATCGGTGTTGAATACCATCTCCGGATATTCTTCACGAATCACTTTCTCCAATGCAAGAGATACGTTGGTACTGTCGGATATAGCGAGGTTACACGATTCTGTTCCGGGGCAAGCCGTTATATCTGCAACACTATCGAAGCCTGGTTCTGCCAGCGCGAGTTTATCCAGTGCTATATATAGATGCTTCAATGCTTCGGGACGCACGTAGCGAAGGAGATATCCTTGGTTAACGGTGATGCGTAATTCCGTTGCTGCATACTGATCCACTATATCTGCAAAGCTTCTTGTCAATGTAGATGACATATTGCCGAGCGGAAGTTTCACATATACTCCGTAGAAGCCATCTTGTTTTTGTTTGAACACATTGGTTCTATACCAGCGCTCATATTTAGCAGGGTCAGCTAAAGTCGGTTCTGCTGTTGGTATAGATTCCGGCAATACAGGTCCAGGTAATACATTCAGGTCGATCGGGTATTGCTGCACTTTCAAGGCGCGTCTTTCTTCTTCCACCAACGCCATGATCTTTTCAAGACCGAAGTCATCGAGTAAAAATTTGAAGCGTGCTTTCATTCTGCGTGTACGTTCACCATAGCGATCAAATACGCGCAACACAGCTTCCGTAAATGGAATAACCTGGTCTTCTTCCAAAAACTCATAAGCAACCAGCGCGAGGTATGGATTGGCTCCAAGTCCACCACCGATCATAACTTTGAAGCCACGCTTTCCATCAACGATTTTCGGAATGAACCCGAGATCGTGAATAAAACTGAACGCAGTATCATCATCACTGGAAGAAAAAGATATTTTGAATTTCCGTCCCATCTCCTGGCAAACCGGGTTGCGCAGAAAGTAGCGGAATGTTTCATACGCGTGTGGCGATACGTCAAATGGTTCTTTCGGATCTATACCGGCAAGATCCGATGCTGTTACGTTACGCACCGTGTTACCACAGGCTTCGCGTGTCGTGATATCATCTTTCTCAAGTTTAGCCCACAGCTCAGGTGTACGGTCCAGACTTACAAAGTGAATCTGTATATCCTGGCGTGTTGTAGCATGCAGGTTTTTACTGGCATACTCATCTGATATATCTGCGATTCTTCGAAGCTGTTTTGTAGTAACGCGACCCAGCGGAAGTTTAATGCGAATCATCTGAACACCCGACTGACGTTGCCCATATATACCTCGGGCGAGTCGGAGGCTGCGGAACTTATCATCATCAATCTTACCCTCACGGAAAAGACGGATCTTCTTTTCGAGGTCGAGAATATCCCGTGCTACTACCGGATTGTTCAAATCTTCAAGTTCTGTGCGAAAGCTTTGCATATGCCTAAGGGCTGTTTGTTCGGTTACACTTTAAAATGAAAGAGCCTTTCCTGATTTGCAGGAAAGGCTCGGTATGTCTTTTTCAGTTATTCTTCGGTATGAAGAGACCATTACGCGTCCATTTTTCCTGCATCCAGCAGATGTTTACAGCAACACTTCTTTGTTGCGTACATCTTAATCTGTTTACAAGTGGTGGTTGTGAACATGGTCATTAATCTACCACTAAAGTAGGGTATGTGATTTCAAAAACAAATCAAATCGCAGAAAAAATTAAAATCATTCTGTGAACGGTCGATGGCAACAGACCATCAGCGCAATAAGACATTGATTATTTATGCGGTCGACAGTAATATAACTTCCTCACCGTGAATGCATAGCGAACAATTTTATCAACTTCGCAGCTCGGCATCGAGGCGGTTGCTGATGAATGTGCGTTCGTGTTGTGGATAGTTGGCAGTTTTCTCTTTCGCCTGGGTATTCATGCGGGCGAGTTCCTCCACTTCGTGCACGCCAAACTGGTGTTCCTCCACTTTCAACAGGTTGTCGTATGGACCTTTGTTGGAGATGAGCTTTACAAAAACCGGTGCCGTTTCTATCGCGATGAACAGAAACATGATGAACCAATGCGCCCATGCCATTGCACTGCTTTGTTCGGTGAGGCGGCTCATCGCTTCCATGCGTGCAGCCGGACCGTTGAGTCTCCCTTTCTCCAGTGCTGCCATGGCCTGTGCCTGCAGTGAATCGTGGTAGGCCAAACTCTTTTCGTATACGAGTATACGGGCGTGATTGCGCTCGGTAACAGCAAGAAGCTCTGCTTCGGCAGCATCAGCGTCAGCTTTCTTCACTTTATATATAGGTCCGAGATTCTTCTTCTTGCTTCCACCTGTTCCGTCTGCTTCTTCGCGGGCAATGCGCACCAGGTCATCGCGCTTCGCGGCTTTCACTGCAATTTCGTGTTGCAAACCGTCTATAGCAGTCTTCAGACTATCGTGTGTTCCCTGAAAACGGAATCGAACCTGCGACTCCTGCTCGCTATATTTCTGTTGCTCCATCACGATGAGCTCGGGTTCGATCTCTTTTTCAAAGATCTTCAACTCGAGTGGCTTGGCAATCACTACAGAAATCAAAATGGCAAGCAGTATACGCGGTGTTGCAATCAATAACTCTTTCGCAGTCTTTCCCTCTTTGCGCATGCTGGAAACTATATAGCGGTCGAGATTGAAGATCATCAATCCCCATAGTATACCGAATCCTGCGGCAGCCCATACACTATCAAAAATAGTATAGAGTGCGTACGCTCCCGAAAGTGCTGCGAAAAGTCCCGTAAAGAAAATGGTCGCTCCTATACCGGCATATTTACTGGTTTCAGAAGGACATTTCTTCAGTATAGACAAATCTGCACCGGAGCAGCGCAGGAAGAAGGTAGTTAGCTTTTGCATGTACACTGTTAACGCGATCGGAATATTAATATTGTTATTGCCAAGGTCAATAAATATGCCATTGGCAAAAACACTTTTTACGAAAGATCAGCGAGGATGCAAAGATAGAAATTGTACATATGTGAACATGCCGCTGTACGGATTTTCACGCAAAGAAATTCAGGTATATACTACATGTGTATCTTCATACCGAAGTTATACCTGCGATTTTTTAATTTCCCGCGTTCTGCTTTTCATCAGCGTAATTACTTCTTCCTTCGAGTTGAACATGCCGTGAATATTGACGACCCGTTTTGCGAGCTTATCGTAATCTTTATTCATGAGATACCACCACACGTGCAAAAAATGAATTCCCTCAAAGACTAACGCTTTATTTTCAGCATATAGCTGTAAATTGGTTTGAAGGTGTTCCGGATGAAGTGTCCAATGCATGGCCGGCTGTATATGATGGCTGATATGATACCCATCGTTCCAGCATTTATGATTGTAAGGAGTATTAATGCATGCTATACTGTTTTTATAAAAATTACCCGGATCGCTCTCTTCTATAAAAGAGTGTTGCGCCCAGTTACCCACCATCATAATAATTCTGGAGATCAGAAGTGGTAACAAAAATACCATTACTGTAGCCTGCCAGCTTACTAGACACAGTAATGCACACATACCGAAGAATGCAAGCTCACCACGGATTACCCGGTTGCGTAATTTTACCAGGCTCCTTTCATTGAAGTACCAGGCCAGTGTCGGTATAACTGTAAAAAAGAATCTGCAGAAGTAAAGAAGAAAGTGCCGGAAGCTATCGCGTTGATAGTGCATGGTTGAACTCAAATCGTCTTCCAGGTTATTCTCCCGATGATGCATTGCGAGGTGATGACTAGCATATGTTTCTGGCGTCTGACCAAAAAACGGACTGATGACCCACGGCAGGTAATAATTCAGCCACGCATTTTTCTGATTGAAAAACGGACGATGACTCGTACAATGAAGCATAAGTCCGAAAGGACCTTTGAACACGAAGTTGTTAAGTATAAAATATAGCGCAGCAAGCGACCACCATAACCACCCGGTAACAAAAGGCATATATAGCAACACGGCCACCGGCAACATGATAAACGTGATGCGCAAAGTAAGGTAGACGAAAGGTAGATCGCGCTCGTCTTTTATCTTCCGAAGCCAATAACGATCTACAGCAGTATAGGCCGGAGCCGATGAAAATACAGGATCCTCTAACGTAAGGGTTGATACAGACTTCATATATATTTTCCGCAGAAATTTTTAGACCAATAGAATTAAAGATAACGATACATTTCTGATTTCACGTGCGTGATTTACTAACCCTCTAATAGAATGTATGAATTCGCCAAATAGAGTATTTTTTTACTCACTATTTTAATAAGGCAGCGTGCACCTCTACCGTTGATCGATATTATTGTTGCATTTTTAGGATATCTTTGATTTTATTGCCTTTAAAATTCCTTTGGGCGAATACATGTGACATAAGCCGTGGCATATATTTTTAAATTGAAGTGATGTGCTATTTTGATAGCATAGTAATCTATACCAAAATTGAAAACCTCGTTACATACCCCTATCATTATTATTGACGATGATGAAGACGATCATTATTTCTTTAAGAAAATCTTTCAGAAATTAAATACACTAAACGAGCTTATCTTTTTCAACAACGGTCATACAGCGCTCGAGTTTTTAAAAACCACAGAGGTTACCCCGTTTCTGGTATTGTGCGATATTAACATGCCGTTGATAAACGGTTTGGAATTGCGCAGGCACATGAATGAAGATGCCGACCTTCAAGGCAAGAACATTCCTTTTATATTCTTCTCTACGGCAGCGAGCCGCGACCAGGTGCAGGCTGCCTATAACCTTCACGTGCAGGGATTCTTTTTAAAAGGACAAAGCTTTGACGAGATCGAAGTTACGTTAAAATCTATACTTGACTATTGGCGGCTTTGTAAATTTCCATACGCCTAAAAACAACAAACCCCAGCCATAAAGGCCAGGGAATGCGTTTCACAGGTTTAGGTAATTAAGTTAACAGAGTATCCTTCTTAGCGCAGGAACAACAACTCTCTGTATTTAACCAACGGCCAATCTTCATTGTCCACCAGCAACTCGAGTTTGTCAACAGCATCGCGGATGCTTTCAAAGTATTTCTCTTTGATCTCATCGCAGTATGCTATAGCGCGCTTATGTGTATCGGTAATTTTGTTGATACGCTTGCGATCTTCAATCATAGCGCGTACACCATTCTTGATGGTATCGATATGACCAGAGATTTCGCGGATGGTTTGAACAACAGCAGTGTTGTCTACACCAAGTCCTTTCAGACCGTTAGCGTTTTCAATCAATTTAGTCTGATAAGCAATCGCAGTCGGAACGATGTGGTTCATCGCCAGGTCACCCATCACACGTGCTTCAATCTGCACACGCTTGATATAGGCTTCCAGTCTGATCTCAACACGAGCTTCTGTCTCTTTGTGCGACATTACTTCGTGCTTCTCAAACAACTCCAATGCTTCTTTCGTCAGGTAAGCTTCCAGCGCGCGTGGTGTGTTCTTCACGTTACCAAGTTTACGCTTTTCTGCTTCGGCTACCCACTCGTCAGAGTATCCGTCTCCTTCGAAGCGAATGTCTTTTGACTCTTTAATATACTCGCGAAGTACATTTACAATTGCCAAACGTTTCTCTTCACCTTTTTCGATTTGTTTTGAAACCGCTGCGAAGAATTGGTCAAGTTGTTCTGCTACGATCGTGTTCAGTGCAGTCATGGCTACAGCGCAGTTATCGCTTCCACCTACTGCACGGAATTCAAATTTATTTCCAGTGAAGGCAAACGGAGAAGTACGGTTACGATCCGTTGCATCCAGGATGATCTCCGGAATCTGATCGATACCAAGCTTCATATACATGTTGTCGCCTTTCTCGATCTTCACGTTTCCTTTTTTCTCAAGCTCATCCAATACAGCCGTCATCTGTGAACCGATGAATACTGACATGATAGCCGGAGGTGCTTCATTAGCACCAAGACGGAAGTCGTTTGCTGCAGTTGCTATACTTGCACGCAACAGGTTTCCGTAAGCATGCACAGCCTTGATGGTAGTTACAAAGAATGTAAGGAACATCAGGTTATCGCGCGCACTGCTGGTAGGAGCATACAGGTTTACACCAGTATCCGTGATCAATGACCAGTTGTTGTGCTTACCGCTTCCGTTCAAACCGGCGAAAGGTTTCTCATGGAATATAACTCTCAGGTCATGTTTATCAGCAACGCGTCCCATCACATCCATCATTAACTGGTTGTGATCGTTCGCTACGTTTACTTCTTCAAATAAAGGAGCAACCTCAAACTGGCTCGGAGCAACTTCGTTGTGACGGGTGCGAACCGGTATACCAAGTTTCCATGCTTCGATTTCAAAGTCTTTCATGAAATCATAAACACGTGAAGGGATTGATCCGAAATAGTGATCTTCCATTTGCTGTCCGCGGGCAGGAGCATGTCCGAATACAGAACGGCCAGCCATTACCAGGTCAGGACGAGCATCGAAGAGCGCTTTATCAACAATAAAGTATTCCTGCTCAGCACCCAACGATGCCACTACATGTTGAATATCTTTATCGAACAGTTGGCAAACTCTGGTAGCTGCTATATCAACTGCTTTCAATGCTTTTAACAGAGGTGCTTTTGTATCAAGAGTTTCTCCTGTATAGGAAACAAATACAGTAGGAATACAAAGTGTGCGACCGTATACAAACATAGGAGATGTAGGATCCCATGCAGTATAACCGCGCGCCTCAAATGTACTGCGGATACCACCGCTTGGGAAAGATGATGCATCGGGTTCTTGCTGAACGAGTTCGCTTCCTTTGAAACGTTCAATGCCAGCGAGTGCATCAAAGAATGAATCGTGTTTCTCAGCCGTTCCACCTGTCATGGGTTGGAACCAGTGTGTGAAGTGCGTTGCGCCCTTGGCAATCGCCCAGGACTTCGCTGCAGATGCTACTGCATCCGCGGTAACTTCATCAATTTTTTCGTGGTTTTTGATTGCCTGACTTACCTTTTTGTAAAGTCCAGGGGCCAGGGTAGCGCGCATTTGCTCAGGGCCATACACATTTTCTCCAAAGAATTTGGAGACATTGGTGCTGGGCAGATCAGCATGCACACGCGTACGTTCGCTCAATTTCTTCAGAGCTTCAAATCGTAGTTGCGCCATAGGTGGTCGAATTTTTTGTTGTAGTTGTTCAAATCTATCGGATTTTTTGAGACAGGCATTAAAAATTACCCATAATTTTAACTTTTTGTTAAGAACACGTTTGCAGCTGGTTATTTTTTAAAGGGGAGCCTATGAAATTTTGAATTTCTGATTTATCCGAGCGTTAATTCTGCGATGCGCACATAACACAGCGACCTTCTTTTCTTAAACAAAGCGTTAACGCGACATCACGGTGGAGTTCAACAGGCCCGCTATGTTTGGCAAAATACTTTTGTTGTGAAGATATCGCTTGCCAATACTGATACTCCGGTTGTACGATACTATATCATCGTGTTATCGCTGCTCTTTATCGCTTCGCTTTCTATTGATAAAGGATTGGATATACTCTGGATCAACGGACACTATACTGCTTTTCTGGATCTGTTCTTTAAAACCATTACTAACCTTGGCGATGGGTTGATCTTTATACCGATCGTTGTGTTTGCCGCTTTTGTTCGTTTTCGTTACGCTATAGCCGCGCTTGTCGCTTCGCTGCTGCATGGTATACTGGTGAGTGTATTCAAGCGTGCACTGTTTCCAAAACTTGAGCGCCCCCGAAAGTTTATAGGCGATGACCTCATCCACTTTGTATCGGGAGTTGATGTGCACAATTTCAATTCATTTCCCTCCGGACATACAGCAACTGCTTTCTGTGCTGCTTTTTTTCTGGCGCTGATCTCCGGTAATAAAGCGATCGGTGTATTTACATTGATGCTTGCGTTTATGGTGGGTTACTCACGTATATACCTGGCTCAGCATTTTCTTATCGATGTTGCTGCGGGTGCAGTGGTGGGTACTTTTTCGACCTATATTGTTTGGCAGGTAATGGAGTTGAATCAGTTGCCAGTGTGGATGAATCGCAGGCTGGATATTGGTATGCTCCTGAAAAGAGAGTCGTTTGATTTTAAGATCAGAAGGAGCCGGTAATCGTTGTCCGTTGTTCGTTAAAAATTATTTCGTTAAAAGTTATCCGACAAGTTGTTCGTTTACCGAAACAATAGACCCGGATAACGACTAACCGTTAACGTATAACGATTAACGGTGTTCGCTATTCAGTGGGTGGGCTTCGCTGTAGCCGGGCCATTTGCGTTCGAGGACTACGGTTATGGGGCGTTCGAATAGATCTTTCCCTTCGTAGATGATGCGATAGTCGTTTGTCGGCAACTCGGAGATATAGCGTTTTTGTGTAATGATATAGTAGCGGGGTTGTATCTGCTGGTAGGCTTTGAGCTGATCGGCAGTTTCCATCTCTTTAACAGGGGCCTTGAAATGAAACACGTAGGCCGGATTAAAATCACGATAGCTTACTACCGGTATAGGTTTATGATGATCGATGTAATCCACGCTTTGCGAAACAGGATTACGCTGATCAACTTCCGGGAAGGCTGCGTAAAAGAAGATCATCAGGAATGTTACGCCTGTGAGTGTATAAATATATAGTGCAGTATCCAGGTCTTTCTTCCAGATATATAGTAGTGCTGCACCGGCACCCAACGGCAGCAGAACAAAATATACCGCGAGACTGGAAAGATCCTGCAGATTGTTCTCGGCACGCAATGCGATCCACACGGCAAAAGGTATAGCCAGTGCGATAACAAAATATACCAGTGCATTTACGCGCAATCGCAGGCGCTTTACCTTTTCACGTTTCTGCACAATGTAAAAGAAGTATCCTAACAGTATAGCAAAGAACGGAACGGCTGGTTCCGGGTAACTCGGCAAAATGGTACGCGAGAACGCAAAGAACACAATAACAATTGCCATCGCTATAAGACAAAACTGCAGGAATGCATCTTTCTTCTGGTCTTTCCAGATCATGCGTATAGCCTGCGGAAAGAAAAATGAAAACGGCATCAAGGCACCAATCACAATCACCACCGATGCCAGCGGAAACCCTCCGTGGCCTTCCATGGAAGAAGTAAAGCGGCTTACGTTGTGCTTGAAGAAAAATTGTTCAAGCCATTCTCCTTGCGTCTCCACTCCTACCGCTATATACCAGGGCAGCACAATCGCGAGAAAAAGTAATATACCCGCCACCATGCGCAATTGCATCAACGTCTTCCATTTAAAATTGCGTTGCGCGATTAAAAATAGTAATACGAGCAATCCGGAGAATACAATAGCCACCGGACCTTTCGCCAAAGTTGCCAGCGCTATTGACACGTAAAATATATAGTAATACCCGCGCTTCTTTTCCACATAAGCGTATATAAAACTCAACCAGCCGAGGGTAAGAAAAAATATCAGGTAAGGATCAGGCACGGCCAAATGAAATTGTATACCTAGCTGCAATGACGACACGAGTATCATACCAGTATAAAACGCAGCGTCTTCCGTTAACATCTTTCTGCAAAACAGAAATACAACCAACACGGTAAGCACCCCCATCACCGAAGAAAATATACGTGCACCAAACGGAGTAATACCAAATATACTATATCCCACCTTCATAAAGTAATAATGCAGTGGAGGCTTATCCGTGCGCAAAGCATCATTAAACGTAGGCACCACCCAATCCCCCCGTTGATACATTTCCATAGCACACCCCGCATTCTTGGCTTCATCCAGTATATATACGGATGTCCCCCAGATGTTAGCAGTATATACTACGGTGGAGAGGATGAGCAGGAGGAGGAGGTTTTTCATTGTGTTTACGGGTGTACGTGTTTAAGTGTTTACGGTTTTAAGTGTGCACGTATTTGCGTAACAAGTATATATGTTATGTTAACGGAATAACATAAACACGTACACACATAAACACCTAAACACATTTGCACTGCAATTTTAAATCAAAAATCCATCACCCCTGTTACCTTGATATGAAGCTATCTTCATGAAATGATAACGGGTTTGTAAAGGTTGAAACAATGTGGTGTGCTTTACTTTGCAGTATGGAATTATCGGTGATCATTACGTTGCTGAACGAAGAGGATAACATCGCTCCGCTGTTTGATAGTATACGAAAGGCGCTCGTACATTACGATTATGAATTGATCCTGATAGACGATGGCTCTACCGATTCAACAGTTGCTAAAATCAAAGCGCTGGCGGATCATCGCACGCGATTAATTTCTTTCAATCGTAACTACGGACAAACAGCGGCTATGGCTGCCGGTATAGATCATGCCCACGGTGATTATATAGTTACCATGGATGGTGATTTGCAAAATGATCCAAGTGATATACCAGCCATGCTGATGAAGCTGAAAGAAGAGGGCTGGGATGTGGTTGCCGGTAATCGCAAGAATCGTAAAGACGGAATGTTGTGGCGAAAGATACCGAGTCGTATAGCAAACCGTATGATTCGGAACCTTACGGGTGTGTTCATTCGCGATTATGGTTGTACGCTGAAAGTTTTCAAACGCGAGATCGCATTGCGCCTCGGACTATACGGAGAACTACACCGCTTCATTCCTATACTCGCTGTATTGCAAGGCGGAAAAATTACCGACATGGATGTAAAGCATCACGCCCGCATTCATGGTAAATCCAAATATGGTATAGGACGTACCTTAAAAGTAGCCAGCGATTTGATGCTGATGGTATTCTTCCAGAAATACTTTCGAAGACCTATACATTTATTTTCTTTTGCTATAGGCTTCGCGATCAACTTCTATATGCTTGTACTCAAAATTATGGGACAAGATATATGGGGCCGTCCGTTGTTGATATTGGGAGTATCACTTGTATTAGCCGGCATTCAGTTTCTCACCTTCGGTCTCATCGCCGAACTGATCATGCGCACCTACTACGAATCACAAAACAAAAAGACGTACAATGTACGCGAAGTGTTTCGGGGCAAGAGTAAATTAGCTGCGAGCCTTGAGCTGTGAGCTTCGAGAGGAAAAGTTACAAGCTGCTGGCCTCTGGCTACAAGAGGTTTGCGGTATAGCAGCGTAAGTTCTATCTAGCTGCCATGAGCTTTGAGTTGCGAGAAAAAATACAGGGTACTAGCTATGATACGATTAGTAGCAAGTAAAGTAAATCTGATAGTGAACGATACTCATCTGGCAGCTCGTAGCTAAAAGCCGAAGGTTGCCCCTCGCAGCTATTTCTCCTCGGGCTTGCGGTATTCGCTTACTTCGGCTTGGGCAGAGCGATCGAGGATCTCCCAGTCTTCGTTTAAGATCGGTATAGCTTGGTGTGCCGTGAGATCGAATTGACAAGGAACTACCGATACATAGTTATTTGCTATAGCCCACTCATCGTTGTCTTCACCTTTATCGAAGTTTACAAAGCTTCCAGCCATCCAGAAGTATCTGCGTCCGTTGGGATCGAAGCGTTGGTCGAATTCCTCCACCCACTTCGCATTGGCCTGGCGACACACGCGTATACCTTTTAATGGCTCGCTTTGCTTGGGAGGAAAATTTACATTGAGAGCAACACCTTTCGGTAAGCCTTTCGCCAAAACCTGTTGCGTAATTTTACGCACATACGGTTCTACGTGCGAGAAGTCTGCATCATGGGAATAATCACAAAGTGAAAAACCAATGGCAGGTGTGCCTTCTATAGCACCTTCAATTGCAGCCGACATTGTGCCGGAGTACAGTACACTAATCGAAGTGTTACTTCCGTGATTGATACCACTCACTACAACATCTGGTTGACGTTGTCCTTTCAATACAAAGTGACGTGCCATCTTCACGCAATCAGCTGGTGTACCGGAGCACTGGTATGCCTTCACACCTTTAAACACCAGGTTCTCTTCCAGTCGCAACGACTCCCCTACTGTAATCGCATGTCCCATTCCGGATTGCGGACTATCAGGCGCTACTACAAGTACATCGCCTAGGTCTTTCATTACATTGATCAGGGTGAGAATTCCTTTGGAGGTTATTCCATCATCGTTGGAAACGAGTATAAGAGGTCTGGACATAATTCAGTGTGTGTATATTCTAAAAAGTGCTTCAAGATACTTCTACGTTCCGAACAAAGAATTATAGTACGCTATAATTTTCGCCAGGTCGTATTTTTCATCGTACTTCAGTCGGTTCGCTTTAATATACTTCTCAACTTCTTCGGCACGTTTACCCATCAGGTCGAGTAAATCGTTTTTGTTGCCGTTGAACTCTACGATGTCACCATCCTCTTCCATAAAGAAGTATTTATATACCAATACCACGCGGGTATAGGAGCCAACATAATAGGGAGAACTATACGTACGATTTTCAAGTGCTTCACGAACGAGCAGTGTCATCTTACCCTCTTCGAGTAACTCAAAAAATACAGGTGCCCGATAACCGGAAGGCGTTGTATAGGGCAATGCAAAAAACTGGCGGTAACGATGAACGGTGTTATCAAATATTTCGAAGAAGAGAACTTTGCGGGCGGAATAAGCTTCTACTTTCTGATCACGGTAGTTATACTGCAGCAAATCCTGTTGCAAGTCATACTTCACGAGACCTTTCAATGTATCGCCTTCGAGCAGCACAATTTTACCTTCGTGCCATAATTCGAAAGGCCATTGCTGTGCCCTTGCGGGGAAAGAAAAAAACGTTGCAATCAACACCAGACAAAAGAACGTGTTTCGCACGCTGGCGAAATGTTCCGGATATAGCTGTACGTTTTTTTCTTTCGATGTTATCATTTAGACTTTGACTTCAATATAGTATGTCCGAGTTTATCGCGCTTCGTCATTAAATAACGTTCATTATGCGGATTCGGTACAATCTCGATGGGAACATTATCAACAATCTCCAGTCCGTAGCCCATCAACCCGACACGTTTCTTAGGGTTATTCGTAATAAGCTTGATTTTGGTTATACCTAAATCGCGAAGAATTTGTGCACCTACACCATAATCGCGTTCATCCATATCAAAACCAAGTTGCAGGTTTGCTTCCACAGTATCAAATCCCTGCTCCTGAAGTTTATAGGCTTTCAACTTGTTCAGCAAGCCAATGCCTCGTCCTTCCTGTTTCATGTAAAGTACAACACCTTTACCTTCTTTGTCAACTATCTCCATGGCGCGGTGTAACTGCGAACCACAATCACAACGGCACGATCCGAATATATCTCCGGTAACACAGGAAGAGTGTACGCGCACCATCACGGGTTCGTCTTTCTCCCACGTGCCTTTCACCAACGCCATGTGCACATCCAGTGTGTTGGTTTGTTCGAACGCTACCAGTTTAAAGTGGCCGTGTTCGGTTGGCATATCAACTTCAATCTCGCGTTTGATAAGCGATTCTTTCTTCAACCGGTATTCGATCAGATCTTTGATGGAAACAAGTTTGAGATTAAAACGCTTGGCAACTTTTACGAGGTCAGGTAAACGTGCCATTGTACCATCTTCATTCATGATCTCCACCAATACACCGGCAGCTTTAAAACCTGCAAGACGTGCAAAATCTATAGCAGCTTCGGTGTGACCACTTCTTCGTAACACACCACCACGCTTGGCGCGCAGCGGAAATATATGTCCGGGTTTACCGAGTTCTTCCGGTTTGGTATCCGGATCAACGAGTGCACGAATGGTTTTGAAACGATCATGGGCCGAAATACCGGTAGTGCAACCGTGGCCTATCAGGTCAACCGATACGGTAAACGGTGTTTCAAACACAGCGGTATTTTTACCAACCATCAGTTCAAGACCAAGCTCTTCACAGCGGTCTTCATTTAATGGAGCACAAATCAATCCGCGGCCATGTGTAGCCATGAAGTTAACAATCTCTGGTGTAATACATTCGGCAGCACAAATAAAGTCGCCTTCGTTTTCACGGTCTTCATCATCCACCACAATAATTACTTTTCCGTTCTTGATTTCCTCAAGGGCTTCTTCGATCGTGTTTAGCTTTATTTCGTCCATGTTCAGTAGTTCCTGTTCTACATAATCCTGAATAATTCGTTTGAGAAAAATTCAGAACGGTTTTATCTGCTCTTCTAACAAACACTTTAGCAGGTCTGTTCCAAAAAAGCGTTACTTTGCTATTACAATTCCGAGCATAACGGCCAGTTCTTTCTCGGCACCTTTCAACTGCTCGTGTATGGTAAAATACTTTTCAAGGTCTTCTTCCGTTGTCGCCACCTTCATCTGCTGCAGGTTCTCTTCCATCAGTTTCTGGATCATCCGGAATTTTAACCGCAGCACATTGGTATAGGCTACATCTTGCAATATTTCTTTTTCGTGCGGAAAGTATATATGAAACTCTTCTCCCCACGACTTGCTGGTTTCATAACGCGTGGTGGTAAGCTCCGCCACCATGTTACGCGCAGGGACTGATCCATGCTCCATAAAATATAGCGGATCGCGCACTTCGCCCTGCTCCGCCCCTTCGCGTATGGCCAGGTAAATTTCTTTATATACCGGGTTTACAAACTCAACGTCTTCCAGTTCGGCCATCATAAAATCAATGAGGCGTTTGTCGTCATACGCACTTTCAGCATAGTTGAGCAGCAGGCGGATGGTTTCCCGTTCCTGCACCTGCACCATACCAGACGTATCAAGTTTGGAACCGGTTGCCACGTCTGGCAGTATATCTGCAACAGGTGCCCGGTTATCGCGGTTATTACCGCGTGTTTTCTCTTGCTGATCCTTCTGTCGCTCACCGATCAGTATCTTGTTGAGCTCTGTGAGCAGAACAGTTTCCTGGATCTTCAGTAACTGCCCGGTTTCCTGGATATATACCGAGCGTTTGATGGGATCCGGGATCAGCGATATAGTCGTTACGATCTCGCGAATCGCTTCTGCTTTTTTGATCGGGTCGTGGCCTGATTCCTCCGCCAGCAGATCAATCTTGAACGATATAAAATCTTTGGTGTGATCTTTCAGGTACTGCTTGAACTCGGTGCTTCCCATTTTCTTCGAGAAGCTGTCCGGATCATCGCCATCCGGCAACAACACCACGCGCACGTTCAGACCACCTTTCAATACAAGGTCGATACCACGCAACGCTGCTTTTATACCGGCCGCATCACCATCAAAAAGTACGGTTACATTTTCCGTAAAGCGTCTGATGAGTTTGATCTGCTCTTCCGTAAACGCAGTGCCGGAAGATGCCACCACGTTGTCTACATCTGACTGATGCATAGACATCACATCGGTATATCCTTCTACGATATAGCAGAAATCTTCTCTGCGTATAGCATTCTTTGCCTGATACATTCCATAGAGCACATTGCTCTTGTGGTATATTTCTGTTTCAGGAGAGTTTATATACTTGGGCTGATCTTTCTCTTTGGTAAGTATACGCGCACCGAACGCGATAACTTTTCCGGAAAGATTGTGCACGGGGAAAATCACCCTTCCGCGAAAGCGATCATAAAATCGTCCACCCTCTTTTTTTACAATGAGTCCTGCTTTTTCCAGCAGATCCTCGGTGTAACCAATGCCGAGTGCTTTTTTGCTGAGGTGATCCCACTCGTTGAAGCTATAGCCAAGCTCAAATTTTTCGAGCGTGCGATCATTAAAACCGCGTTCACGAAAATAACTCAGACCAATGCTCTGTCCTTCTTCCGATTGGGTAAGCGATTCTTTATAATAATCCTTCGCATAGTTCATCAGCGCGTAAAGTCGATCGCGATCGCTTTGCTGATAAATCTCTTCGGAGGAACGGGCTTCTTCTTTCAGATCAACCCCATACTTTTTGGCGAGGTAGCGAATGGCTTCAATGTAGCTCATGCCCTCGTGCTCCATCACAAACGTGATGCTGTCGCCACCTTTGCCACTGCTGAAATCTTTAAAGATACCTTTGGCCGGCACGACATAAAACGAAGCTGTCTTCTCGTTTGTAAACGGACTTAACGCCTTGTAATTCTGGCCACTACGTTTCAGAGACACAAAATCTCCTATCACATCAACAATGTCAACGCGGCTCCTTACTTCATCTATTGTTTCGCGGGAGATCATTTCTTCATTAAACAGCTTGGGCTGTGGGCAAAGATACTGGGAACACAGTTTCGTTATATCATTTGTGATATCTATTTCCTATCAATTGTCAGATACTACAACCATTGTGTTAAAGGCTATGGAGTTGTGACTGTTTCGATCTAAATTGCGCCCGATTTTCAAGGCGGATTCCGGATTTTGGTTCGAATATCTGAATAAATGGAGTTGCCAGGAACTTTAATCCGCCATCTGAAATTTGACATTCTGAAATGATTACATCAACCGACATCCTCAAAGCTCTTTCTAAAGTAGAAGATCCTGACTTGAAACGCGACCTGGTAACACTGAACATGATTAAAGATGTAAAGGTGGAACCTAAAAAAGTAAGCTTCACCGTAGTGTTAACCACTCCGGCTTGTCCGTTGAAAGAAAAGATACGCCAGGATTGTGAAGATGCTGTTGAAAGTGTGGTGGGCCCTGATGTTGAGATTGATATTTTCATGACCTCTTCTGTTACCACACTGCGCGATAACGCTCCGCTCCTGCCCGGTGTAAAAAACATTGTTGCCATTGCTTCGGGTAAAGGTGGCGTGGGTAAATCTACTGTTACCTCCAACCTCGCAGTTGCCCTTGCACAGACCGGTGCTAAAGTTGGATTGATTGATGCGGATATTTACGGACCATCTATACCGGTAATGTTCAACTGCGAGTATGAGCAGCCCATGGTAAAACAGGTTAACGGTCGGAATATTATTATACCGATAGAACAGTATGGCGTAAAATTGATTTCGATAGGATTTCTCGCGCCACCGGATAGTGCTGTGATCTGGCGCGGACCGATGGCAAGCTCTGCACTGAAACAATTCTTCAGCGATGCTGACTGGGGTGAACTTGATTACCTGCTGATCGATCTGCCTCCCGGCACAAGTGATATACATTTAACCATGGTGCAGACTGTGCCGGTTACAGGCGCTGTAATTGTAACTACTCCGCAGAAAGTAGCACTTGCCGATGCCAACAAAGGTATGACTATGTTTATGCAGCCGCAGATCAACGTACCTATACTGGGTGTTGTTGAGAACATGGCATACTTTACCCCGGAAGAATTACCCGATAACAAGTACTATATATTCGGCAAAGACGGAGGCAAGAACTTATCCGAAAAGCACAACGTTCCATTTTTAGGGCAGATACCGTTGGTACAAGGCATTCGCGAGAGTGGCGACAGCGGTTTACCGGCAGCGTTGAAAGAAGGTCCGACTGCCGAAGCATTCAAAGCACTTGCCAAGACTATGGCGCGACAAATCGCGATCCGAAATGCGCAGAAGCCAACGCTGGTAACAGCGGTGAAGTAAAAAATTAAATGAGAATAGCTACCTTAGCGGTGCAAAAGGGTAGCATAACATATATACCGGATGAATACGCTTGAAGAACTGACCCAGAAAATTGAAACTTCACTGAACTCCATTCGCCCTTACCTGGAGGCTGATGGCGGTAATGTAAAAATCAATGAGGTTACACCCGAGCACGTTGTGAAGCTTGAGTTTGTTGGTGCATGTGGTAACTGCCGCATGTCTACCATGACTTTTAAGGCAGGCGTGGAAGCTGCCATCAAGCGTGATGTACCGGAAGTGAAGGGAATCGAAGTGATTAACCTGACTCCTATCGCGAACTAAATTAGCTGCGAGTTGTGAGCCGCGAGCTATGAGTATATAGTTCGATCAAGCATTCATTTTAATACGTGATGTGCCAGTACACTTTGCACATCGTATACATTCACGGACTTGTTGAACTTCTTGGTGATGCTGGGGATTGCCTCACTGGAGATCCAGATTTTTAACTCAGCATCAAGGTCGAACGTACCGGCCGTTTCTACACTGAATCTTGAAATATTTTTATAGGCAACAGACATATACTCTGTTTTGCTTCCTGTGATCCCCTGTTTGTCAACCAGTATAAGTCGTTTGGAGGTGAAGATAAAAGTATCACGAAACAGCTTAAAGCCTAATTCAATTTCTTCACCGGCAATCAACAGTTTTCCAAAGTCTTTTACCAGTTCTTCTTTGCCTACCGCTCCGGCATTACCAAGTAGTGCTGAAAATAATCCCATAGTATATTTTTTTAAAAGCTTAATTTAAGAACAAATTCAGATTGTACAACCACCGTACAGCAAGTCGCCAGGTAGTACATGATCTATATATACTTTGATGAACTGCACTGTGTTGAAGTATATATATTCGATAAGAACACTGTATATATCTCAACGCACCGCTTTACTTGGTGTAACACGCTAAAGGGAAATTCGCGTGTAATCAAATAAAATTAATAGTGTGTGAAGATATACATCAGGTCGCTGAATTGTTATCTTTGATAACAGAACCCGCTGCAGCTTTCTCTTTGAAAAAAGTGCAGCGTTTTTTGTCGCCCTGCTCTCCGCATACTTATTCCCACCTTATTGGAATAGGAAATCAAATTACGTTCAAGAGTCATTGTACCATTTTATCCGTTGGCTGCCATTGGCTGCTTTGTATTCTTTCCTAGTTCATCTAAAATTTTTCTGTATGTACAACCATCAAAATCCTCGCTGTTTCACTTTGGATCAAAGGCGAAACACAAAACGAAATTTTAATCATGCTGAAAAGGTAAAACCATTCAGTGGTTTTGTTATTGTCAGGTTAGCCGATCAATACTCCTATCTCGAAGGGGATAACCTGAAAGAGTTTGCACGCAAAAATCAAATGGATAGAGTATCAAACATACTGGAGAAATATCCGCCCAAGTCTTTTCGAAGAAGTATAAAAAGTGTTTCTGTAGCGCAGTTGAAAGAACTCGAACGCAAAGCGCAGCAATCTGAATTGCCACCGGTTAACAGCTTGTCCAATTACTGGCGACTCGACTACCGCCATTACGATGGCAACCCGGATGAATTGATCCGCATGTTCCAGGAAGCTCATGAAGTGGAGACAGCCTATAAAGAAATGTCGGTTACTGATCCGCTTGTGAATCCGGCAGACGATGTACTGGCTGCACAGCAAGGCTATGTCGATGCCGCGCCTGATGGTATCAACGCCCGCTGGGCGTGGACACAACCCAACAGTGCAGGTATAGGTGTAGGGCTGGTAGACCTTGAACAAGGATGGATACCCGGACACGAAGATCTTGCTGCTGCCGGACCAACGCTTGTATTCAATGACAACCGTCATGGTGTAGGAACCTATATTGGCGATCACGGTACAGCCGTGCTCGGAGAAATTATAGGCGTTGACAATACACGCGGTGTAGTCGGTATAGCACCTTCCGTAAGTTATGTGCGTATGGTGTCTCACTACGAAGCAGCGTCCAATACAGCATTGCATGTTGCCGATGCTATTGTGTCTGCTATTACCAACATGAATGCGGGCGATGTATTATTGCTCGAGGTACAACGCTCATTTCTTCCTACAGAAACTGACAGCGCAGACTTCGATGCTATACGTCTGGCAGTAGCCAACGGTATTGTTGTAGTAGAAGCCGCCGGTAACGGAAATGAAAATCTGGATGCCTGGGTAAATGGTTCAGGCTTAACAATACTTAACCGGGGAAGTATACATTTCCGCGATTCAGGTGCTATTATGGTTGGTGCTTCGGTTTCAACAACACCGCACGATCGTGCAGGCTTCTCCAACTTCGGTTCGCGTATTGATTGCTATGCATGGGGTGAAGATATAGTCACAGCCGGCTATAGCAACCGCGGCTCAAATATATCATTAGGTGGTGATGGTACAGCAACCTTGAACGATGACTATACCAGCAGCTTCGGAGGTACTAGTGGTGCTTCGCCTATCATTGTTGGAGCTGCCCTAACGCTGCAAGGTATGTATAAAGCAACTGCCTTAACGCTACTCTCACCGTTGCAAATGCGTTCATTACTGTCAGACCCTGCTACAGGAACTCCACAAGGAGGCGGAGTAGCGGGCAACATTGGTGTAATGCCTGACCTTCGCGCAATCATTGAACACACGCTGGAAATTACTGCCGATGTATATATGCGCGATTACGTAGGTGACATCGGTACTGTACCCAATGCCGGTGCCATCAGTGCAAGTCCGGATATAATTGTTACCCCTACCCTCGTAGCCAACCCGACTGCAGCGTTTGGTGAAGGCAGTGGAACAGAGAACTCCAATACGTTAGGCTATACGGTTGAATTCGGACAAGACAACTATATATATGCCAGAATCCGAAACAGAGGAGGCAGTGCAGCCAATGGTGTTACCTCCACGGTATATTGGAGTGAAGTAGCAACGCTGGTGACTCCGGATATGTGGCACCTCATCGGCACTTCAAATCCTGTAAATGTACCGGTTGGAGATACCATGGTCGTTACCGATGCTGTTACATGGCCGGCAGCCGATATACCAGCCGAAGGACACTACTGCTTTGTAGGTATATTGAATCACGCACAAGATGCTGCGCCACCAATACCTGCACCCGGTAATTTTGACTGGAATGATTTCACCAACTTTATCCGTAACTATAACAATGTTACGTGGCGAAACTTTAACGTAGTGGATGTTGATCCGAGTGAACCGAATGCTGCCATGCAATTTAATTTGATGGGCGCTCCCGACAAGCGCAGGATTTTTGATATTGAATTGATTCGTGCGCTTCCTGAAGATGCACAGCTATGGCTGGAAGTTCCGCTAAACCTGTTTGCCTTTATGAACCTGAGAGGCATTGAAGTAAAAGCCGACAAGCGGAAGAAAACAGCACGTATACTCTTACCTCACCTGCGCAAGATCAAACTCTGCAACATGGTTCTGCCTAAGGGCGGTAAGTTTAAATGTCAGTTTATTGTATCCGGAGGCAAAGGCTATGAAAATGGCATGCATCACCTGGCTATAGGTCAGTCGCACGAAGGTTTGCAGGTTGGCCGCATTACGTGGGCCCTTCGGGGAAACAGAAAGAATAAATAAAGGTGTGCAACAGAGAAAGTTTGTATATGGGATTGACGCGGGTCAATCCCATATATATTCTATAACTGGAGAAATCTACTATAGCAAGCACGTTACTCATGCTTCAAAGCATCAACCGGATTGTTAGTGGCGGCCTTCAACGTATGCAGGCTGATTACACACAACGCCACGCACGAAACAAACAGTACAGGAATAATACCATGCCATACGCTCAGCTCTATATGATAAGCAAAACTCTGTAACCATTTTGATATACCGATGTATGCGAGCGGTACTGCCACTGCTAATGCGATCGCCACCAACAGTAAAAACTCCCGGTTCAGCAAGGTTACCAGGTTTGCCAATGACGCCCCGAGAACTTTGCGAATGCCTACCTCCTTTACGCGTTGCCGTACCGTAAACGACACAAGTCCGAACAAACCGAGAGCAGAAATTACAATCGCTAGTAAACAGAAAAACTGAAACAGTTTGGCGATTCGCTGGTCGGATATATACTGCCGATCGTAAAGATCATTCAGCAATACATATTCAAACGGACTCTCCGGAAAAAACTTCTTCCACTGATACCTTATCTGTTGTATAGCATTGGGTATATTTCCATGTTGCAGCTTTAACGACAACGAAGGGCCTTGATTCGCAGTAAACAGTATAGGCGATAGCGCGCTCTTCAGCGACTGCTGATGATAATCGTCAACAACACCAATCACTTCACACTTCTCATCGTTCCAGTAAACAAATGTACCGATACTGCGATCTATACTTTCAAAACCCAACTGCTTCACTGCGGTTTTATTGAGCATCACCGGCTCTACCTTGTCACCAAATTTACCGGTTGGGTAATCGGCTTGTACAAAGTTTCGTCCTGCGATTACGTGCAATTTATAGGCTGCTATAAAATCTTCATCCACTACATTTATGGTAAAATTCAATCGGCCTTCATCATTATCTTTTCTGATCACGCCTGTCCAGTCGATCTGCTCGCCTGGCACTGAACTCGAACTTGTTATTGAATGGATCACAGACTGTTGCTGAAGTTCCGTTTTAAAAGTAGCCATGCGTGTTTGATAGGATGAGTCCAGCATGGCTGGCGCTTTTACAACAACCGTTCTGTCAATATCAATCCCGATGCGTTGTGTCTGCATAAAGGTGAACTGCTCATAGAAAACAAAGACAGCCATCGCCAGACCGCTGGCGCACGTAAACTGAAAAACAACAAGCACTTTACGCAGTACACCGCCTTTACTCTTGCCTGACACGTTACCCTTCAAAACCGAAGCAGGATGATACGATGCCATTGCCTGCGCAGGATATATACTGGTAAACAGTATACCACCGGCAAACACCATAACAATGAATATACCGGTTGGACTGAACAAGATTGTAAACAAATACTGATACTGCACACTAATTCCGGTAATGGAATTAAAGAACGGCAGTACAAAATATACCAGCATCAGTGCAAGCAGTATACTACACGTGTTTATGGTAAACGATTCAACAATAAATTGTACTAATAACTGCAACCGACTGGCTCCTGACACCTTCCTGATGCCTACTTCTTTAGCACGCATCACTGCCCGCGACAAGGTCATGTTCATATAGTTGATCCAGGCGATCAGCAGAATGGCAAAAGCAACGGCAATCAGAAAATATATAGCCGTTGCATGTCCGGCAGCGCGCATGTCATCGGAAAATCCGCTATCGAGGTGTATATCCGTCACCGGCTGCAATACCAGGTCGATGCGATCATCTTTACCCAGTGTTTCAGGCCTGTAGCGCAAACTGAAAGCTGTCAGCTTTGCCTGTAAACTTCTCGCATCGGTATACGGGGTTGTCAGCAGGTACGTATAGCAATCAAAATTCTTAAAGTATATATCGTTTTCGAGCCCGTGTAACGATAACAGAATAGTAGCATCGAGGTGAGAGTTTTCCGGGAGATCTTCAATAACACCGGTTACCGTATAGTCATGTTCATCTGCGCTTCCCTTCATTCGTAATACCTTGCCGATCGCATTCTCATTACCAAAATATTTCCTGGAAACTGACGAAGTGATTATTGCTGAAAAAGGATTTGTTAATGCTGTGCGTGGATCACCTTGTTCAAAAACAAAGGTAAAGATGCTAAATATAGCAGCATCGGCATAGTACAGGTTGCGTTCATGAAACACAACGGTATTCCCTTCTGTGGTATAACTTATGTTGCAGTCGAACCAGCCTCGTGTTGAAATCAACCTACCATGGTTCACGACTTCCGTAAACTCGTTATGCACCGCGGTACCTGCCGATACCGGAGCCAGTGCGCTGGTTGCAATCAACTTGTTATTAGCATACGTTGTTGTTGTAACCCGATAGATCTGTGCAGCATTTTGGTGGAACCGGTCATACCTAAGTTCAAAGACCGCGTATAACAAAATCAACAGGCAGGCTGCAATGCCCAGCGTAAGGCCAGACAGATTTATAACCGTAAAGACTTTGTCTTTGCAGATATAGCGCCACTCTTTCCGGATATAGTGTCGTAGCATATATAGGGTGTTGTCTGGTTATGGAAGCTACTGAAATTAAAGCTCTGCTACAAGGTGTACCCAACACCTCGTTATTCAAGACCCGCATTCAAAAACGAAAAATTTCACCAGCCCTGTATGCCTGCGCAGCAATTTTTCTCATAGGCGCCATCCACCGGAAGCAACTGAACATACATTGGCCGATAATCTTAACACGGCGTTCAGAAAGATACGGTTACTCTTTGTATATTTCCCTATTGAATTTTGTCGGCATACCTTTTCTTAACGTGACTATATTGAATCGCCTTCTTGCTTCCATCCTGATAAGACACGCAGTTCTTTTACTGGTTGTGGTGATAAGTACACAGTATGCACGCGCGCAGGAGCGCTGCGGTGTGGTGCCCTATATGAACACACAACGGAACAAGCTCAGGCTTCCGGAAAACGATGCACAGTTCGAGCAGTGGCTCGGCAAGGCTATACAACAACGAAAGGCCCGCAGTGGTGGACGTATACAGTCTACTTACCAAATACCGGTTGTGGTACACATCATTCACAACGGAGAGGCTGTGGGCAGCGGCACCAATATACCGGATGCACAGGTGCTATCGCAGATACGTGTATTGAATGCAGATTACCAGCGTACCAACAGTGATGCAAGTTCAACACCAGCCGAGTTCGCAGCGGTGGCGGGCAGCATGAATATTGAATTTATACTTGCCAAAAGAACTCCCGATGGTTTTCCTACCAATGGTATTGTTCGCGTAAAGGGCACGCAGTCTTCGTGGACATCCGGTGATGATGTGGAACTGAAAGCATTGAGTTACTGGTCATCGGAAGAGTACCTGAACATCTGGGTTTGCAACCTTACTGACTATATCGGTTACTCGCAGTTCCCTATATCGAATCTGCCCGGACTTGAACCCTACCAGGGCGGACTGGCGAAGACGGATGGTGTTGTTTTTAACTATCGTGTCTTCGGATCGGTTGAAGACGGAGCATTCAATTTGCGCGCGAATTACAACCGCGGTCGCACCGCTACACATGAGATTGGTCACTTCTTCGGACTCCGTCATATCTGGGGCGATGTAAACAGTTGCAGCAGTACAGACTATGTGAGCGATACGCCTACACAAGATCATTCTACGGATGATTGTCCTACGCACCCCGCAGCATCCTGCAATGCCACAAAGATGTTTCAAAACTATATGGACTATACATACGATGCCTGCATGAATCTTTTTACAGAGGACCAGGTGGCGCGTATGATAACCGTATTGGAAAATAGTCCGCGAAGAGAATCGTTGCTTACATCTCCCGGATTGCTGCCGCCTAATGTTGATGGTAACGATCTGCTGATAAAAAATATAGTCTCGCCATCGCCAGTGCTTTGCAATACCAGTGTCGCTCCGAGGCTTACAGTGAAAGTAAACAACAGTGTTGAACCGATCACATCGTTTGCCGTGAATTATACAGTGAATGGAACGTTCCATGAGAAAAACTTTCCCGGCTATAACCTGGCAGAAGGCGATGAAGTTACGGTGGAGCTACCCGCCATTCAACTGGACGAAGGCGAGAACACACTTGTATTTGAAATGGATGAACCCAACGGAGGTATAGATGTAAATCCTTATAACAACAGTTATGAGACAACGGTGATCGTTAAAAATACCGAAGAGCCTCTGCCGCTCCGCGAATCATTCGAAGGTACATTAAGTGATTCATGGACGATTATAAATCCAACGAAGGGAATGGATTGGCAAGCCACCGATCTGAACGACAACGGCACACTATATTTCAATGCATCCGCCAATGTAAACACCGATGACCAGGCCTGGTTCGTGAGTCCGGTGATGAATCTTACCAGCACACAAAATCCCGTGCTTAGCTTTGAAACCTTTTACGAAGAACGTGCCGGCTACCTCGATGCGTTAACCGTGCGCGCATCCACAGGCTGCTCGCCATCCTTTGATATTGTACTCTTGCAACTGGAGGGTTCACAGCTCACTTCGACAGATGAATTGTTCAAGCGACATATCGTTTCGCTCGGCCCGTATCGTAATGATCCGGACTTCCGCGTTGCGTTTGTATTTTCGAATGGCAACGGCAGCAATCTATACCTCGACAACATTGAAGTATCAGAGCCCGGCAAGTTCAGCCTATATCCCAACCCTGCTGAGGGCGAGGTAAATGTTGTCTCTTACCTGGTGGATGAACAGGCGGTATATGCGGAGCTTACCAACGCAGTAGGGCAACGCGTGCTGAGTCAGACTTTTAATACCGCGTTCAACGAGACAACCTCTATTTCACTGGCGTCATTCAAGGCCGGTATATATTTTCTGCGTATCAAAACTTCCACAGGGATGTGGACTTCCCGGTTGGTTGTCAGGTAAAACTACCACATTGAGCGTTTTGTATGGAACGAACATCGTAATTCATTCTGTGCAATACAGGCATTTCATTATCTTTCGGCAAGAAATATTTTTTGCAGATGCCTAAGAAAAAGAAAGTAGCCATCCTGTACGGAGGTCGCTCAGTAGAGCACGGTGTATCGGTCAATTCAGCCCGCAACATTTTTGAGTACATTGACAAAAAGAAGTTTGAACCTGTTCCGATCGGTATCAGCACAGCCGGCAGATGGTATCTCACGGAAGGCGTTGATAAAAATATTGACAAGGGCGAGGCGCTTGGCCTGGTGCTTGACCCGGTGAAGCCCGGCTTCCTGATTCTCTCGAACGGGAAACGCTTCTCGGTTGATATCATCTTCCCTGTTTTACACGGCACCGATGGTGAAGACGGAAGTATACAGGGAATGATCAAGGCGATGGACGTTCCGATGGTAGGCACAAGCGTGCTGGGTTCTTCCATGGCTATGAATAAAATTGTAGCGAAGCGTTTGCTGAAAGAAGCCGGTTTGCCGGTAACAAAGTTCATGACCTTCCGCTTCGATCAGAAGGATAAGATCACGTTCAACTCCATCGCGAAACAATTAGGCACACCATTCATGGTGAAGTCTGCGAGTCTCGGTTCGTCCGTAGGTGTATCGAAAGTAAAAAACAAGAATGATTTCAAGCAGGCGGTGGAAGAAGCATTCCGCTATGATGATGAAATGATTGCTGAAGAGTATATATCCGGTCGCGAGATTGAATGTGCCGTGCTCGGTAATTTTCCTCCGGAAGCTTCATATCCGGGAGAAGTTGTTATCAGCAAAGACTATGAGTTCTATACCTTCGATGCTAAATATGTAGACCCTGATGCCGTGCGCATTGATGTGCCGGCCAAACTAACCAAGAGTGTTGCCGAGAAAATACGCAAGGCTTCTGTAAAAGCATTCGAGGCACTTCATTGTGAAGACTTCTCGCGTATCGATCTCTTCCTCGATAAAAAAGGAAATATCTATATCAACGAAATCAACAGCATTCCCGGCTTTACCAATTCCAGTATGTACCCTGTCATGTGGAAAGAGCGGGGCCTTAGTTTTCCTGAACTGATCACCCGGCTTCTTAACCTGGCGCAGGAGCGTTACGACCGCAGTAAACGCATTGAGCGCGGATTCCAGTCCGGTTTAAAATTCTGATGCCGTATATTTGCTGTTAACTACCTACGTGAAATGAAACTCTTCCCCGGTAAATTCGCTCCTGATACGCTTGGAGGCATATTGATTAGTGTTGTCGTGGCTATAGCTATTATGCTGGTACTGGTAGCTGTATATTTCTTTAGCTACCTACCCAACGTAACCAATCATGGCGAAAGCATTACAGTGCCCAACATAGAAGGTATGAAGGTTGAGCAACTGGAAGATTTTCTGGTAAAGAAAGATCTTCGCTATGAAGTAAGCGACTCTACCTATTCATCCAAATATCCGCCCCTTACAGTATTGAAACAATACCCGCATGCAGGTGCCAAGGTAAAGGAAGGAAGAAAGATCTTCATCACGATCAATCACGTTACAGCGCCCACGGTACCTGTTCCGAATCTTATCGATGGTTCGGTGGTAAATGCTGATGCTGTGTTAACCAGTAATGAACTGAAACGCGGCCGGATTGAACTGGTACCCGGACCTTTCAATGTAGTGAAGGAAATGAAATACCGCGGTGCACGCATTGAACCCAATGTGCGTGTTCCCAAAGGCTCCGTTATCGACCTCGTGGTAATGGATGGTGGCAAAGGCGACTATACCATCGACAACATGGTAGGGCAAGAATTTGAAGACGCTAAAGTGTATATTCTCGGGGCCAACCTGAACGTAGGCACCGTGACGCTGGAAGATGACACCGTTGGCATTACGCCCGTAGTTATAAAACAAATACCCGAGGCCGGAGAAAAGATTAAGGCAGGTGATGTCGTTGATCTATGGATAGGTAAACCCGAATCCGTACCTTCAGATGATGATAGCGAAGAATTGTAATAGTTACTCCACCAGCAATCTCAAAAAGACCTCGTCTGCGAGGTCTTCTAAATTCTATATACTATTTCTGTTTGCTTCCCTGCTCGTTACAACGGAGGGGCTGGGGCAACTGGTGCTGGATGCTACCCAGCGAAAAATACGCAGCAATACATCAGCACGTAAAGCATCACCCGTAGGGCGGACACAGGCAACTACACCTTTATCACTTCCATTCTGGGATGACTTCTCCTTTACACCGGTAGATGATCCGGGCAATGCAAACTCTAACGATCCGCTGGATTCCATTTGGATGAACAGCCAGAGTGTATGGATAAACCGAGGCATTGGTGTAAATGCACCAAGTATAAATGTAGCTACCTTCGATGGTTTGAATGAAGAAGGTCTTCCCTACTCTGCAGATATACTAGCCAATGGTTATCGCGATGCTCTCACATCACAACTTATCGACCTAAGCGAAAGTAAGGTTGCAGTGGCTGAACGTAATACCGTTTACCTGAGCTTTGCTTACCAATGGCAGGGAAACGGTGAGCCTCCTGATCCGAATGATTTTCTTCAGCTGGAAATGTTGGACGTTGATAGTACCTGGGCAATTGTCATGACGATCATGCCCAAGACCAGCCTGAGCAGAACCGAATTTTACGATACTATAATACAAATCCCCAACACGGGCGATCGCTTGTTCTTCCACGATGAATTCCAGTTCCGCTTTCAGAACTTCGGCCGCAAATCCGGGCCGTTCGATACCTGGAATGTAGACTATATATACCTCAACAAGAACAGAACACTAAGCAGCCTTTCGTTTCCGGATCGTTCTATAGCGTCACAGGCTACACAGCTTTTCGGAAGATATACCGCTGTACCATTGGAACATTTCAGAAAGCAAAGTTCTTTTGATAGTGTTGAGTTTGATGTAAAGAATTTGAAGAAGGCCGTTGTTGAGATCGCGATCGGATACGAAGCCAATATGACATTCCGAAACTATACGGGTGGTACTGCGACTGATCATACGATTCTCTTCGGCACCGGTGGTGTTGGTCCTAATGGAGGGTTGATGGCTCCTTCCGAACGTGCACGCGTACGAATCGAAAATAAACCTGACGTAACCGATCCTCAACAGTTCAGTCCTACTGCTGATTCGATTGATATAGACCTGCAAGTAAAAGTTATCAGTGGTGATAACCTGGATAGTGGAAGACCCGGCTATCTACCGGTTGACTTTCGAATTAACGATACACTCACTACAACCTACCGGTTAAAAAATTACTATGCTTACGATGATGGCACGGCAGAATTTTCCGCGCGCCTCAACACCACCACCGACAAACTCGCATACGCCTTCGACATGTTAACAGATGATGTTGATACGCTCGTGGGCTTTGATGTATACTTCCCCGACTTTGGACTCACCAGTAACCCGCTGGTAAATTTCACAGTATATGATGATAACAATGGTATGCCGGGCGATCCGCTCTATACCTTGTCGAGCTATACACTGAAAATACAAAATGCCGTAAATAAATTTCAGCACATTAATATACTCGAAACGGTACGCGTGCAGAATCGCTTTTATGTAGGCTATACTTCACCTGCCGTACGCATTGGTCTTGATTACAACAACAACACGGCCGATCGTATTTTTGTAGATGTGGGCGGTGGCTGGTATCAGAACACCGATGTAAACGGAAGCCTCATGATTCGTCCGCGGTTTGGCAAAGGGGTTGACAACCCGGTAGGCATTCCGGAAGAAGTTGTTACGATTCAGGCATACCCGAACCCGAACAATGGAGAGTTTTATATAGATAGCAAAACTAAACTCGTACAGGTCATCAACCTGGCAGGACAATCCGTTCCGTTCATTGTTCAGGAATATAGCAACGAACAACAGAAAGTAAATCTGCAACAAACCGCTCCGGGACTATATATACTCAAAGTTCGTAAAGGGAATTCAGTTATTGCGCATAAGATTGTGGTGCGGTAGTATATAGTCACTTGCATATATAGCATTCTAAAAGGGATCCTTGTCGCTTTTAAAGTGCCCTCTTAAAACGATAAATGAAATACCTAATACGTTTAAGGTTGTTGTTCCGAGTAGCGTAACCAGCACAGCATCACTCAACCTGAATCGTTCTTTCGAAGCTAACAATATAATAACGGCCATTAACCACAGCGAAACTACAGCTGTGGCCCACTCAGCGAGCCACTTCCTGTCATTTGTATCGGATCGATAACGCTCGGTTTTCGATCTTCCAAATTCCAGTTGCATATCAAAATTAGCAGTGTCTATATCGACATCACTTGTGTCGGTAGGAGATTTAAGTATTTCCTCCTTTAATTCAGGTAACGGTTTCAAAATATACTCGACTATAATATTATACTTATACAACTGACAACGTGGAGAAGTAGTCTTTTATTAACTCATCAGGTATTTCGTTGCTCCATCTAAAGTTCGATCTTTCAGTAGTCTTCTTCCAGGGACTCCCATCCTTGTGCGACCAATTGGATAACTGACTCGCTGTGATATTTGCATACGTTTCAACAACGCGATCCAACACTCTTACTAATTCAATATCATGCCTGATCTCCGAAAATACAGGATCGCTTAACGGGATGATTTTTGTATAATCTACTCTCTTGTGAACGGCAGGAAAAACAGGACCGTAAGGCCAAGCCTGTGCACTTTCACTTACAATTTTATGATTAAAATTCGCCAGATAGTATCCATATACTATATACATCAACTTCTGAAGCTTAGTCATATTTAGAGAATAGTATTTCTCCCTTGCCAATGAAAGCAAAAATTTAGCTAACAGAATGCTGTCATAAGTCTTCATAACGGTGTAAATATTCAGCATGGGAACAAATCTATCAACTTATTCATATAGTTATATACTTTATTACACACTTTCTCTTAGTAAAGTTTCGGCAACAAGTTGGGTAGCTATATGTATGATTGATGCCTGTCTAATTGCCATCCCCTCTGGGGTATTACCGTATCTCAATCAACAACGGTGTAGGGCTAAAGCAAAGTATAAAGATCAGCAGCGTTAGCCAGCCAAGTATAACGCGCTTCGTATCGAGTGGTTGCTGTATTTCGGTTGGCGGGTGTTCAATCCCTATAAATCGACTTATGATGAAACCAAACAATACCCAGCCTGAATATCCCTCTACCGCCGGGAAAATCCAGCTCAGTATAAGTTGCACAGCAAACATCACGAGTGCATACATGATGCGATCACGCTTCAAAAGTTTTAGTGCACCAAAGCAGGTATAGTAGAATAAAATCAGAAGCGGAACGGCCCACCATAAAGTTTCGGGAGGCGTAGTAACTTTTATCAGACCAAGACCTGAATAAAAGATCAGCAGTATAAAAAATACGGAAGCTATAATTTTATGACCACGCGAACCGAATAGTCCATACGTAACGTGACCACCGTCTAGCTGACCAATGGGCAGTAAATTCATACTGGTAAAGAACAACGCTATAAAGCCGGCCAGCAGCAACGGATAATGCATCATCTCGTGTGGATTGGGAATACGTGCCTTATCCGTTACAAAACTCTGGCAAACGGTAAACAGCAAAGTAGGTCCCACCTGAAAGTCCATTGTTTTTCCTTGCGTATACTCGGTCTTGTAAACATGATCAGCGTAATCCAACCCGAACTGTTTATACTCGGGGTGAATGGTATATATATACTCCGCCGGCGGCAGTGTAGCATAGCCATAGATTACAATACCCAATGCAACTATAAATCCTGCCAGCGGTCCGGCTAAACCTATATCAAAGTGTTCACGGTTCGAGCGTACGGGATCTTCAATGCGAATGACAGCACCCAACGTACCAATGGAAGGTAAAATCGGGTTGGGCGGAAACGGAAGGTAATACGGCAATGAAGCCCGTATCTTGTTATACATGGCCGTAAAGTAATGTCCGAACTCATGCACCGTTAATATCAGCAGAAACGGAATAGAAAATTCCATTCCACTCACAAAATCACTCCATGAGTAGTTTGTATTAAAGGCAACGCGATCATCTTTCGTTATCATAAACAGCGACTTCATAAAACACCACTCTGCACCGGCAAGCGTGGTGGTAATGAAGGTAACGATGAACAAGCCAATCTGAATAAGTATTGTTCGCCTGTTACCTGCCATTGAAGTACGTAATTATGTGATCGGGAGTAACAACATGCACGGTACGTATACCCAGTGCGTTGGCTCCTGCTATATTATCCGCATTATCATCCAGGAAGAGTGTCTCCTGAGGCTTGAGGTTATTTTCATCGAGCACCTGTTCGTAGATATTCGCATCCGGTTTGCGTTTCTTCATGCGATGTGAATAATACGCTTTATGAAAGTAACGATCGAGTGATGCTTCACCGAATACCGGTGTCATGATCTTATCGTTGATATAGTTCAGGTGAATGTTGTTGGTATTGCTCAACAGGTATACATTGAATTTCTCTTTGAGACTCAGCAACAGATCCAGCTTCTGCTGCGGTATACCCAGCAGCATGGCATTCCAGCTTGCATCCAGTGTAGCGTCATCCGCCTGCACAGAATATAGCTCGCGTACAAATGAGCGAAACTCTTCATCCTCGATCTCACCTTTCTCATAATCGAGAAAACCTTTTGAAGAGATAAACAATTCTTTCACCCGTTCTTTCTTAAGACCGGATATATCTGCAAAAGATTGCAAGGTTCGTTCGACTGAAAGATCCAATATGACACCACCCAGATCGAAGATGAGATTTTTGATAGAAGAATCCTGCGCCACAAAACGTTGGTTTGATACAGAGCGCTAAAATAAGAAAAGCTGGCTATCCGCCGGCAACTTTTCTTTTAATCCCACGAATGGAATCCTGGCAATAAAAAAGCCCCTGGCATTCACCAGAGGCTCGGTTTTCGGAACGCGTACTTTTGCCTGTGCGTTCGGATCACTTGGGAAAATCTTATTTGAAAGTAAGCGTCAGGTTGCTTGTCTCCTTCGGATTGTACGGACTCAGCGAATCCAGTCGTTTAGCAAGTGCATCCCATGCTGTACCTGGCGATTTACCACCGGATATAAAGCCATGGTTGTTAAAATATCCGGGCGCTGCAGTAGTCGATAGATATGCTGCCAACAGATCCTGATCGATACCCGGCCACACGGCCGTAATCTCGTTGGTGAATACATTCTTGATAGAGTACTCTTTCAGTAATACAGCACGGTCATCGGAATCCAGCGTGCTGGGCGGCAGGCCCACTTCGGCTACGCCTATATTTGCCGGATCATTACCCGAAGCAACAAACGCCCAGTTAAAGCCTGCGTTACCAGCTAACAATATAGCGTTCGGGTGATTGCTGTTACCGTATACATCTACAACATCGCCTTTCTTGCCGGCAAACATGTGCAGCGAGTTGATAGCATACGGCTGTTGCAACGGACTGCCTACTGGTAATCCGGCAATGCTTACTTCCATTTGTGCATCGTAACCCCGTTCGCCAGCTTCGCTATAGTCAATGCGGAACATGGCATCCGGAGCATTGGCATTTTTAGTGCGGTCGCAGTTATACGGCTTGATGATCGCTATACCTTCAACCGTGCTGGATTTATTCCAGAATATCTGCAATGCCTTACCGCCATCGGCCTGGCCTTCTGAATCAGCATCGGTAACCGTAAGTTCATAGTCCCAATCTTTTCCTTCGAAAGAAACATTGGACAATACTACGAGGTTCTTTACCCGGTTATCGTCTTCACCAACATACGTGATCGACATGACACGATCAATTTTATACCTGCGAATGCCCGCTATAAATTCCTCTACCAGCTGAGAAGAAGCCTCGCCTACAGCTATAAAAGTTCCGAGGTTAATGTATATATCATTTCCATTCACGGTATCGCTGGCAGATCTTCCGTTTGTATTGCTGCTGGTGATGGAAGCCGGTATATCTACGCTGAACGATGTGGGAAGTATATCTTCATCGTTGGTTACCTCCTGGTTGGGTTCACAGGACGTCAACAAAAGGGCGAACGAAACTGCTGTGCATAAGACAAAAGAGATCAGTTTTGTGGTCTTCATGTTTCTGATGTTTAGTTGAATGTTCGTGTTCTTGGTTTTTTGTTTCATATAGGGGCAGTGATTAATCTGCTTTCAATCCTAGAACACACGAATATTTCGTTACCCTTATGCCGTTCTAAAAAAAATATATAAAACCTTTAAAACACGTGTTTTTGAGATTAAAATAAGGAATAGAGGCTCGCGTCAGCGGACACAAGCAAGGCTACAAAAAGTCGCAAAGTACTGCACAAATCGTCCCGCGTGAGCGTTTAACGTTTTTCGAAATTTGAGAGATATACAACGTATGATAACTTTGATTTATACTATCAATCCCCGCACACATTCCATGAAACTTCTAAAAAACTTCTTTCTACTGATCATCGCGATTATACCTTCGATTGTACATTCTCAGGATCCCAATTTTCACATTTACCTTATGTTTGGACAATCGAACATGGAAGGCGCGGGCGCTATCGAAAGTCAGGACAGAACAAATGTTGATAATCGTTTTCAGGTTATCGGTGCGGTTACTTGCCATGGTAATAATACATCGTTTACCCTTGGACAATGGAAAACAGCGACACCTCCTATTTTTCGTTGTTGGACAGGTCTTGGAGTTGGCGATTACTTCGGCAGGACCATGATTGAAAATCTTCCAAAACATATCAGGGTTGGAGTTGTACCCGTAGCCATTGGCGGATCTGATATACGTTTGTTCGACAAGGAGAATTATGAAACGTATGTTGCCAGTGCGCCAGACTGGATGAAGAATATCATTAGTGAATATGGTGGCAATCCGTATGGGCGGCTTATTGAAGTAGCTAAACTTGCACAGAAAGATGGCGTTATCAAAGGTATACTTTTCCACCAGGGAGAAACGAATACCAATAGTCCAACGTGGAAGAACCAGGTGCAGCAGATTGTGGCAAACCTAAAGTCAGATCTGGGACTGGGAGATGTTCCGTTTCTGGCCGGCGAGCTTCTTGCTGCACAAGGTGCATGCTGCGGTTCGCACAATGTAGAAGTTAACAAGCTTCCCGGTATTATACCAAATGCACATGTGATCTCGTCTTCAGGCCTGGTGGGCGCGGATCCTGCACACTTCACATCGGCCTCGTACAGAATATTTGGCGAACGGTATGCTAAAAAAATGCTTGAGTTGATTGATCTTGATACCAACCCTGTTATGGAAGCGGAAGATCATACTATGGAAAGTGCTGTTCATATATACCCTATACCAGCTGTAAAAGGTGCGTTCACCATTGATAATATAGGCAACATTAGTCAGATTGAAGTGTTCACGTCATCCGGATCGAAAATAGCAACCTTTGATAATTCGAAGCGGTCTACATCTTTGAAAATTCAATTAGACTCAGCGCAAGGAGTACTGTTACTCAAACTTTATGATTTACAAAAAAGGATGTTTTGTAAGAAGGTTTTCATTCAATAAGTAACAGAGATTATTGAGCTTTTTACGTCAATTTAATCCAGGATCACCGTAGTGTCTGCTACAACGGTAGACACTGCGAAGAAACCAACGGCACCTTCGCTGAGGTTGGTTAGTACGTTGTCGCGCTCCACATCAAATGCGCCACCGCGCCATTCTGTTTCAGAGAGCATGGATCGCAAAAAAGCACGATACGCTGCACTTACAGAATATTTTTTCCGGATAATAGTAGCTCCCGCAGGAAAGGTATATTCCTCTTTATCGGGTTTATAAATTTCGTTTACATCGATCGTCTTCAAATCATAGTATACAAGTCTGGCCGCAGCAGCGTTGTTTACATCTATAGTATATTCAATAAAGTTCGGGTCCTGGCCGGAAGAAGTGAATACAAGTTCATACTGATCGCCTGCTTTGGTATACTGAATAGCTTCCAGCGCTTCCACCGGAACGGCACTGTCCTGAGCAGTATACTTCCTTTCATTGTAAGAAATGGAAAGGGTATATACTTTACCCGTAACCGCCCGCATCTGCGGTGTATAGTACTCACCCGAGCCTGCGGGTAACTCGGTAAGTATATACGATGCACTTTCGTCTTTCAAAGTAACAACAGCACCACTGATCGCTTCCGGAGTTTCGTTTTGCGTCTTATACGGTTTCGTAAGTTTGATGCGGTGATTAATATTTTCATTGGTCAGTATTCCTTCCACTACTACAAGATTGCTATCCGTTGTCTTGAGCGGAAAGTGGGTTGATTCTTCACACGCCTGCACTAACAAGCATATCACAAACAATAGTATGGTATAGCGCGTGTTCATAAAAATTTAAAGTTATAGGTGATGGAAGGCGTAAGCTGAAACATATAGGTATGCGATGTAATGCGATTTGTGTTCAGCAGATTAGAAGGTATATGCAAATCGTCACTGCCATGTTCCGCTTTATTGTAATTAATGAAGACCGCGTTTTTCCTTCCGTATACATTAAATATGGATAAAGATATACTATGCCTGAATTTTTTCTCGGGATTTTTATTCAGCTTGAACGTGGCCGACATATCAAGTCGATGATAATCCGGCAAGCGATCATTATTTTTTTGTCCGTATACCGGAACCTCTTCACCATTATACCAGTAAAAATTTACCGGTGAAGAAAACGGAGCACCCGTTGAGTATGTCCAGTTCATGCCAACATTCCAGCGAAGTGATATATCGTATGCAACCATCACGTTTACCTGGTTTGGTCGGTCGTAGAAAGCGTTATATACTTTGCCTTCGTTGATATCAGCAAACTTGCGTTTGGCGCGTGAGTATGTATACCCGGCCCAGCCGCGCAACCGGCCTATATCTTTTTTGGCAAGCAGTTCTATACCATACGCAGTGGCCTTACCAAAACGCAATTCACGCTCCAGCAACGGATTCAATAACGTCTCTGCATGGGCGTTGTAATCGATCTGCTGTTCCATCTTCTTGTAGAATGCTTCCGCTGTAAGCGAAGTACCCGCGCGCGGCAACGATCTGTAGTAACCGAGCGAAACCTGGTTAGCAATCTGAGGCTTAATGTTGATGCTGCTCGGCAACCAGACTTCCAGCGAAGTAAACGGACTAATGGAATTTGATATCAGGTGTACATTCTGTGCATTACGTGCATAACTTGCTTTGATCGATGCATGTTCATTCAGCAGGTAACTTACGGTGAC
>CBIHOZ010000001.1:0-104063 GCA_966211525.1 uncultured Chitinophaga sp. | reverse complement strand
GGGATCTGCTGATCGGTGATACCTATAAAGTATCGAAGCACTCCAACTTCAAAATACATTTCCCCATGCCGGGCTTTAACACCGTAGAAGGCTGGAACCTGGTATATAAAGTATCTTTCGGAACTATATTACAGGATACCAACAAAACACGCCTCACTATTACCCCGGCATTCCGTTACGCGTTCTCACGTGAAGTGGCTTCTGGTAATATTAAATTTCAATTGCGCAATCAGAAATATAGGTTAGAGCTGGAAGGTGGCCGCTATATAAAACAGTTTAACGCAGATGAACCTATATTACCGATCGTCAATACATTTACTACGTTGTTCCTTGAGAAAAACCTGATGAAGCTATACGAGCGCAGGTATATCGATCTGAATTACCGCAGAAAGTTGAGCCAGTATGTTACGGTAAACGGAGGGCTCTCCATCAACAGACGTTACATGCTGTTTAACACTACGAATGATAAACTGATCGATCGGAAAAGTATTGAAGGGTATACCAGCAACATGCCATACAGCGAAGAATTACCCGCTACCGGGTTTGGCATTCACAACGCTTTGATCGGTTCATTACAGGTAACGGCAAGGCCCTGGCTGAAGTACCAGATACGCAATGGCAGGAAATACGAGATCGGAAGTTCATCGCCTACATTTATGGCAGAGTATCATCGGGGCATCCCGGATGTATTGGGAAGCGATGTAGACTACGATCGTGTAGAGCTTGGTATAAAACATGAGTTCAACATCGGTGTTCGCGGGCATGTAGACGTAGCGTTGCGTGGTGGTGCATTTCTGCAATCGAACAAATTGGAGTTCATGGACTATAAACACTTCCTCGGTAACCAAACGCCTTTTGCTACGGCCGATCCGGTGGGCAGTTTCCGTCTGCTGGACTACTACACGTTTAGTACACGCAAGCAATACTTTGCCGGCAACGTACATTATCATTTCCGCAGATTTTTGGTTACCAGTATTCCACTGGTGCGCATGGCAGGTGTAAGCGAAAATATATTTGTGAATTATCTCGCCACACCAACTTCGAAAAACTATACCGAGCTTGGCTATTCCATCGATGGTATACTTCGCTTCTTCCGTCTTGAAGCAGTGGCATCCTTTCGCGATGGCAAGTATATGGACTATGGTTTCCGCATTGGTATCAACACAGCTTTCTCGACTAATTTTTCTGATAATTGATTTGGCCGGTATTGGCTTGGCTGTTCACTTTGTGTAGTTTAACGTTTGGTTAACAGCCTCCACTATACCATGCAGCTTTCCATTGATGATTTCCTGAAACTCCGCGCACAGCTCCCGATAGTTGATGTGCGCTCCGAAGGAGAGTATCAGCAAGGGCATATACCCGCTGCACGAAATATACCTATAATAAATAATGCCGAACGTGTTGCCGTTGGTACAGACTATAAACAGAAAGGACAGCAGGAAGCTATCCGAACCGGCTTCCGGTTGGTGGGCCCGCGACTTCTTGATATAGTTACCGAAGCGGAAAAAGTCGGAAAAGAAATTCTGGTACACTGCTGGCGCGGTGGTATGCGCTCGGGAAATTTCTGCCAGTTGGTGGGCATGGCACGTGTTAAAACACATCAGCTTGCCGGAGGGTATAAAGCGTATCGCGCCAAAGCATTAGAGTCCTATAAATTACCATTGCCGTTAATCGTTATCAGCGGCTGTACCGGCAGCGGCAAAAGCGAAATTCTTCGTGCCCTGAAAAATCGAGGTGAGCAGATCATCGACCTGGAGCACCTTGCTTCACACAAAGGCTCTGCATTTGGCGGATTGATGTTACCTCCTCAACCTACTACGGAACAATTTCAAAACAATCTCTTTGAAGAAATTCACAAGCTTGATCTTTCGAAGAGAATATGGATTGAAGATGAATCCATCGCGGTTGGAAAAATTTTTCTGCCCGAAGGTTTATGGCGGCAAATGAACAACAGTCCGATCATTGAGATTGATGTTGATAAGACCGTTCGCATCGAACGACTCGTACATGAATATGGTGCTGCGGATAAAGAGTTATTTCTGCAGGCCATGATACAGATTACAAAAAAATTAGGCGGTCAGCACTTTAATGCAGCGCGTGAAAAACTTTTGCAAGATGATATGACCGCGGTTATTACAATCCTGCTCAACTATTACGATAAGGCCTATACCAACGGATTGATGCGCAAAAAACAACGCGTTAAAACTTCAGTTCCGTGGAGCGGAAAAGATGTAGATGCATTTGCCGCAGCATTAACACGCGATGCGGAAGTGTTGTAAATATACTCATGCATTTCGCTCGCAGCGTAGCGCTGTTTCAGTGAAATTAATTTCAATATAGTTTACCGATACACTTACTTTGTAGTATGGAACCAATCAAACTTACGCAATACAGTCATGGTGCAGGTTGTGGATGTAAAATATCTCCGGCCGTACTGGAAACTATTCTTCACTCCGATGCTCCTAAAACTATATTTCCCGAACTACTCGTAGGAAATGAATCGAAAGATGATGCGGCAGTGTATGATCTTGGCGATGGAACCTGCATTGTAAGCACTACCGATTTCTTTATGCCGATTGTAGATGATCCTGCTACCTTCGGAGCCATTGCTTCCGTTAATGCGATCAGTGATATATATGCCATGGGAGGCGAACCGTTTATGGCAATTGCTATACTTGGCTGGCCCATTAATAAAATACCACCGGCAGTTGCCAAAGGTGTGTTAGAAGGAAGTCGCAAAGTTTGCCTGGAAGCAGAGATGCCACTCGCAGGCGGACATAGCATTGATTGTCCCGAGCCTGTATTTGGTCTTGCCGTTACAGGTAAATTGAAGAAGGAACACCTGAAACGCAACGATACGGCTAGAGCAAACTCGCTGCTATACCTAACCAAACCGCTTGGAATTGGCATAATTACTACAGCGCAGAAAAGAGGAATAGTACAGCAAGCACACTATCAGCAGGCAGTAGACAGTATGCTGACGCTAAACTGGCTCGGTGCTGAAGTCGGGAAGTTACCGTATGTAAGTGCCATGACCGATGTTACAGGCTTCGGTTTATTAGGACATTTGTGTGAAGTGTGTGAAGGCAGTGAACTCTGCGCGCAAATAGAATTCAGCAAAGTACCGGTGTTCAATTTCCTGGATCACTATATTGAACAGAAGAGTATGCCCGGAGGTACTACGCGTAACTGGGATAGCTATGGTTCCAAGATCTCTGCGATTACCGAAAAACAAAAAGTAATACTCGCAGATCCACAAACCAGTGGCGGACTCCTGATTGTAGTAGATGAAGATCAGCAGGAAGCTTTCGAAAAAGAAATGCAACTGCACGAATACAACCTCAAACCATTTGGGAGGCTTGTGGCCAAAGGTTCGCACATTATTGAAGTACTATAGAACGTTTACAGATATAGTATATACATTACTTTACAAACGCCATACTGAGTATACCCAGCAGCATAATGATTTTACAGAAGGTGCTGAGAGCAGCAAAGTCGCGGGTGGTATCGGCCCGGATCAAACGATAAAGTAATATCAGCAGTGGTATAAAAAGGAATATAAGGAAGTACTCCAGGGGCAGTGCCTTATAGAACTGGTTGATCAGTATTACCGTTAGCGCGAATACAGCCAGTATAAAGTATATAACAAACTTGGTACGCCTCAGTCCCCACACAATAGGAAGTGTCCGGCAGCCAAATGTATTGTCGCCCTTCAGGTCTTCCATATCTTTAATAATCTCGCGCACCAGCGTCATAAAAAAAGCGAAGCTCGCATAGATCACGATCAGTGCGCTGCCATGCCGGTATAGCAAATCAACAATCCACACAGACATGCCTGTAAGGAATGCTACAGAGAAATTTCCAATGAACGGGAGCCGCTTGAGGTTGTTCGAGTATAGCCACAGTAAAAAAGCAGAAAGAACATTGAGGGCAGCAATGCGCCACGACAGCAGCAATCCAATAAGTATACCTATACCCGAAAGTACAACATGAAAGAGTATAGCATACCTGCGTGGTATATTCTTGCCGATCACGACACGCTCGGGCTTGTTAATGTAGTCAATCTTAACATCGTAATAGTCGTTGATGATGTAGCCTGCTGCTGCAATGAGCACCGTAGAAACCGAAAGCAGAAATAACCTTCCATCGTCCAGTGTCGTTCGGTCAACAAGAAAGGCGGCCGTGAAGTATTGCGTTATGCCAATGATAACCAGGTTGCCAAAACGTGTGAGCTTTAACAACGACTCGATAAAAATGCGTGAACGGTTAATAGTTGCCATGATACTCTCATGGCAAATTAACACATAAACCTCCCGGGTTTAAAGTGCCGGGAGGTTTATTAAAGAAGATTTAAAATTTAAGGGTTAACATGGCCATAAAATTGCGGCCCGCCTGCGGAAAATAGTAGTTCTCGCGGAACTGTTGGCCACCACCGGCATAACCCCACGTATACCCGTTGGATTCATATTCTTCTTCCAGAATATTATTGATGAGAAAGCTCAACGCAATCTCTTTCATAAAGGTGGGGTGCACGGTGTACGAAAAACGCAGGTCATTCACCACGTAGGCATCTATACTTCGCTGTGAGTTGGAAGTGTTATCAAGATACTGGCTGCCTACATATTTGGTAAGCAACGTTGCTTCCAGATTTTTGAATACTTTATAGTTCAGACCAGAACCTGCAATTACATTCGGTGAAAACGAGATGTCGGTATCACGATGGGTAATACGCACTTCGTTATACTCGTCAAAGTTTGCACCGTAGTCATAATACACTTCGGTAAATTCCTTGATCTTGTTTCGGCTCAACGTAACGTTGGCATTCCAGGAGAAGCGTTCCGAAATTTTTAACGCACCTTCCAGTTCTATACCCATGCGATAACTCTTGTCAACGTTGGTGCGGATAGAGGCTCCTACATCATTCACCTGTCCGGTGAGCACAAGCTGATCGCGATAGTCCATCAGGTAATAGTTCGCTTTCAACATATAGTTCTTACCCATGATCTTATACCCTGCTTCGAGGTTCTTCAGATTTTCAGACTTGGGTATTCGACCTTGAGGCGCATCTACAAAATCATCGCGCACCGGCTCACGGTTTGCTATACTATAGGAAGCATACGCTACCTGGTTATCGGCAACAGCAAACGTTACTCCGGCCTTTGGGTTAAAGAAGTTAAAATCTGCATCTACATTTACTGTATTCTGTTTATTCTCTATACCGGTTGCTGTGTAGGTAACTCTTCTGTATTGCAGATCAACATAAGCATTCAGGCGATCGGTAAAGCTATAGGTTGTTTTTCCATATATATTAAAATCACGCTTGTCGCCATTGTTGAAGTAGTATTGGTACTCGGTAGGAACTGCAGATACCTGCGCCCATACAATTTGCCCATAGTGATCGCCATCGTAACGATTCCATCCTCCGCCCAGTATAGCATTCAGTTTATCCTTTTCGTAGTTGAGTGAATAGGTAAATCCGTAGAAATCATTTTTCAACCAGCGTCTGCGTACAAGATCGGTTGATGTTATAGTTGAATCACCAATCGTTACAGGCGACAATCCATAGTCTGCCAGCTTGTTGTTATAGCGATACTCTTCGTAATATCCTTTACCGGGCGTATAGTGTAACGATACATTTGCTGTAAATGCATCGGCTAAACGTTGTGAGAAATGAAGTTGATAGTGATCTTGCTTGTAATCATCAACCTGATTCTTATAGGTATAGGGATTGAACGTGCGGCTATCCGAAGTCAGCAGGTTGTTTGTCTGCTCTTCGTTCCAGCCTTCGTTCGATGCTGTCATCAACATCGCTTCGGTATCATTTTGCAAACGCGACTGCGGTACACCATACCATGCCTGGTAGGTTCTTTCTTTACCACCAAACGTAATGGCTTTGATCATGGTGTTGCCGGAATAGAAACCTGCTGAGAAGTAGTATGACTGTAAATCGGCTGTAGCACGATCGATGAATCCATCGGAATTTATTTTGGATACGCGACCGTCAATTACCCAATGATCGTTGAGTAAACCTGTACCAAAGCTCAAGCTGTTTCGGAATGTACCGAACGATCCTGCTGACGACATGAGTGTAGCATACGGAACATCGTTGCGTGTATTGGTTTGAAGATTGATGGAAGCACCAAATGCACCGCCACCGTTGGTAGATGTACCGACACCGCGTTGTACTTGTATACTTTGTGACGATGCCGCTATATCCGGAACATCCACCCAGAATGTACCGAGCGATTCTGCATCGTTATAGGGTATACCATTAACGGTTACATTAATGCGGGTTGCATCGCTTCCGCGGATGCGAATGCCGGTATAGCCTATACCTGTGCCGGCATCAGACGTTACTACGGCTGATGGTGTCCAATTCAGCAGGAAAGGTAAATCCTGTCCGAAGTTTTGTTTTTGTATAGCCTCGCGATTTACATTGGTAAATGTAGCCGGAGTTTTTTCATCGGCACGTGTTGCTGACACTACTACTTCGTCTGTCATTACAAACGACTCTTGCAACGCTATGGCTATGTCAACACCAGATGAAGACACGCTGACTTTCTCTGACTTGTCTGCATAGCCGATGAACTTTACCAGCACGGTATATTCACCTGCTGCGATCTTGTCGAATCTGAATCTTCCGAATGCATCGGCTACCGTAGCACGGCTCGTGCCTTCCAGTTGTAGCGTTGCTCCGGTTAACACCTGGTTGTTCTTTGCATCGCGAACACTTCCTGCAATAGAAAACTCCTGCGCATAGACGCGCGCTGACAACAGCATAACTGCTGCCACTAAAAATACTTTGTACATTGTTTTAAATGTGGTTTAAACTAACAGCGCACAGGGGAATGCTCTGCGTACGTTTAACCTTGCCTTCCCTTCGTCCGCATTACCGGCATCAGGTTCATTGGGTATAATCTCAGCCCGTTATATTAAGGCACCCCTTTGTCTTTCGACAGTGCAAAGGTAAATGTATAGAAGTCGATTTTGCAAACCCTTGGGAAAAGCTGCTGGGTGCTGGCTACTGGTTACAGGATAAAAATGCAGAAACAGATGCGCTGGCGCGTTGTTTGAGTGTCGGGATAATTTTGCACATTTACAGATGTATTAATTTTTTCTGCGCAGTATGTATAAGGCTATCGTAAATAAAAAATCGTTCGACATCACTTCTTCGGAAGATGGTTTTGTTGTTAATGGTAAACCCGTTGCATGGGATCTTGTAAAAGTTGACGATGGCTATTTTCACATTCTGCACGAACAAAAAAGTTACCGTGCCGAACTTGTCAAGGCTGATCACGCCAGCAAAACATTTACACTCAAGATCAACGGAAAGATTTATACCGTTGCTGTTAAAGACCGCTTCGATCTGCTACTTGAAAAGATGGGCATGAACAACACATCTGCCGGCAAGATCAATTCATTGAAAGCTCCGATGCCAGGTCTCATCATTGATCTGAAAGTAAAGGCCGGAGATACGGTGAAGCAAAACGATCCGCTGCTCATTCTCGAAGCCATGAAGATGGAAAACATCATCAAGTCACCAGGCGAAGGCGTGGTAAAACTGGTGAAGATCAAGAAGGGCGACAGCGTTGAAAAAAATCAGGTGCTGATCGAATTCTAAAATTTTCACGCTTCGCTTCGCGATTTCGTTTTTGTAATTTTTTTCTGCGCATAGACCAACAGTGTTATCAATCTCAATGCAAGGTTGATCGTGTCGAAAGTTCATTCTCAGCTGCTGTACGAATGCAGTGATCCGTGTTGCTGAATGTATTCTGCGCAAAATAAAGCTGTGTACTGCATCGGGAATTTTACAAAGCCCTGTGCTTTGAATATATTGCGCCAATTTCGCTGCATAACCAATCCAACTTACGAATGAAGTACAAACGTATCCTCCTCAAACTCAGTGGAGAAGCATTACAAGGCTCGTCCAAGAGCACAAACATAGACCCGAATGTGCTGGAGCAGTATTGTGAAGAGATCAGAACCATAAAAGATCAGGGTGTTGAAATTGCGATCGTGATCGGGGGAGGAAACATCTTCAGAGGCGGCCAGGCAGAAGCACTCGGAATTGATCGCGTGCAAGGCGATTACATGGGCATGCTTGCTACGGTAATCAATGCGATGGCCTTGCAAAGTGCACTCGAACGTCATGGTATGTTTACCCGCTTAATGGCCGGTATAAAAATGGAACAGGTGTGTGAACCATTCATCAGACGCAGAGCCATACGCCACCTTGAAAAAGGACGCATTGTAATTTTTGGTGCAGGTATTGGTAATCCTTACTTTACTACAGACTCTACGGCAAGCTTGCGTGCTATAGAAGTTCAGGCAAGTGTTGTATTAAAGGGTACCCGTGTAGATGGTGTTTATACCAAAGACCCTGAGAAGTTTCCGGATGCAGTGCGGTATAACAAACTGTCGTTCCAGGAAGCGTATGAAAAAAATCTGAACATCATGGACATGACAGCCTTTACACTATGTAAAGAAAACAAGCTGCCGATCATTGTGTTCGACATGAACAAAAAAGGCAATCTGCTGAAAGTTGTAAACGGTGAAGAAGCCGGTACATTGATCAGCTAATAAAAAATCAGACGCAATAAATTTTTTCTAACAGTATAAAGAAGTCATACTTATCTATATTTTATTTCTATGGAAGAAATTGAATTATACCTGGAAGATGCACGCGAGTCTATGACCAAAGCACTTAACCATGTAAGCCATGAGCTCACCAAGATCCGTGCAGGAAAGGCAAACCCTACAATGCTGGACGGCCTGATGGTAAGTTACTATGGAGCGATGACTCCACTTCAACAGGTTGCTTCCGTTACTACCCCCGATGCGCGTACACTCTTTGTTAAACCATGGGAAAAGGGTATGATACCTGAAATTGAAAAGGCTATCATTAACGGCAACCTCGGACTTAACCCGCAGAACGATGGCCAGCAGGTGATTATAAATATACCAATGCTTACGGAAGAAAGACGGAAGCAGCTGGTAAAACAAGTTGGCCAGGAGTGCGAACATGGCAAAGTAAGCATTCGTAATATTCGCAAAGAGACCAACGAGCAGCTGAAAAAAATCAAAGGTGTTTCAGAAGATGATGTTAAAAATGCTGAAGATAAAGTTCAGAAAATGACAGACGATTCTATCACCAAAGTAGATGCGCTGATGAAAAAGAAAGAGGTCGAGATAATGACCGTATAGTTGTAGTACATTGTTCTTATACTATATATAGCAAAAAGAAAGTCCCGAGTTCCGGGACTTTCTTTTTTCGTATTGGCCTCCCGCAGACGCGCTGCTCACGGCTTTTGAGTGCCGCAAAATTTTTGCGCAGTCTGCGGGAGATATATCTTGTTACTGTTGTATTATAATCGTTGCAGCACGTGCATACGATGTGCATCCAGCTTGAGCAGAATGAATAACAGTATGGTAAAACTCCAGAGTGATGAACCTCCATAGCTGAAGAACGGCAGCGGTATACCAATCACCGGGAACAACCCGATGGTCATGGCTATGTTGGTTGCAAAGTGAAAGAAGAATATACACGCCACCGAATAACCATATACCCTTGCGAAACGGTTCTTCTGTCGCTCCGCTAAAAATACCACGCGTAAGAGCAAACCCATAAATAGCGCTATCATCAGTAAACTTCCGATCCAGCCTTGCTCTTCACCAATGGTACAGAAGATAAAGTCGGTATATTGCTCGGGTACAAATTTCAGTTTCGTCTGCGTGCCTTTCAAAAATCCTTTACCAATTATACCACCACTACCAATCGCTACTTTTGACTGGTATACGTGATACCCTGCACCTAACTGATCAAGCTCCGGGTTGATCAACACCATCACACGTTTCTGATGGTGTTCTTCCAGCAGGTTACTGAATATAAATTCAACACTGGTAATGGTAAAGGCCAATACCAGCGCACCTGCCGTAATAATTGCGAGGCGTTTAATTTTCTTTCTGCGATTCATGTACATGGTAATGCCCCATGCAGCGCCAATCGCCCCGAACAATATCCAGTTGTTCTCAACCAGGAGTGTAAGTATAAATATGACCGCAACACCCAATCCCACCAGCAACAGAAATGGCGACATACCTTCCCTGTAAAACACCAGCAGAAAAACCATGAACACCATAGCTGTTCCGTAGTCCTTTTGAAGAAGGATCAACAATATAGGAGCAGCAATCAATCCAAAGAGTATAATCTGGTTACGAATGTTATCCATTCTGAAACCGATGGTACCTATATATTTAGCGATCACCAATGCTGTTGCAAACTTGGCGAATTCAGAGGGCTGTACACCAAATGAACCGAAGCCCAGCCACGCGCGGTTACCACCTACTTCTTTCCCTATAAAAGGCACCAATAGCAATAAGAACAACACCACGCCATAAATTATATAGGCAAACGTTTCGTAGAACCGCATGTCTATAATAAGAATAGCAAGGATGAGTATAGATGACGTAATGATGAACATCATCTGGCGACCAGAGTTTAATGACAGATCGAAGATCGACTGTGTTTCATCGTACGTGGCAGAGTATATATTCAGCCAGCCCCACAACACCATGGCACCATAAATCATCACGGTTACCCAATCGATCTTATGCGATATTATTTCTTCTTTCCTCAATGCGCTTGACTGTTATAAGGGTGAGCGTTTTTTTACGGGTATATATTTTAATGAAGGAATTTACCTTTCAATACATATTCTTCTATCTGCGGACGTTTTGTACCGCCCAGTAAATATTTCTCGATCATGAGACTGGCGATTGAAGCCGCGGCACGTCCACCCTGACCCGAGTATTCAACATATACTGATATAGCAATTTTAGGATTCTCTTTCGGAGCGAACGCTATAAATACCGAGTGGTCGGGATTTGGTTCGTTCTGTACCGTTCCTGTTTTACCGCACACTACTATATCTTTCAGCTTGGCGCGATACTGTGCTGTTCCGGCTTCCACCACGCGTTCCATAGCATCGCGTGCAATTCTGAAGTTGGCAGAATCGATCGTTGTATAATGTCTCTCGAGATACTGTGGCAATGGTAAGCCGGTGCTGCCAATCGACTTAATAAGATGTGGTGTATAATAGTATCCTTTGTTGGCAACGGTGGCTGCAAAGTTTGCCATTTGTAGCGGCACCACCATGTTCTCTCCTTCACCAATGGCGATAGAGTATATATTTGAAAATTTCCATGGGCGTCCTCCGTAAGCACGATCGTAGTACTCGGGGCTCGGCACCAGTCCGCGTTTTTCGTTTGGCAGATCTATACCTAATCTTCTTCCAAAGCCGAAGCTCATAATGTGTTTGTCCCATTCGGCAAGACCTATACGCGTATCATCAAACGGATTAGCACCTTTACCTTTATTCAGCATTCTGCGCAGTACGTTATGGAAGTATGGGTTGCATGAATTCGCTATAGCGCCACGCAAATCTTCATTGGAGTGCGGACCGTGGCAATTGATAATGGAGCGATCGCAGCGTATGCGTGTCTCCGGAGTAATTACTCCTTCCTGCAGCGCTACCATCGCCTGCGCAATCTTAAATATAGATCCCGGACGATACTGCGCCATCAACGGACGATTGAACAGCGGCTTGAGACTATCGTTACTGATGAGTGCGAAGTTCTTGCTATAGTTTTTACCGGTGAGCAGGTTCGGGTCGTATGAAGGACCGGATACCATAGCCAGTATTTCTCCCGTTGCCGGTTCGATGGCGATGATACTTCCTGACTTTCCATTTAAAAGATAAGCTCCGTATTCCTGTAGTGTGAGGTCAATGGTGGATACAAGATCCTGACCGGGTACAGAAAGTGTGTCATACTTTCCACCTTCGTAAGAACCTTTAATAACACCATCTTTATTTCGCATCAGGTGTTTTACACCACGTTTACCGCGCAGGTATTCTTCGTAGTAAGCTTCTATACCGCTTTGTCCGATGTAATCGCCCTGCCGGTAAAATCCACTTTTATCCTTGTCAAGTTTATTTTTTGATATTTCACTTACATAGCCAATCGCATTGGCTACGGCTTTACTGGCATAGGCTCGCGTAGTTCTGTCTTGTATAAAGAAGCCGGGGAATTCATCCATGTGGTCCTGCACTTTGGCAAGATCCTGTGTTGACAATTGACGAAGGAATGGGAACGGCTGAAACTGGTTTGCCTTTCTGTTTCTGATCTCCGTTCTGAAATTGATGAAGAGGTCGCGAAGTTCCTGCGGAGTTTTTTCGAATACCTGGCAGAAACGCGTGCTATCGAAATGCTTTACTTCGTGGAGAATAACCATGAGGTCAAACTCCGGGTTGTTATATACTATTAGTTTACCATTACGATCTTTAATGATTCCGCGAATCGGGTATTGAGGTTCTTTACGAATGGCATTTACACCAGCCATCTCTTTGTAGCTGTCTTCAACAATTTGTATGAAGAATAACTTTACCAGGAAGATAAAGCCCACCAGGAGAAAAACGAGCTGTAAAACTTCTTTCCGACCTTCGTTCATAGTATATAATAAGGCAAAGTTAAGGTATAGTAAATGTACAGGTGACGCGAGTTTCTTCGATACATTACGTGTGCATAAATGTTTGAAGAGACTCTATATCTATACTCTGAACATTCTCTCAAGAGAAACGTCAGTGTAAAACAATTAGCGTCTTCTGCTCGGAAACAAAAATTGAGCAATTAAAATTACCAGCATTGTAAAAAAAGTGCTGGTGATAATTTTCCACAGCGTAAACCAGAACATTCCGAAGCCGCCAGCCTCCATAAAAAATAAAACACTATGGTGTAAAAATACAAGCGGCAACGAATAGATAATAAACCACTGGACCCCACCCAACGCAAGAGACGGTGTAGAGTTACTGTCGTAGCCGCCCTGAGGTGTCATGGAATTAAGCCAGAAGTTTCGCACATACATAATCAGTACACATGCAAAGGCATGTAACCCGATGCTTTCATAAAACATGTCTACGGCAAAACCCATCAGAAAACCAATGCCCATCAATACAAGCGGGTTGGTTTCTACCGGTAACAACAACAGATATAGTATATACAGGAAACAGAATGCTGTATGGAACAGAACCACGTTTTGCAGGATCAATACCTGGTAGAACAGGTAAATGAAAAACGCTATGATCTGAAAAATCATCCCCCTGCTCATTTCTCCAATTCGTTAACAGCCTGCTCCAAAGAATCCAATTCGTGCTTCAGCTCGCTTTTAACTACCGTTACATACGAGAGCTTGCGGAAGTCTTGCGCCAGTTTTACACTCAGGTCGTATGACAGCGCTTCGTTACCCAGCTGTACATCTACAACCGTTCCGATCATGATACCTTCCGGGAAGATGGCATTGAAACCGGACGTAACAACCGTATCGCCCACCATCGGGTTTACGTGACGAGGTATATATTTCAGCTTAACAAGTCCGGGGTCGTGACCTTCCCACTGTACCGAACCAAAATGACCGGTGCGCTTGAGAACGGCAGACACCATCATATCAATGTGCAGCAAAGATGTTACGACACCATAATGATTGGAAACCATTTTTACTTTGCCCACTACGCCCAGCGGACTGATAACAGCCATGCCGGGAGCAACGCCGTCATCTTCGCCTTTATTTATAGTGATAAAGTTTTTGAACTGGTCAACATGGTTGTTCACCACCTTGGCACTTACAAAATCAAATCGTCTGGTGAGGGTTGTATCGCGCAGAGCCAGCGTGTCGGTTTCAAGCCGCAGGTTATCTTCTTCCACACGTCTGCGCAGTATAGCATTCTCTTCTGCGAGCGTTGTGTTTACATCGCGCAGCAAAAAGTAATCGCGTATACTTTGCGAGAAGTTGTTCAAGGATGCTACTACGGTATTGGAAGAGTTAAAAAACTTGGCTCCCTGGTATGCATTGTTTTCTACCACGAGCCAAAAGCAAAATACTTCCAGCACGATAAACGTAAAGAAAGCCCTGTACTGATAGATGAAATAAAATAGACGCTCCATTAAACTCCAGTTAAGGTGCGTTTAGTTTCTGATAATATTCGTACCTCACCCATTCGCAACCGCCCAGGCTTAGGTCATTAACACAGCACGGAACTGTGAAATATTCTTTAATGCCTGACCTGTTCCGCGAACAACGGCACGAAGCGGATCGTCTGCAACGTGAATCGGAAGTTTGGTTTTAAGGGCAAGACGTTTGTCCAATCCTCTCAGCAAAGCTCCACCACCAGTCAGGTATATACCGCGTTCGTATATATCCGCTGAAAGTTCAGGAGGAGATGTTTCCAATGCTTTGAGAACAGCTTCTTCGAGTTTGGAAACAGATTTATCAAGCGCGAAGGCAACTTCTGAATAAGATATCTTGATTGTCTTGGGTATACCGGTCATCAGATCGCGACCACGGATTTCGTAATCATCTGGTCCGTCATCAAGTTCCGTCAGGGCAGAACCAACTTCAATCTTCACTTTCTCAGCCGAGCGCTCACCAATCAGCAGGTTGTGCTGGCGTCTCATATAGTCGAGTATATCGCGGTTGAACGTATCGCCCGCTACGCGGATAGACTGGTCGCACACAATACCCGAGAGGGCAATCACGGCAATATCCGTTGTTCCACCGCCTATATCTACGATCATGTTACCGATCGGCTGTTCTATATCTATACCTGTACCGATCGCAGCAGAGATCGGTTCATAGATCATATATACTTCTTTGGCACCGGCATGTTCAGCTGAGTCGCGCACGGCACGCTTCTCAACTTCGGTTATACCAGACGGGATACAGATCACCATTCTGTAAGATGGCGGGAAGAGGCGCTTACCGGTGTCCACCATTTTGATCAGACCACGCAGCATCATCTCGGCAGCCTGGAAGTCGGCAATCACACCTTCCTTCAGCGGGCGTATAGTCTTGATGTGATCATGGGTCTTCTCATGCATCTGCATGGCTTCACGGCCAATGGCCAGCACCTTGTTGTTTACTTTGTCGAGAGCGATGATAGAAGGCTCATCCACTACGATCTTATCTTTGTGAATGATAAGGGTGTTTGCTGTTCCCAGATCTATTGCAATGTCACTGGTGAAGAAATCAAAAAATGCCATGTATCTGTATTCCCTATGTTTAAAAATTATGTCTTAGAACTAACCAAGATAGCGCCTGCAAAATTGCATTTAATTTACCAAATTAATGAGTATCAGTATAAAAATGTAATTTTTTTAGAGCGCCTGAACAATCCAGTCGGTGAACGACAATGGTTCAAGGTTGCTGGCTCACGGTTTCACGTCTAACGAATGGCTATACATAAAACCTTGCGCCAACCCGGAGCTATATATCAATGTTTAAAGTGACGTGTGCCGGTAAATACCATTGCCATACCGTGCCCGTCACAATAGTCTATTGAATCCTGATCTTTTACGGAACCTCCTGGTTGGATCACGGCATGAATACCATGCTGATCAGCGATCTCCACACAATCCGGGAACGGGAAGAAAGCATCTGATGCCATCACAGCTCCCTTCAGATTAAAACCAAAAGCACCAGCTTTTTCAATTGCCTGTTTCAACGCATCAACACGTGAGGTCTGTCCTACTCCGCTGGCAAGTAACTGTCCATCTACAGCGAGTATAATGGTATTTGATTTTGTATGCTTGCAGATTTTGCTCGCGAAGAGTAAAGCATTTACCTCTGCTGCAGTAGGTGCTACTTTGGTAACTACTTTCAGATCGGTCTGGGCATCTGTCTTCAGATCGAGGTCTTGTTCGATGATACCATTGAGGATGGTTTTGCTCTGCTTCGTTTCAGTAAGTTGTTTCTTCTGCAACAAGATCATACGATTCTTCTTGCTGCGTAACAATGCCAGCGCATCATCGGTGTAAGCCGGAGCGATAAGTATTTCGAAGAACAGTTTATTGATCTCTTCTGCTGCTGCTATATCTATGGTTTTATTGGTAGCCAATACACCGCCAAAGGCAGATATAGTATCGGCCTGGAATGCCTTGAGGTATGCATCTTTTACCGAAGTGCCGGTAGCCACACCACATGCGTTGGTATGTTTGATGATAACGAAAGCCGTTTCACCTTCAAACTCTTTTACCAGGTTTACCGCTGCATCAACATCTACCAGGTTGTTATAGGAAAGTTCTTTACCGTTGAGTTGTTCGAACAGTCCGTCCAGGTCACCATAGTAAGTTCCTTTCTGATGAGGATTTTCCCCGTAACGAAGTACACGTCCTCGTTGGTAACTTTTTTTATAGCTTGGTATCTGAAACTCGTTGTTGAAGTAATTAAATATAGCGGAGTCGTAATGCGATGTAACATCAAACGCCATCGCTGCAAACTTCTTGCGGTCTGCTAAATCAGACGTGCAGTTCTTCGCCTGCAACAATGCCAGCAATTCGCTATACTGATTGCGGGATGCAACAATAAGCACATCGTTAAAATTCTTGGCTGCACCACGAATGAGAGAGATGCCACCTATATCTATCTTCTCAATAATGTCTTCTTCCGATCCGCCTTTGGCAACCGTTTCTTCGAACGGATACAGGTCTACAATCACCAAGTCTATCGGAGCAATGTTAAACTCTTTGGCCTGCTTCAGATCACCGGCATCATCGCGTCTGTAAAGTATACCTCCGAATATAGCAGGGTGTAATGTTTTCACACGACCTCCAAAAATGGAAGGATATCCCGTCAGGTTCTCAACCGGTGTTACAGCATAGCCCAGCTTCTCAATAAATTCCTGCGTGCCGCCTGTTGATACAAATTCTACTCCCTGCTTGCCGAGCGCATGTACTATAGGTTCCAGGTTATCTTTATAAAAAACAGAGATAAGAGCTCGGGTAATTTTCTGGGTGGCCATGTTCAGGAATAGATTTGGTAAATTTTAAAATGAGGTGCAAAAGTAGTTTTTGATGCACGATTAAAGAAGGAGCCGTCCGAATTTTCTTCTCGAAATCAAATGCCCGTAGGGTCTGCCGCCGCATAAAAGAAAAGGCCCCGCGTCTTACAGGGCCTTTCAAGTATACTTTTGTATGAAGCTACAGCGATCAGAATTCTGACTCTTCGTACTCTTCAAACTCAATGGTAAAATCATCAGCATCGATATAGGCCGGGAAGCGATCGCGGAATGCGTGCAGCGCATTTGCACTCAGCTCCATGGTGCGCACGGCTTCGCCACCTTCGTTGGTATAAATCACTTCGCCCTTGGGACTGATAATAGAAGAGTGACCGTTGTATTCTATACCATGATCATCCTGTCCCACGCGATTCACGCCTACTACATAGCTCAGGTTTTCAATGGCCCGTGCTTTCAATAATGTGTCCCACATCTCGATGCGTGTAACCGGCCAGTTGGCTACATAGACTGCAACATCGTATGATAATTTCTGGTTGATCCGGTCCCAACGATTACGGCTCCACACCGGGAAACGCAGGTCGTAGCAAATGAGCGGGCATATCTTCCAGCCTTTCCAGGTGCCGATGAGCAGACTTTCTCCGGCGGAGTAAGTCTTGTGCTCGTTCTCCATTCTGAAAAGGTGACGCTTGTCGTATGTTTTGAAATTTCCTCCGGGCTCCATCCAAAGGAGGCGGTTGTAGTAGCGGTCGTGTACACTTACTATATAGCTGCCCAGTATAAGCGCTCCGGTCTGATCGGCCATTTGTCTCATCCACTTGAAGGTGCGCATGTTCATGAGTTCCGCTTTTTTGTTAGCGGACATCGTAAAACCAGTGGTAAACATTTCAGGGAGCACGATCACATCCGTGGAACCGGGGATCTGCCAGATCTTCTCCTCGAACATCGCGAGATTAGCTTCGATGTCTTCCCAGTGCAAATCGGATTGGATCAGCGTAATTTTAAGGTCCTGCATGGCTTGTGGATTTCGCCTGCAAAGAAACGCAATGAACCGGAATTTGTCTAAGGAAAATTTTGTGAATAGCTGGCAATGTCTCTATATCTTCCGCAGTATCTCGCCTGCCTTTGCCAGTGTTTCTTCTTTTTTGGCAAAACAAAAGCGAAGCAAGTGGTTATCGGTTTTGTCGTTGTAGAAAACTGAAACGGGACTGGAAGCCACCTTGACATTCTTTGTGAGGTCTTCTGCCATCGCTACATCGCTCTTTTTAGAAATATTTTTATACGACACTACCTGAAAGTATGAACCACTGCACGGCAACGGTTCGAACGATGAACCTTCGATCTGCTTCAAAAAGAAATCGCGCTTCTGCTGATAAAACTTTCCGAGCGACTGGTAATGTTCCGGAGTACCCATATACTCTGCGAGCGCGAGCTGCGCAGGTGTGTTTACACTAAACACAATAAACTGGTGTGTCTTACGAACTTCTTTGGTGAGATACTCGGGGGCTACTACATAGCCTGCTTTCCACCCGGTAGCGTGAAATGTTTTTCCGAATGAAAACACGGCAAGACTTCGTGAAGACAATGCCGGGTAACGGAGTACACTTTGATGCGTAAGTCCATCGTAGATCAGCCGTTCGTATACTTCATCGCTTAACACCAGCAGGTTGTGTTCGAGTACAATCTTCTCAAGCTCCAGCAAGTCGCGCTCCTGTAACACCGAGCCGCACGGATTATGCGGAGTGTTGATCATGATCATGCGTGTGCGCGGAGTAATTTTGGCGCGAACTATATCCCAGTCGATCGAGAAGTCCGGAGGGTATACATTGACATGAACGGGCACACCTCCGTTAAGGCGTATAGCTGGACTATAGGAATCGTAAGACGGATCAAACAGGATCACTTCATCACCAGGGCTGATGAATGCCGCGATGATGGAAAATATACCTTCGGTAGCGCCGGCTGTAATGGTAATTTCTGTTTCCGGATCGGTCTTGCACTTGTAGGTTGCCTCTACTACCTGCGCTATAATGGAACGCAGGGCTGGCGTACCCGGCATCGGTGCATACTGGTTGTTGCCTTCCAGCATATACCGGCTTACCAGCTGAATAATTTTTTCGTCAATGCTAAAGTCAGGGAAGCCTTGCGAAAGATTAATGGCGCCATAGTCCAGCGCCATCTTCGACATGACTGAAAATATAGACGTACCTACATCGGGCAAGCGCGAAGGAATGTTCATATATACACCAGCTTACAGCGTGAACATTACTTCTTAAGCGGAGCGATGATTCTATACTCGGTATCGACTTTGCCTTTGGATATATCGGCAAGTTTACCTTTCAGCAAACGCTTCTTCAATGCCGGCAGATAGTCTACGAAAAGTTTTCCTTCAATATGGTCGTACTCATGCTGAATGATACGCGCCTTCATGCCATCGTATTCTTCTTCGTGAAGATTCCAGTTCTCATCATAATAGCGGATCTTCAGTCGCTCTTTGCGCGAAACGTTTTCACGGATGTTGGGTATACTCAGGCAGCCTTCTTCAAATTCCCACGGAGTTCCGACTTCTTCCAGGATCTCCGGATTTACGAAAGCCTTTTTAAAATTCTCCATGCCTTCTTCATCTTCCAGCACGGTACCGTCTACTATAAACAGGCGAATGCTCTTGCCAATCTGCGGAGCGGCCAGGCCTATACCACTGGCTCCGTGCATGGTTTCAAACATGTCATCGATCAACTGCTTCAGATCTGTGCCTTGTTCAATATCTTTTGCGCGCTGGCGAAGCACCGGGTCGCCATACATTACTATCGGATAAATCATGGCGTAAAGTTAATCGTTATCCGTTAAAAAGTTATTCGTTAGCGGATATCGGTTAACAGGAAAATAAACGCAGCACAGGAAAAAAGAAGGTTACGACTCAAACTGTAGTTTCTGTCGCTACACGCGGACGCTTTTTTACGGGTTGCCGGATCGTGTCGTCAGCTTGAGAGTCTTCGTCACCAGACGATGGCTTCACGTTCTTCAACCTGTACACGGTGTAGAATGACATCAACGAAAGTCCTATCCACAGGGCATCGACTATAAAAAAATCGAAGTGGCCATTTGCCACGGTATACCAGAACCAGTTGCCGGTTGAAACACCATTAACAATGGGTATAAGTATGCCGAGTATAGCGCCCGACAACAATGTATACTTGTTCGTGATGAAGTTACTGCGCTTCCACGAAAAGAAAACAGACAACAGCAGCCAGCTTCCGAAGTATACACCGTACAGAACGGATTGACGCGATGCGCCAAGATCGGCCGGTAAAAATCGAACAACTATAAATGCCAATGCCGTAACCGGATACATTGCCAGGCAGATGGCCAGGTATATATTACTTACTCTTTTATTGAATCGCTTTTGCTTTTCCGGAACATGCTTTTTGTTGCGCGCCTCAAACCAGATCAGAATGCCGGAGATGATAACAAAACATGAAAGCAATCCTAACAGAAAGCTGGCAATCTTTAGTCCATAACCGCCATAGTCTGCATAATGTAAACGGTATAGTATATTCTTTACACCATCCAGGTATGTTGTTGGTGCATACGGATCTTTCTGATGAACAATCTCGCCGGTGGCGGCTTTGAATGTAACTTCACCGGTGCCGGTAAATTTGGTGGCGCGCTCAAGTTCTCCGGAGACAATAACATGCATTGCTTTATCGCCATGGTGCATGATGTGTACTTCCGTTACCTGAAAGTTATCCCACTTACTCTGCACCGCTGCCACCATGGAATTTACGTTAACCGGAGCATCGAGTTTTTGATGTGCGAATGTAAAAGTAGGATGTGCATAGCCCAGATCTTCGTATATCTTTTCTTGATCGCCATCGTACAAAAAAAGTACATCGGGTATAACCAGGAATATATTGATCATGAAGAACGCTCCCGTTATGGCATATACCGCCTGGAATGGCAAACCGATTGTGCCCAATGCTGTATGCGCATCAGTCCATATTGTTTTGAGTTTTGCCCACGGACGAAACAGGTAAAAGTTCGAGATGATTTTTTTCCAGTGAATCAATATACCGGTTAGTACAATAAAGAAAAGGAACAGCGCTGTAAAGCCCGACAGGTAATAACCAACGGGGTAGGGTATTTGTGCAAAGAAGTGCAGGCGGTATAAAAATTCTCCGAGCGTGTAAGATGATATATAGTCGTGCGACTGAAATGTTTTGGTATCCATGTATAAGAAAGCGCCTGCCTCCTTATTCGTGGTGTCGGCAGAGGCCGATACGTTTACCCGCACTCTTCGTTCATCGTATCCCTTGTGTATAGATACTTCGCGTCCGTAAAGCGTATATTTCTTCGCGATTGTATCGAGCGCTGCATCAACATCAATGTCAATTGCACCTTTGGTAGTTACAGTCTCATTTCGTTCCCAGTTCACGATCTCATCGCGGAAGAATGAGAATGATCCTGCAAAGAAGATTACGAACAGCAGTACACTCAGTACAATACCGCTTACCGTATGGAGATCGAAAAATATATTGTATGGTCTTTTTTCCATCAATGCATAAAGTTAGGATTGTACATTTTACCCATCCACGCTATAGCACCAAAAAGGAGCGCGAGTGCCATATAGAGTAACCACACGCGCCAGCCGCTTCTGGCCAAGAAGGCAAGCACCATCAACGCAACCCAGAGTATAAATCCGGAGAAGGTTGATGTGATCAATACATTCACGTGGTTGAACCACGCTGCAAATGCAAGATGTACGGCAGCCGAAACAAAATAACCTCCCAGTATACCGGCGGAAATTTTACCAGCCCGTTGCCAGGGCGATGCAGTGAGATGTTTAGGATTTGCCGGCATATCAATGTTTGTGTGAGATTAATGGCGAAAGAATGACGATCAGACATCCAACGGTCATTAAAAGTATAAATCCCGTAAGGATGCCGGCACCTATACCCTGCTCCATCGCAAGCAATGCAAATGATACCAGCAAACAAAATATACCGATGACTTTGGAGAAGCTCCTGTTGCGCTGCAACCATACACTTACGCGATCTTTCCTCAACAACGCTTTTTCGGAAGTGTTGTAGAGCGCATAGAATCCCGCTACTAAAATCAAAGTTGCCGCCGGTAGTATATACATTACTCGTTATCGGATTACTAAACTATATATCTGTCAGAATTTATAGGCCATGCTGAGCACAAAGTTGCGCGGCTTCTGCGGGTTAACCGACCAGTAGCCAATGTAGTATTCTTCGTCCAGCACATTGTTTACATTCAGAGCAATGCGGAATCTTTCAGGACTATAAAACACACTTGCATTAAGCACAGTATAACTTGGCAAATCAAAAACACCGGTTATACTATTATCAATCACGCGGTATTCGCTAGCATGGTTTCCACCAATACCAAAGCCTACATCTTGCAGCGCGCCATTGCTGACTTTGTAGGTTGCCCATAAGTTAATCTGATCTTGCGGACCCTGTCCACCTGGCGCTCTTCCGGCCTCGCTATAGAAGTCGGTACCAAAACCTGCTATATTCTTTGTCTCATTGTGGCTATAGCCGGCTATCAAAATGAATCCCGTAAAGAGGTTTGCTGTTACATCCAGTTCAAAACCTTTGCTCTCTACTTTACCGCCTTGTATATAGTTATAGAAGTTAGTAGCATCGCCAATCACTTTATTCTTTACGCGAATGTCATAGTATGAAACCGTTGCAAACAATCGGTCTTTGAGCAGGTTTGTCTTTACGCCTACTTCCCATTGGTTGGCCTGCTCCGGATCAAAGTTTTTTAATCGTTGGTTGCTGCCATCTTCATCAGCCACCAGCATCGGTGCTATATTGTTAAATGCATTCTGATAGTTAGCGAATATAGATACCTTATCCAGTATAGGCTGGTATACCAAGCCCAACTTTGGCGACAATGCAAATTGATCGTAATCCTCAGCTTCGGAATCGTAGTAGTCGGCACGAACACCTGTCATTAAAGTAAGCGCTGGTGTAATGTTGAGCACGTTGGAAATATAGGCACCATACGTTTTGTTCTGAAGCTTGCTGCTGTTAACCGATGTCGTTGCCAGCAATGCATCGATATAGGGTCTGGATATAGAATCAGAACCAAGCGGCTCACCGGTAAAAGGACTGATGCCTTGTGGTGTAACGGTTCGGGCAAATACATAGCCTAATCCATTGTTCACAGCTTCCTGTTCAAAGTAATCAAGACCTACCAGCAAGCGGTTGCGCATGCTGCCAATTGTAAAATCGCCATTGAAGTTCTGTTGTATATCGGTAGTGGTTCGTGTTTCCTTCACATATGTAAAAGACTGACTGAAGTTGTTATCGCCTTCAGCATCCGGCCATATATAGGTATAGTACCCATCGGACTTAGCAGAACCTCGCGATAAAACAGTTTGTGAACTCCACTGATCTGATAATTTATATACCATCTGCGCCTGTAGATTGGTGCGTGGATTTCGGATCGAAAGATCGTTGTTGGTGAATGATAACTTGGTGTTGAGACCTAACTCATCTATATTCCTGAATGTAAGCGGCTCTTCGCGATTGGAATGAAAGAACACGGGCGCTACAGCGCGCTCTTCCTGCAGTATTTCGGTTACAACTAAAAACTTCAGACGATCGTTTACTTCATACGCAAGTGTTGGTGCTACAAAGAACGATTTCTTGAAGCCGGCATCCTGGAAACTTTCTTCGGAGTGATAGGCTGCATTTATGCGCAAGGCAACTTTATTCTGCTGACTCAGCGGAGCGTTTACATCCGCAGTAATGCGATTCAATCCAAAGCTTCCAACATTATACCCTATCTCTCCGCCTGTGGTAAAGTATGGTTTCTTGGTGATGGTGTTGATAACACCGCCATAACTGGTATAGGAAGTTGCGTTGGCTCCGAACAGTGTGGCTGACGGACCTTTCATTACCTGTATCTCTTCTACGTTTGCCGGATCAAGATTACCATTTGTTATACCGGGCAAACCATTTACAAGGGCGGGTTGTCCTTCCAAACCTCTTAATGCAAAGTATGATGCTCCATCGCCATCGCGTCCGGTCGATTCCCACGTGCGGAATACACCGGGTATATTTCGGAACGCGTCATCGTAACTGGTAATGGCTTGTTGCTTTAATATTTCAGATGACACACTGTTATATACCTGTGGGTTCTCCATTTTACGCAGCGGCATCTTCGCTACATAATTATCTTCTTTGTTCAACACTGCGCGGCCCGAGATGATAACTTCTTCTAACTGTTGTGAGCTTTCTTTCAGTATAAAATCTACCGTTGTTACTTCACCCGCTTTTACTTCTACCGGTTGTTGTGTGTTTTCAAGTCCGATGAAAGAAGCAACCAATATATAGTTTCCGGGCGCTACGTTTCTGATTTCAAATTTTCCATTCTTATCCGCTATATCTCCTTTGGATGTTCCTTCAATAGCGATGTTTACAAATTCCGCAGAATTACCATCGGAAGTTTTTACCACACCGCGTATGGATCCAGACTGGCTCCAGACGAGCAGCGGGCTTGTTAGAAATAATAAAACCAAAAACAGGTAGCGAGATTTCATATAATGTTTGTTGTAGTTCGTTGTGCAGGTTGCTATAAGTAAAAGGAACTCTGCTCCCAACCAGAACACGGGTTGGTAAGCAGAGCCCTTATATCTTATCAGATCATATACTCTATATTGGCGGGTGAGCCTCCTTGTCAAATACAGTATTCGATTTTCTTTAACCCTGACAAGGAGCCTCCCCATAAATTGGTTGCCTTCTTTTGTGCCATTACGCAGAAGCAACGATTCAAATATGGCATGGCAACGCCAAAATGTTGATAGCTTGTTTAGAGTATTTCTAAATAGAAATGAAAAATACCCTCTATAGGTGATTCATTGATAACCCCGTTAAGGTATATATGAATGTTTCGCGCCTGACTAATAGGTGGGGACGGTAGCGAAGATGATCGGAATTAATGAAACAACGGCATGGCTACCGTACGGCATCGAGGAAAGATTGCAATATTATAGTAGCGCTGATTTTATCGACATTACCTTTTTCCTGGCGGTCTTTCTTTTTCATGCCGCCATCGATCATGGCACGCATAGCTATGCTGCTGGTAAAGCGTTCGTCTGCGAGATGAACGGGTTTATCCGGAAATGTCTTTTTAAGTTCTTCGATAAACTTTCGAACCAACGGTGCTATGGCAGAGTCTTCGTTCTTGAGCGTTTTAGGCATGCCTACCACAAACTCGTCAACGGTTTCTTTTTGAAGATAGGCCTTCAGAAAATTGATCAGCTCCTGGGTTGCTACGGTTTCAAGCGGTGTAGCGATAATGCGTAAGACATCGGTTACTGCAATGCCGGTTCGCTTGGTGCCATAATCAATTGCCAGGACTCTTCCCATACAGATATACTATAGATATACTTTAACGGATCAGTTGAATTTTACTTTATCGAGGAAAGCCTTCTTTACTTTGGCTTCCAGCGCCATCGCTTTGGGGAAGAGAATTTCATTTTCGATACGTGCGTGTGTAATGAGACTGGATTCAAATCCTTTCAATTCATTATACAGCACTTTTATATGCAGCGGAGTTTCTGCCGTGATCAGGTAGTCTTTTGTAATTCTGCGGATGCCTTCCATTTCGTCATCATGCGTTTCATGATCGACTGAAAATTTCTGCACCGAATTTCTTTCCAGCAGGAAATATAGCTTGGTAGGACTATATTTTCCTTTGGAAGCGCGCTCCAGCATTTGAATGAAACGGAAGAATGTATCTTCTTCTTCATAGATATGCTGAATGAAATCTTCCACGAAAAGCGGGAACACCAGTTTCAGATCACGCTCTACAGCAACGTAATCTTCATGATTCGCACGAAAGCTCTCAACCAGTCTGGCTATATAAGGCAGCTTGTGTTTTACAAAAAGAAAATGTGAATGCTTGAGATACTCAATGATCAGATCGATCGGGTATGACACGAGTGGTAAATCTGCTTCACGCAAATGTGTTGGTGATTCCAGCTCACGCACCACTTGTTCTACACGCAAGCCGCGTTGCTTGCAAACCTGATCGAGTGTTAACTCTGAATATTCATAGAAGCTTATACCAAAATAAAACAACACATAAGCGTGCACGTAGTTTTTATCTACGAGCTCCGAAATGCGAATGTCTTTTAGTGCTGTCTTACTCATGGTTCTGGTAAAGATAAGCTAAAAAATCGCCACAGTCAGCTAACTGGCCCGTAAGAAAATCGAAGGACCAACCGGCTTATCGGAATGCACGGCACCTCATTCCGTAAATCGGCCCCTGCAGGCAGAAATGCAACTTTTTTTGCTGCCTAACATGTTCTGTGCGGAGGGAATATTTCCGGCCAACATTTATTTTCGGAGTTCGTTAATAGATTATTTATTATTGTCTTATGAGTGAGAATAGAAATTCCAAGTATCAGATAAGCCTGCCCATTGTTTTGTGTTTCGGACTAGCAGCCGGTGTTTTTGTCGGGTCGAGTTTCAGCAGCCGGAAGAGCACTGCAGAAGTCGGCTCTGATGTACAAAAGCTGCGGGAGGTTTTAACCAAGGTGCATGATGAATATGTTGACACCGTAAACACCCGCAACCTGGTGGATGAAGCCATCACCGAAATGCTTCACAAACTGGACCCGCACTCATCTTATATACCGGCACAAGATCGCATTGCAGCTAATGAAGACCTGCGCGGAAATTTTGATGGCATTGGTGTTGAGTTCAATATTTTTCAGGACACAATAGTCGTAGTAACGCCTTTAAGCGGGGGTCCTTCCGAAGCACTTGGAGTGCAGTCGGGCGATAAGATCATTCGCGTTGATGATAAAAATCTGGCGGGTATAGGAGTAACATCGGCAGATGTAATGAAGGCATTGAAAGGTCCGAAGGGTACTGAAGTAAAGGTGACAATACTCCGCAGAGGTAAAGAGATAGACTATAAAATTGTTCGTGATAAAATTCCGCAGTACTCGGTAGATGTATCTTACATGGTTGATAACCAGATCGGGTATATCAAAGTAAATCGCTTCGCGGCTACCACATACGATGAGTTTCACCAGGCGTTGTCTAAACTGAAAGAGCAAGGCATGAAGAAACTTATACTTGATCTGCAAGGCAACCCTGGCGGTTATATGAATATAGCAATTGATATGGCCGATGATTTTCTGAAGGCCGGCAAGAAGATCGTTTTCACAAAAGGTAAAGACAAAAAGAATAATTCTGAAGCGTTCTCCACGGATCGTGGTTCGTTTGAGCAAGGCGATTTGATTGTGCTGGTAAACGAAGGCAGTGCTTCTGCTTCTGAAATTGTTTCCGGTGCACTACAGGATAACGACCGCGCATTGATTGTTGGTCGCAGAAGTTTTGGTAAAGGTCTTGTACAATCGCCATTCGATCTTAGCGATGGTTCGGAATTGCGCTTAACGGTAAGTCGTTATTATACTCCGAGCGGCCGCTCTATCCAAAAGCCTTACCAGGATGGTGATGAATATGCACTCGACATTATCAGCCGCTATAATCACGGAGATTTTTTCCATGCAGACAGTAAAAATTTTAACGACTCACTCAAGTATATTACACCGAACGGCAGAACGGTATATGGTGGTGGTGGTATAATGCCCGACTACTTTGTACCGCTGGACACTTCACTGAACAGTCACTATCTGAACGAGCTCTATACTTCTACTTCTATCCAAGAGTATACCTTTGATTATGCGGAACGACACAAGGAAGAACTGGAGAAGAAGGGATATGAAGATTACCTGAAGAACTTTACCGTTACTGATAAAATGATAAGTGAGCTCATTAAAGTTGGTGAGCGCAATAAAGTTAAGCCCAACACGAAAGAACTGAAGGAGAAGAAGCAATTGTTCCAGGTGCACATAAAAGCGCAGATTGCGCGCAAGCTCTGGGGGAATGATGGATTTTACCCTGTGTTCAATGAGACAAACGAGGTATTCAAGCAAGCTGTAAAACTATTTGATCGTATACCTGAACTCGACCGAAGAAAAATGTAGCGATCATTTATAGATATACCCTGTCGTTGTTATAGCGGCAGGGTATTTTTATTATGGGTGTGTCCAATATCACCCTGATAAGCTATATTTTTATAGTTGTAATGATTGTTTACCCATTACTTTTCAAACGCCCACTACTTTATACCTATATATGAAAATCGGATTGATTCGCGAAGGAAAGGTTCCTACTGATAAACGAGTTCCGTTTACACCCTTGCAGACTGAAGAAATCCAACTGCGTTTTCCGGATATAAAAATGCTTTGCCAGGAAAGTGACATCCGCTGTTTCAGGGATGATGAATATCGGGAGCATGGTATTGAAGTGAAGAAAGATGTAAGTGAGTGCGATATACTGATGGGTATAAAGGAAGTTCCGATAGATTTACTTCAGGAAGGGAAAACATATTTCTTCTTCTCGCACACTATAAAAAAACAAGCTTATAACCGAAAGCTGTTACAAGCTGTGTTAAAGAAGAAAATAAAACTTGTCGATTACGAGGTGTTAACCGATCGGCAAGGTAATCGTCTGGTGGCTTTCGGAAGATATGCTGGTATTGTTGGGGCCTATAATGGTTTGTGGGCGTATGGTAATCGCTTCGGTCTGTTTTCGCTTCGAAGAGCACACGAGTGTTTTGATGTAAACGATTTGAAACTGGAACTGCGGAAAATAAAATTACCACCAGTGAAAATAATCTTAACCGGAGCCGGGCGTGTCGGCAAGGGATCGATGGAAACATTGGACAGTGCCGGTATACGCAAAATAAATCCACATGATTTTCTCACACGTAATTTTTCAGAACCGGTATATGTTCAGTTAAGCAGCGCCGATTATCACACACACAAGGAAGGACGTATCTTCAATCGCGAAGAATTTCATAAACATCCCGAGCGGTATACTTCAAACTTCAGCGACTTCACCAAAGTAGCGGATATACTCATGGCAGGCGCATACTGGAATCCCAAAGCGCCTGTGTTATTTACCCGTGAAGAAATGCTGTCACCTGAATTTCGTATACAGGTTATTGCAGACATTACCTGCGATATAGACGGATCTATACCGAGCACCAAACGTGCTACTACTATAGCCGACCCGTTGTATGACTATGATTCTGCAACAGACTCCATTCAACCTGCACTTAGCAGCAAAAAATTTGTAACTGTAATGGCGGTTGATAATTTGCCGTGTGAATTACCGCGAAGTGCTTCCGAAGAATTTGGACATGATCTGATCAATAAAGTTCTGCCCTTACTAAACAACATCGATCATGATGACATTATCAAGCGGGCAACCATTGCTGAGGATGGGCACCTCACTGCTAACTACCAATACCTCACCGACTATGTACAGGGCGGGTAAGTATATATTTACTTTTGATATATAGCTGTTCTGATAAAGCCGGCATAAAAATATTTGACATGCTTTTCCTGCAGACCGGCATCGGTCAGTAATAAATTCCAGGGTGGAAGGGTTGCCGCCTCTATCTTACTAACACGTCTGAAGAACAGATACATCACTCGAAGAAGCAGTTGTTGCCAGCGTTTTCCTCCGTCAACAAAATCGGTTACAAACCAGCGTCCATCTTGCTTCAAGATATCTTTTAGCTGATGGATAATCTGCTCAAGTCTGGCAGGTGGAAAAAGATCGAGAAAGAAATTCGTAATGATAACATCGTACAATCCTTCTGATGGTACCTCCGATTGAAGCAGAAACGTTATGCGGGATTGATCATTTATACGGATACGACCTTTCGCTTTCTGCAGCATTTTTTGCGATGCTTCAATATATACTATCGAGCACGTTTTGTTTACCGAGAATAGTGCATCGATGATCCACCCGGTACCGCCACCGATAATTAATACACTTGATCCTTCTGGTATATATTTCAAGAAATGTTGTTGTGCCGTAACAATACTCTTTCCATACACCATGCGCGAAAGTGAGTCGTATACCGGGGCTATGCTGTCAAAGCTCATCACACTAAAATAAAAGGTATACTATGGGCAGCATAAAGACAAAATCGCCCAGGATGCGGAAGCGATCGTGTATGGAAAAATACCGATGAAAAATAAAGGTGAGTAGCAACAAAACATTCATCAGCAAAATAACAACGCCTGCTATTGATGCCGATATAGCAGCAAGGACCGTTACGAGTAAAAACAGCAATACAATAACCGTGCGACTGGTCTGTTCTCCCAGTACCGTAACAAAAGATATATTTCCATCGCGAAGATCACGTGCATGGTCAAACCAGGAAAACAAAATGAGATTGATTAGCGCAGTAACAGAAAAGCTAATAATGATCAGCCACGGCCAGTTATGCATAGGCTGCTGCGTTACCGAAATAGAGGGCAACAGCACACCAATGGTATATACTATCGCAATGAAAATTTCTTTCATAAACTTCAGGTAGCGATTTATAAGGAAATATATACCTACAATAGCTGCTATATATAGTCCTGCTACCAGAACACGATGCCGGATAAATAAGATGATAATACCATTGACAACCATGGCAACCGCTAACATGATGAGCAGGATTTTGAAATTCTTTTGATGAAACCGGTGTCGTGCAGTTGCCGCTGGCGATTTTATTTTCAGGGCATCCAGTAAATGATCAGCAGTATAAATGATCCATACAGAAAGTCCTAACGCGAGCAGCCCGAACGACAGAATATGTACCTGCAGGATCTGCGCGAAGAAAAGTGCCGAGCATATGGAACCCAGCGCAACATCGATGCTTAAAAGATTAAACAGCCTGTATAGTCGCAGCAGGTATCGCATGTCATCGCGTTCACTAAAACTTCCTGAAATAAAAAAAGTCCTCCGATTTCTCAGAGGACTTCAATGATACGAAGAATATTTTTAAGCTGACTTCAAAGCTTCTGCACCACCCACGATCTCGAGGATTTCTTTGGTAATGGCAGCCTGACGCGTACGGTTGTACGAGAGGCGCAGTTGTTTCAGAAGTTCGCCCGCATTCTCAGTTGCTTTATCCATAGCCGTCATACGTGCGCCATTCTCAGCCGCGCTGGAATCCAGCAATGCCTTGAAGAATTGTACCTTCAGCGACTTTGGAATAAGACCCGTAATGATCTCTTCCTGGTTAGGAAGGTATATATAGTCAACCTGGTTTGAATTGCTTTCTGTAGTTTGTGCAGGCACAATTGGTAACAACTGTTCAGCACGCAAGATCTGAGTCGCTACGTTTTTGAACTCGTTATATACCAGCTCAACTTTATCGTACTTACCAGCCTTGAACGCTTCGATGATATACTCCATGGCATTCGATACATTCTCGAATGTAAGGTTGCTATAGAGTGTAGCGTAATCAATTACGGTTGGGTATTTTCTCTTGGTAAAGAAATCTGTTGCCTTTCTTCCTACCGGGAGAACAGTAACATTACCCTTCGCATGTTGTGCGCTATATTTCTCCTCGATCAGGCGAAGCACACCTTTGATAACATTCGTATTAAACGATCCGCAAAGACCACGATCTGAACTGATCGCTACGATCAATACTTTTCTCTCTTCACGAACAGCGCTATACCAGCTCTCATCATCTGTATTGCTTTGTGCTGCAGACAGATTCTTGAGTATTGTATTAAGCTTTTGCGCGAAAGGGCGTATCTGCGTAATTCTATCCTGCGATCTGCGCAGCTTGGCAGCCGCCACCATTTTCATGGCTTTGGTTATCTGCTGCGTAGACATTACGGAGGTTATCCGGTTCTTTACTTCTTTTAAGCTTGGCATACTTTTATGTGCGTATGTGTTGAGGTGTTGATGTGTTTAGGTTAACGTCACCAAAACCTTTTGCTATGCTGCGTACTTGCTTGACAGATCGATTGCTACTTTCTTGATCGTATCAACGTCTGCATCTTCAAATTTACCGGCACGCAGATTATCAAGAACACCACGGTAATTAGCGCGCAGTAATTCGTTGAAGTCTCTTTCGAATGCCTTCACTTTATTTACCGGCACTTTATCCATGAAACCACGTGTTGAAGCGGTGATGATTGCCACCTGCTCTTCTACCGGAACCGGAGCGTACTGATCCTGTTTCAGGATCTCTGTATTTCTTCTACCGCGTTCGATCGTAAGTTTAGTAGCTGCATCGAGGTCAGAACCGAATTTCGCGAAAGCTTCAAGTTCGCGGAATTGAGCCTGATCAAGTTTCAGCGTACCGGCAACTTTCTTCATGGATTTGATCTGTGCAGAACCACCCACGCGTGATACCGATATACCTACGTTGATCGCAGGACGTATACCGGAGTTGAACAAGTTTGTTTCAAGGAAGATCTGACCGTCCGTGATCGAGATCACGTTAGTCGGGATATAGGCTGATACGTCACCAGCTTGTGTTTCAATGATAGGAAGTGCTGTTAATGAACCACCACCTTTTACCAGGTGCTTGATAGAAGCAGGAAGGTCGTTCATGTTCTTCGCGATAGCATCGTTATTGATAACTTTCGCTGCTCTCTCTAACAGACGAGAGTGAAGATAGAATACATCACCAGGATAAGCTTCACGTCCAGGAGGTCTTCTTAAAAGAAGAGACACTTCGCGGTACGCAACAGCCTGCTTAGACAAATCGTCATAAACAACGAGTGCAGGACGACCGGTGTCACGGAAGAATTCACCGATAGCAGCACCTGTGAACGGAGCGAAGAACTGCATTGGAGCAGGATCAGACGCTGATGCCGACACAATTACAGTATATGGAAGTGCACCAGCTTTTTCAAGCGCGGCAGCAACGCTCGCTACGGTAGAAGCTTTCTGACCGATCGCTACATATATACAGTATACAGGTTGACCTTTTTCGTAAAACTCTTTCTGGTTAACAATTGCATCAAGTGCAACAGCTGTTTTACCAGTCTGACGATCACCGATAATCAACTCACGCTGACCACGGCCAATCGGAATCATCGCATCGATTGCTTTGATACCGGTTTGTAATGGTTCGTTTACCGGCTGACGGAAAATTACACCCGGGGCTTTACGCTCCAGTGGCATTTCATACAACTCACCTGCCAGAGGACCTTTTCCATCTACAGGGTTACCCAACGTATCGACTACACGCCCGAGCATACCATCGCCTACTTTTACAGAAGCGATTTTACCAGTACGTTTTACAGTATCGCCTTCGCGTATACCTTTATAGTCACCGAGTAATACGGCTCCTACGTTATCTTCTTCGAGGTTCAGTACAAGTGCTTTCAGTCCGGTTTCGAACTCAAGCAACTCACCTGCCTGCGCTTGTGTAAGTCCATAAATACGAGCCACACCGTCACCTACGGTAAGCACGGTTCCAACTTCTTCGAGTTGTGCATCCGTACGGGACTGAGAAAGTTGTTCGCGTAAAATCGCTGATACTTCTTCGGGTCTGATCTCTGCCATGATATCGTTAGTCGTTAAGTCGTTAGTTAGTTTATTTTTCAGGTATGTGATTTAAAACTCCTTCACATAAGGATTCTCACTGAATTTTACTTTCAAAGCCTTCAGTTTGTTTTTGATAGAAGCATCAATCTGCTTATCGTCTATCTCCAGTACAAAACCACCGATCATGTCTTTATCAACTTTCTCCAAAAGCTCTACTTGCGTTTTCTTGCTCAGATTTTTCACGATCTGCTCAAACTCTGCTTTCAGTTTAGCATCCAACGGTACGGCTGTTGTAATGGTAGCCCTGCGGATGCCTTTATATTCGTTGTAAGCGCTATGAAATTCTTTTGCTATAGCAGGCAAAAGAGGCTCACGGTTTTTCTTGGTAATGATATCGAAGATCGACATCGTAAGCGGATGTACTTTTCCTTTGAAAAGCTTCTCGAGTATATCTCTCTTCTTATCGTGCTTAACGATCGGGTTCTTCAGCAGAAGTTCAAATTCACGGCTGCCATCAACTGTTTTGCTAAACAATTGCATGTCTGCATGAACCTGATCCAATGCGTTTTGCTCCACAGCCAGGCCGAGGAGGGACTTTACATACCGGGATGCTGCCCTTGACTCCACCATGCTTAGTTAACTTTTATATCTTTCAGATAACCTTCTACCAATTCTTTCTGTGACTTGTCGTCTGCCAGGTTTTTCTTCATCAGCTTCTCTGCAACTTCAAGTGAGAACATAGCAACCTGAATCTTTACTTCTTTCAGAGCAGCCTGCTTCTCGATGTTGATGGCAGCGCGGGCATCTTCAATAATTTTGTCGGCAGCTTTCTTCGCTTCGAGTTGCGCTTCGTCTTTCAAACGGTTTGCAGCTTCACGTGCTCCCTGTAGAATCTTATCGCGCTCTTCGCGTGCTTCCTTCAAAAGCTTTTCGTTGTCAGACTTAAGCTGCGCCATCTCAAGACGGGCGCGCTCTGCTGTTGACAATGCTTCCTGAATAGATGTTTCACGTTCTTTCAGTGAGCTGATGATAGGTTTCCATGCGATTTTGCTCAAGAGCAAAAACAGACCTACAAAAACAATTAACTGCCAAATGATGAGTCCCGTGCCTGGGGTAAGAAGTTCCATATCTTTATTTAAAGTCTGATGTAGTTACAATAGAAAGAAACCTGCCCGGCCAAGCGCCTAAGACAGGTTTCTAAAGCTTTTTAGCTCTTGAACGAAATCAACAAGCAAATTACAAGCGCGAACAGAGCGGCCACCTCGATAAGAGCGGCAATGATCAACATCGCACCTTGAATCTTACCAGAAGCTTCAGGTTGACGTGCCATACCTTCCATCGCAGAACCACCGATTTTACCGATACCGATACCAGCGCCAATTGCCGCCATACCTGCACCGATACCAGCGCCCATGATTGCATAGCTGATGTCCAATAAAAGTGCTAATAACATAATGTTAAGTATTTAAATTGTGAAACAAACCCTTACGGCATTTACCGCACGGGATACCTTTATATATAATTAATGATGATCGTGATCTGCTATAGCCATGCCGATGTATAGCGCTGTGAAAAGCGTAAACACATAAGCCTGGATACCTGCCACCAGTAGCTCAATTAAACTAATAAACAATAGAATCAAGGAAGATCCGACACCAACCCAGATGCTTCCGAATATAAATGTCAAACAGATCAGACTCAACATCACAATGTGACCTGCAGTGATCGCCACAAAGAGACGTATTGTCAATGAGATCGGCTTGGTAAATAAACCTAAAATCTCCACCGGAAGAATTACAAGTCGCAACGGCAGCGGAACACCTGGTGTCCAGAAGATGTGCGACCAGTATCCTTTGTTACCACTCACGTTGGTGATGATAAATGTCAGCGCTGCGAGCGTAACGGTTACTGCTATATTTCCGGTTAAGTTACCGGCACCTGGCAACAAACCCAGCAGGTTTCCGAAGAGTATAAAGAAGAATAATGTAAGAAGGTACGGAAGGAATTTTTCGTAATGATGACCGATGTTTGGCTTCACTACTTCATCGCGTACGAAAATGATAATAGGCTCGAAGAAAGATTGTATACCACTCGGAGCTTTGCCCTGGTTTTTCTTATAGCCTTTCGCAACTGCCAGAAACACCAGGATAAGAAGTGTAGCATTGATGAGCAGCATGGCAACGTTCTTGGTGATTGAAAGATCAAGCACTGCTTTCTCTGTACCTGCTAACAAAATGTGGTTGTGCTCCAGTTTATACCCGTTGTACTCTACAATGTTGTGGTGCTCATCGTAAAAATGGTGTGATGAGAAAACATCCAGACCTTTTTCAGAAGAGTATACAATTACCGGAAGGTAGATTGTACCGTAGTGTCCATCGAACAAGTGCCAGATATGGTCATCCAACACGTGGTGAATGATTACTTCACTCGCGTTAAATTCTTTCTGGTTTTCTGTTTGATGTTGGTCAAACTCAGGCATTGGTTCTTCCTGTGCGTTCGCGACAGAAAATAGCAGAACAAACAGTAAACTGAGTATAGAATTTCGTCTTAGAATGCAGGAGAAAACGCTCATTTTGGCTTGTTTCGGAGGCTTTTCAATTCAGACCGCAAAGGTATTAATTATACCTCCACAAAAAAATGTTTTGAAAAATATTTGGCTCTCCGTAAAGCAGTTACTGGCGCATGATTTTGCGGTAAAGAAAAACAATCTCCAGGATGGTAAAAACGAAGTAAACGATCATGAAAAAAGCCACGTTGGGGGCAGCGCTCGGGCGGTCTTCCAGAATTACGAACAGCATGTACGCTCCGTACGCCAGAAATTTTACCATCATGGTGAGCAGGTACAACTGCACAAATATATCCGGCTTATCCAGCTTATAGAGGTATCGATAGATCAATGCTGTACCGAACACGAGAAACACGAGGGTCTGGTAAAAAAAGGAAGGTGTGTGTTCCAGTATTAAAAGAGAAAAGCCGGCAATAACACCAGCCGTTATAAAAAGAGCAATCAGGAATCGGATCAACGTAATAACTTCTTTATTGAATACGAAAATGAAAAATGTGTTACGGCAGCTTACTGTTTTTTTAAATTCCGTTTTATCTCCTGAAGTGCTTCGCCCAGTGCGGCATCATCATCTTCCCGGTCAGCTTCCAGCAAATCATTTTCTGCTTTCACCTGGTCGATCAGATTTGTGATCGCCTGTAACAACCCGGGATCTTCGATTTGTTCGATCTGGTTTATCAACCACTGTTTCTTTTCTTCGATAGTCATAAAAATCAACGAGAAGAAATTACTGGTCTTTCATCACAGACTTATATATCTGGTATATCATTCCGCCAAAAGCAATGAAACCGAACAGCAGCATAAATGCCGGGAACTTCCATTGCAGGTATTGATCGAGCTTGTAGCCGCCCCACCCTGCTATACCTATAGCCGCGAGTAGCTGCAGACCCAGACTGCTATACTTGAGGTAGTTATTATACGGTTTTAACTTCGGGTTGTGTGACGGCTCTGTTGAGTCCATTGTCAGCTCCTATTTTTATATCCTTTACCACAGCGCCCATTTTGCACGAACCATTGAAAACAGCACCGGGTTCAACTACCATCTTGCCGGTAATAATATCACCGTTAATAACAGCTGTTGCTTTTAATACCAGTAATTCTGATATCTCGATCTTTCCTTTTATCTCACCTTCAATATCAGCATTCTGTGCGATGATGTTGCCTTGCACATGTGACTGTGGACCAAGCGCAACCTTCGATTTCGATTTGATATTACCAGTTACTTTTCCTTCAATGCGAATGTTTCCGTATGTCTCAATGTTGCCCTCCAGGTAGGTGCCTTTACCGATGGTATTGCTTGAGTTGCTGATCTCATCGGCTGCGCGTTTTTGTTCTTTAGAAGTTAGCATGATGTTCTGGTTTTTTAAAAAGTTACAAATTCTTCAGGATTCAATGAGTTTCCGTTGTACCACAATTCGAAATGAAGATGTGGGCCGTTCGTGAGCTCACCGCTGTTGCCAACTATGGAGATAATCTCTCCACCATTTACAAAAGTACCAACTTTTTTCATGAGTTGTGCATTATGCTTATAGGCAGAGATCAGGTTGCCCCGATGTTGTATCATGATAACATAGCCTGAATCTTGTGTCCACGATGAAAAGATAACGGTTCCATCGGCTATACATTTTACAGGTTCGTTGGCTTTGGCAACTACATCAACCCCCATGTGTCCTTTACTTGCATCGTATGGATCGGATACAAATCCGGAAAGTGGAGAATAAAAAAATGTCTCCTGCAGATCACGATACTTTACGTTGGCCAGCGTGATGAGTGAGAGATCGGATTTTTCAAATTCTTTTCGGAACGAAGAATCCGATGCTGTCGCATTCAGGTCCGTTGGTTTGGTAAGTGTCTGACCTTCTCCCTTCAACATTTCAGCCGGGTCTTTAAAATTACTGGTGTCACCACTGAGCACACGTTGAAAGTTTGCAATGAACTGTTCTTTTTGTTCTATTTCTATAGCGAGCGAATCTACTTTATTACTCAGATCCAGCAGTTGTTGGTTGAGTACCATCTGCTCGTGTTTCGGGTCAAACCATTTCGCGAGAATTGTTTTCGACAGAAACAAGCTCATCACAAAAAGACCGGTGAACAAAATCACCGAAAAAAGAATAACTTTCGAATAGGTAAAGCCCAGACTGGTTTTCTCTGCGAAGTTCTCTTCGTTCCTGATAATCAGTTGATATCGGGTAGTAAGCCAATTCGATAATGTTTTCTTTGGTTTCATTCAGCAATGAAATTGATTTTCTTTTTTTTGCACAAAATTAGATATTCCAGTCCATTAAAATATGGAATGTCAGTTTTTTGCGTTTTACCATCACAAATTGCAGTTGATTGAATATCCTGATCCGATACCCCTTCATTCTCATTACACTTGTCCTGCTGTATAGCTGTTCATCGGAAAGAAATACATGGACCAGTAAAGCCTATCATAATACAACAGCACATTACAACGGGTATTTTTATGCGCGTGAAGAGATTGAAAAAATAGATAAGACACTCTGGTCAAATCTGAAAGATGATTACAACCGGATCCTTCGCCTCTACCCGGCACTTGATTCCACACAAGCCAAGAGTTACGACAAGGAAGTTCAGGAAGCAATCAAGATGGCTTCAATCGCCATTCAACGACACCCCAACAGTAAGTGGGTTGATGATAATTATATACTCGTGGGTCGTGCAAGATTTTATAGTCTTGACTGGGGCAACGCCATTGAGACGTTCAAATATGTAAACAACCCGAAGCTCACGAAAGATAAAGATGCACGGCATCGCTCGTTGATTTTCCTGATCCGCACATTTGTTGAACACAAAGAGTATAACAATGCTCAGGCTGCCATCGACTATGTACAGAAAGAAGAGCTGAGTAAGGAGAATCGTAAAAATCTTCTGTTACAAAAAGCATACTTCCACCAGGAACAAGGTGATTACGATAACATGGTGCGCAGCCTCACAGAAGCGGTGCCACTATTAAAGAAAAGAGATAAACCCGGACGGATATATTTCATCATCGGACAAGTATATCAAAAGTTAGGCTTTGAAGCTGAAGCCTATAATTACTATAAGAAATGCCTGGCAACAAATCCTGAGTATGAAGTGGACTTTTATGCGAGACTATATTTAGCGCAGGTAACAGAAATATCGCGAAGCAAAAATGTTGCTGCGGCACGCAAGTCTTTCAAGAAGCTGTTAAAGGACAGTAAGAATAAAGACTTCAAAGACAAGATATATTATGAGATGGGGATCTTTGAGTTGAAGCAGAAGAATCTCAACGATGCCATTGTTAATTTGAATCGATCTGTTCGCGAAGGCAATAATAAACGTATTGACGGTGAAGCTTATTTACGGTTAGGTGAAATATACTATGACACCCTGCGCAAGTATGAACTTTCGCAAGCGTATTACGACAGCGCTATACGCTCTTTACCTACAGACTACGAAGGCTACACGCAGATAAAAGCGCGTGCTGAAATTCTCAACGAGTTTGTTAAACATCTCAACACGATCAAATGGCAGGACAGTTTATTGGCGATGGCTTCGCTGGACTCAACACAACTTCGTACACGAATAGACTCTGCGTATCAGGCGAAAAAAGCTGCGGAAGAAAAACGAGCCGGTAAGAAAAAGAAAAAGTCTAATCGTATTGAGATCGACTCGAACGACAACAACAATATATTCGCGCGCACCGATGAAGACGGAAATATACCACAGGAAGAAGAAGAAACTGCCGACTGGTACTTTGGAAATCCTTCGGCCATGGCGATGGGTCAAACGGAGTTCAAGCGTATCTGGGGCGATGTACCTTTAGAAGATAACTGGAGACGATCGTTACGCTCATCGGCTACAGCTGCGAGCAACCGGAATCAAACATTGCAACCGGATGATCCGAATCAAGGTCAGCCAACAGAAGCTGCGGCCGAACCGGTAGATCCGGTTGCTGCCGAATATGATCGTGTCAGCAAACAGATACCAAGAACGGATGAGCAAAAGAAAGAAGCACTCGGTAAAATTGAGAATGCCTACTTTAACTTAGGTGACATCTACTACTTTAAACTCCTGGAGAATGATAATGCCGTTGCATCGTATAGCACGTTGTTGAAGCGCTTCCCGGAATCTGAATATGAACCAGAGGTACTCTATAAACTGTATTTGATCTTTAAAGACACAGATCCATCAAAAGCAGAAACGTATGCTTCACGATTAAAGCAGAAGTATCCGGAATCTACATTTGCTAAAATCCTGATCAACCCGAATTATTTGCAGGAGTCCAGTCTCGCGGTTGAAAAACAAAAAGTACTCTATAAAACTGCCTACACTCATTTTGAAAATAAAGAGTACAGAGCAGCCTTACGTGTAATTGATGAAGCATTGCTGCTCGGAGAAACTTCGTTCGTTCCTAACCTCGCATTGCTCAAAGTTCTGATCATTGGTGATACAGAAGATATAAATCAATATCAGTTTGCGCTGGACGAGTTCAGCAAAAAATATCCGGAGAACAGTCTTGCCGAGTATGCTAAAAAACTTTTGCAGGCTTCAAAAGATTTCCAACTCTCGCAAGAGAAACGCGAAGGCATTCAGTACATCCGCTCTTTTGAAGAGCCGCACTATTTTGTAATGGTGTATAAAAAGGATGAGAAGATGTTTGCTTCGGCTGCGCTGGAGAGATTGAATGAACAGAACTTTAAAGATCTCCGCCTGAAAACGAGCAACCTGGTATTTAACGATGACTATACACTTACGCTTGTAGACGGACTTCCCCGCGTAAGTTCAGCGATCGAATACTTTCAGACATTCAACGAGAAGCTCAGTACACTTGCTGAACTGCGGAACCATAAATTCTATACCTTTGTAATTACGAAAGACAATTTCGATATATTTTATAGAACAAAAGGTTTAGATGAGTACATCCAATTCTTCGAAAAAAACTACCCTGCAGAAAATCAATAAAGTTCTGCTCATCCGGAAGCCGTGGTTTAGAAAAGTTGTTAAAGGGACCTGGATATTTTTCCTGTGCATCATTCTCGGATTCCCGCTATATGTATGGTCTGTAAGTAACGATCTGTTTGGTTTGTTTGGCGGCATGCCCAGCCTCAAAGCCATTGAAAATCCGGAGAACGATTTATCGTCAGAGCTCATCTCTGCCGATGGCGTTTCGCTCGGCCGCTACTTCCGCTTCAACCGTAGTCAGGTAACGTACGATCAGCTCTCACCGCTTCTGGTAAAAACACTTGTACTCTCGGAAGACCATCGCTTCTACGAACACTCCGGTCTTGACTTCTGGGCATACCCCCGTGTACTCTGGGGCGTGATGACATTCAACAGTCAGGGTGGTGGTAGTACCATTACACAACAGCTGGCCAAAAATTTATATACCCTTGAACTGGACGGTCCGGTTGCCAAACTCGGAAAACTTCCGCGAAGGATCATTCAGAAAACAAAAGAGTGGGCTATATCTCATCAGCTCGAAAAGAACTATACAAAAGAAGAGATCATCACCATGTATCTTAACACCATCGAGTTCAGCAGCAACGCGTATGGTATAAAAGTAGCATGCGAAACGTATTTCAATAAGCAACCTGATAGTCTCAACATACAAGAGGCCGCTGTTATTGTCGGCATGTGTCAGAATCCATCGCTTTACAATCCACAACGTTTCCCGGAGAATGCATTGCGTAAACGGAACCAGGTGTTGTATAAACTATACGATCACAATTTCATTTCGCGCAACGCCTACGATTCATTGAAAGCGTTACCCATTGAATTAAAGTTTGCTGTTCAAAATCAGAACCAGGGTATAGCTACTTATTTCCGAAATGTATTGAGAGGAGAACTCTTAACATGGTGCAAAGAGAACGGCTATGATCTTTGGGAGTCTGGTCTTAAAATATATACTACGATTGATAGTCGCATGCAGCGTTATGCAGAAGAAGCCGTAAACGAGCACATGTCTGTTCTGCAAAAACAATTTGATCGCGAATGGAAGCAACGAAATCGTAATCCGTGGGTTGATGATAATACAGGAGGCGAGATCAAAAATTTCCTTCAGAAGAAAATCAAACGTACCGGCACTTATAAAAGTCTGGTAGAGCGCTACGGTGCAGATTCTGATTCTATCGAGATCATTCTGAACAGAAAAAAGCCGATGACTATATTTACCTGGAAGGGTGAGCGCGATACATTGTTCAGCTCCATGGACTCGCTCAATTACTACAATCGCTTTTTGCAAACTGGTGCCATGGCAATGGACCCCAAGACCGGTGCTATAAAAGCATGGGTGGGTGGTATAAATCACAAGTACTTCAAGTACGATCACGTGCGTCAGGGTACACGTCAGCCAGGTTCTACTTTCAAACCATTTGTGTATGGAACTGCTATTGAAGCCGGTTATTCGCCTTGCTTAAAATTGCTGGATATATCTCCAACTATAAAAGTACCGGGTGGTACCTGGAGACCAAAGAACTCCGAAGGTGATTATGGATCGGGTGAAGAGATGACAATCCGCCAGGCGATGGCGCGCTCTATAAATTCCATTACAGCACAAATGATCGATCGTGTTAAGCCTGAGAACGTGGTTGACTATGCAAAACGTTTGGGTATAACCAGTCCGTTGGAAGCAGTGCCATCACTCTGCCTCGGCACAAGCGATGTATCGCTATATGAAATGGTAGCAGCATATTGCAGCTTTGTAAATCTCGGTATATATATAGAGCCTTACTACATCACACGCATTGAAGACAAGAACTTTGTTCCGAAAACCCGCCAGGCGATGGATGAACGCACCGCGTATAAAATGATATATATGCTGGAAGGTGGTGTAACAGACGAGCAGGGTACATCAAGAGGACTAAGCTACGATCTTAAGGTTGATAACGAGATAGGCGGTAAAACAGGAACCACTAACAAAGCATCCGATGGTTGGTTCATGGGGATAACACATAATCTTGTTACCGGGGTATGGGTAGGTGGTGATGAAAGAAGTATACACTTCCCTTCATGGAACTTTGGACAGGGCTCGAAGTCTGCACGCCCTATATGGGATAAATTCATGACGAAAGTTTATCGCGATAAAAGTACAGGTTATGGCAAAGGTTATTTCAGACGTCCTGCGACTGGCCTCGACATGACATTGGATTGTAGTCAACACATTCGGTTATCATCTGATTCAACTGTTGAGGTAAAGGATGAACCAGCATGGGACAGACCACGTTACTAACACTATGGATGAACTCAAAGAAGCGGTAGGCCGATTGCCAGAATCCCCTGGTGTATACCGCTTCTATAATACGGAAGACGAACTTATTTACGTTGGGAAAGCCAAGAGCATCAAGAAGCGCGTAAGCAGTTACTTCTCGAAAAGTACGGGCGTTAACCGTAAAACACTGAAGCTTGTATCGGAGATCAGGCGCATTGACTATACTGTATCCAATACAGAGTTCGATGCGCTGTTGCTGGAGAATAACTTCATTAAGCAGAATCAACCGAAGTATAACATCCTGCTGAAGGATGACAAGACGTTTCCCTATATCTGTATTTTAAAGGAACGGTTCCCGCGCATAATATATACCCGTAAATATATACCGCAACAAGGCGAGTACTTTGGTCCCTACTCCAGCGTAGTGGCCATGAAGAACGTGTTGGATCTTGTGCGAAAGCTATATACGATCCGTACCTGTAACCTCTTACTCAGTGAGGCAAATGTTGAACAGAAGAAATTCAAGGTGTGCCTCGAGTATCACATCGGCAATTGCAAAGGACCTTGCGAGGGATATCAGTCTGAACAATTATACCAGGACGAAATCGATCAGGCCCGAAATATACTCAAGGGTAATATCAGTATAGTATACCAATACTTTACCGATCAGATGAAGCGCGCTGCCGTCAATATGGAGTTTGAACGTGCACAGCTTTACAAGGAAAAACTGGATACACTGGAGCGCTTCCAGATTAAATCACTGGTTGTAAATCGTGATCTTACCGACATCGATGTATTTACTATTGCCAGCATTGAGTCCTATGCGTATGTAAACTATCTGCAGATCAAAGAAGGTTCCATTGTTTTCTCAAAGACAATAGAGCTTAAAAAGAAACTCGATGAACCAGACGATGAGTTACTCAGCATAGCCGTAGTTGAGTTACGCGAGCAAACACACAGTGCTAATAAAGTTATATTAAGTAATATACCCATCATTGTTATTGAAGATGAGGTTGAGAATGTTATACCGAAGATCGGCGACAAGAAAAAACTGATCGCGCTGTCACTGAAGAATGCACTTGAACTTAAGAAGGAAAAAGAAATTCTTCGCGAAGGAAAAAAATCAAAACAGAAAGAAGTGCTCATCACGTTGCAAAACGACATGAAACTTCCTTCGCTTCCTTCGGTGATCGAGTGTTTCGATAACTCTAACTTTCAAGGGACAACACCTGTTGCATCGATGGTACGTTTCGTAGAAGCGAAAGCCGACAAGAAGGGATATCGTCATTTCAACATCAAGACCGTAGAAGGCCCCAACGATTTTGCTTCGATGAAAGAAATTGTAGGCCGCAGGTATAAACGCATTCTCGAAGAAGGCGAAAAACTTCCGGATCTTATCCTTGTCGATGGTGGTAAAGGGCAACTGAGCAGTGCCTGCGAAGCACTGAAAGAGCTAGGTATATATGGTAAAGTTCCTATAGCAGGTATAGCCAAAAGACTTGAAGAGATATACTACCCTGAAGATCCGCTGCCGCTACACATCAGCAAGAAATCACAGGGATTATTATTACTTCAGCAGATTCGTGACGAAGCCCACCGTTTTGCCATTACATTCCATCGCCAGAAGAGAAGCAAAAAAACATTCACATCAGAACTCGAAGGACTGGAAGGCATTGGCAAAAAGACAACCGAAAAGCTGCTTCAACATTTCAAGTCTGTTAAGAAGATCAAAGAAGCACCGCTTGAAGAGATCGCAAAGATTGCCGGCATGAAGAAAGCCGAACTGATCAAAGGGCAGGAGATTACAAAAGGGCAGGAAAATATACAGGCCTAAAAAAGAAAAGGAGGCTTTCGCCTCCCTTTCAAATATCAAAAGCAAAATTAAAACTCCCAGAGATTGTGCTCTTTTTCCATGAGCATCATTTCCGTCCATTCGCGGGCCCAAACACCTTCGCGATATGGTCTTCCGTTTGCACGATACGTATCATCGATCGTTTCGTCATCCGGGTTCTGAACTTTATAGATCGAACCATGGAATAATCTCAGCAAGAATGCATCTGCAAAGTTTTTATTCTGAGCAGTGTTTTGCCAGTTAAACCAAACGGCTTTCGGAATGTTGTTTCTGAAAAGTTTCTCAAGATCTTTATACTTGAACCAACCTAAAGATACATCTATACCTGTGTTTGTTTTAGCGCCTGGAATGATGATCTCTACTGCCTGGATGTCGTAGTATAATCTTGATCTTCTTCTATCAAAGATAATATCCTCCACCATGTGAACAGTACTCATATCAGCAACCTGATATTCGATACCGCTACCTTGTGAAGTTGCAGACCAGTCTTCGTCTGAGTTTTCGGCACCTGGTGTTACACCCTTGTTATCGCGAAGGGCTCTATAATTTTTACCGTTGTATGATACAAGATCATCTGTATAAAAATCACGACCTGGTTCCCATGGATCGTACTGTTGAGCCTGCTCTGCAACCAAGCGTCCCAAGAAATCTTCTTTGGAAATTTTAGTTGTCAACGAGTCAGATGCATATATATCTGTGACTTCACCTGACTTCACAGCGTCAGAGATCAGTCTGCTCAACTCTCCGTTCTTCGCGAAGAAGCCCTTGTTCTGCTTTTCTTTCAGATCTAAGCTTCTCCATACGCGCACTTTATAGTGCTGCTCATATAAAGGTATAGGATTAAGGGAGTTCGGGTTGTACTGAACTTCCAGGTCCTGGACCTCTTGTGCTTGCGCCACAAAACAGACGGCAGAAAGTGCTGCAAAAAATACTATCTTCTTCATAACAATTTTTTAATTCACAGGAATCATAATGATACCGCTTGAACCTTTAGGAGTAACTTTTTCTTCGTCATCCTTATATGTTCTGCGAATCACATCTTTGATATCGATCACAATACGATCGCCCGGGCGAGCCTGGCTGATCCAGGAGCGTAAGTCGGGGTTTTCGTTTGTAGCATTCAAGCGTTGCACACCTGCAGTTCCACGACCGAGGATAATCTCAGCACGTTTAATTCTGTAGCGCGCATCTTTCGGCACTTCTTCTTTGAAGTTAGTCTCAGCCTCAGCAACAATTCTAAGATTACCTAATTGGTTAGCGCGGATACCTTGTCTCAAATCAACAGGGTTGTTTCCAACATACGCTATAAACTTAGGATCTGGAACATTCTTCACATCAAACGCCTGGTTACCGATAGCTGCACCACCGTTGCTAACAGCCACTGTGATTTTTCTTTGCTTCGGAATGATGGTTACTTTACCTGGTTTATCACCTTTGATGATCTCAGCTGCACCACCTGCAGAGAATGAAGGGTTATAGTTTGTTCCCAATGCCGGCACTTCAATGTTTACGGTGTTACCGCAGTTCATATAAAGTGTAGGAGCATTACCGGTTGTTACACGAATTACAGGCTGAGCAACCATATACTGGATCTCTTGCTCGTAAGGCTGGCCATCAATTACAATTTTCGCTTTGAAAGATTGTTTTGAATAACCTTGAGGATCGTAGCTTCCACCTTTCGCAGTGAATTTTACTTTACCCATTTTAATACCACCTTCGTCTACTACCTGAAGTTTAGATCCGTTGTAGAACATTTCAGGAACAAGACCAGATGCTGAAGCAGATATAAACATATCGGCAGTATATTCAGCTCCAGCTGCTACGATACTTGACTTAGGCAATACCATCGGCACAAGCTTATCGAATTTAACCTGTCCTACGTTTGCCTTCTTGGAAAGCTCATCCAATGCAAGCGCTTCGTACTCGAGGATCTCAGTTTGTATCTGAGTTACTGACGCATATGCTGCTACCGGAGGTGTATTCTCGAACGTAAACGTCAAGAAGTCCTTGTTAGCATGTTTTTCATCATTAGCGAAAGCAGGTATATCCTTCGGAGTCTTTGCCAGCGTGGCGAATTTCTTACCGCTTAATGTTTCGAGTTGCTTTGTATACTCATTCAGGCGCTTCACAAAATCCGTTCCCACACCTGTTTTCTTATCCATCATCATGGTAGCTACTTCAGAGCTATGGTTGTTGATAAACTTCTCGTCTATCTCTGGTGAGCCCGCTTTCTTCTTCATTTCGTTTTTAACGCCCTCAACATACTTCACCATATCTTCAGTAAGCTGTCTTACTTTCTGAGCATTCGCTACAGCTTCCTTTACATTTTGTTTATCACTAGTACCGGCATCCTTCACGATTTGACTAAGATGAGCATTGTTTTTTGCACTGCTCTCATGAATCAGCCCTTCAAGTGTTCCGTTTATAATAGCGAATTTCTCCAAAACTGCATTACTAACCTGCAGCGCCAGAAGTGCGGTAAGTACCAAGTACATCATACCGATCATCTTCTGCCTGGGGGTTTCTTTTCCGCCTGCCATTGTTGGTTGTTTTAATATTTAACGATAGAAACCTTCAATCATTATGCTTTACCGCCACCTTTCATGGCTGTTAGCATGCTGCCGTAAACAGTATTCAGGGCAGTCAAGTTATCGGTAAGCTTACCAAGTTCGCTGGTGAATTTAGCTGTGTTGTCACCAACTTTAGAAAGTCCGTTCATAGCACCTGTCAGACTTTCGTAGAACTTGTTCATGTTCTTAACGTGGCTATCAGCATCCTTCAATTCCATTTCGTATACTGTGTTCAGTGCAGAAAGATTCTTCGTTACTTTCTGTACTTGTGAGTGATACTCTCCAGCATCTTTTGAAGCTTCTGACATGCTTGATACAGCTTTGATAGCTACATCGTAAGACTTGTTCATCTCCAATAACTGAGTTGAAGCTTTCTTCACGTTGTTAGCATAATCGTTTGTAGCAACTGCTGCATCAGAAAGGTTTGACATTTTCTTAGCTGACTCAGCAAGGTTAGTTAAACCTTTGCCAAGGCTATCTAAAAGTTCAGGACCAATCTTAGCCTTTTCCAAAGAAGCATCTAATTGTTGAGTTAAAGATGCTGTTGGTTTGTTTGATATTCTTGTAGGAGCTGCTGGAGCTTCGTAGTCTTCTGAAAGTTCAGGATATACTTTTGACCAATCTGGTTCTTGGTGAGGCGGCTCGAAAGCACTAAGAAAGAAGATGACAGCTTCTGTAGTAAGACCTATCATCAGCATTTGGTCAGCACCTGTTAAGTGAAGGATCTTGAATAACGCACCGATAATTACTACTGCTGCACCTATACCGTATATTTTAGGCATTATGGTTTTGTAGAGAAGCTCGGTAAATCCGCCTTTTTTCTTGCTCATTTTAGTAATGGTTTAAGTTTTTGCCTTTTGATATTATTAAAGATAGATAGAGTTTCTTTTATTAAAATTCCTGACCTGACGAGCGACCAAGGTGAGTCATAGCACATCTGAAACCTATGTAAGCTCGTGTAGAGTCTTTGAATTCGTACGTACGTGTTCCTGTTTCGAGGTAGTAAGCAACATCTTTCCATGAACCACCGCGTACTACTTTCTTCGGAGGAACTTTAGGATTGTATTGTGATCCTTCAGGGTTAGTCCTAGGATCTATATACTGAGGGTTCAAATCCCACACAGTAGGAACTGATGCAGGGTTGAAATCATCGAGACACCACTCTGATACGTTACCCGCCATATCATACAGACCGTAGTCGTTAGGGAAGTAAGCTTGTACAGGAGATGTATATGCGAATCCATCATCGTAGAAGTTACCACGGCCTGGCTTGAAGTTAGCCAGCATACAACCTTTTGAGTTACGGATGTACGGGTTACCCCAAGGATATTTCGCCATGTCGCGACCACCGCGTGCTGCATATTCCCACTCTGCTTCTGAAGGCAGACGGAACGCTGGCATCTGGAAATCACCAACACTTTTTCTGTAGTCGTTGAGATAAGCTGTTCTCCATTTTCCGAAGAACACAGCAGCATCCCAGTTTACACCAACAACCGGATAGTCATCGTATCCTGGGTGCCAGTAATAGTAATCCTGAATAGGATCTCCCATGTGGTGCGCAAAGTCGCGTACCCATGAAGCAGTATCCGGATAATACTTCTGGCGGAATGTTTCTGCATCAACTGTTTCAAAACCTTCTATAGTCCCGTTATCAACGAGGAAGAAGTTTGTGAACTGACGATACTCATTGTTGGTTATCTCTGTGTCATCCATGAAGAATGAACCGATTGTAACCTGCTTGTTGAAGTTGATTTGTGTAGATGCAGGGTCTTCATCTGCCTGACCCATGTGGAAAGTACCTGCAGGAATTGGCACCATTCCATAGGGAATAGTCATTACCCAACCTTCGCGGCCTGGAACACCAACCAGTTCGCCCTGGTCATTTCCGCCACCTTTTCCACCTCCTAAGCCCAGCAAGCCGCAAGCACTGGCTACTGCGCCCGAAAGTACTAACACTACTTTTGAAAGAACCGATTTATTCATACTGCTATCTCAGTTTGTCTACACTAAAAAATTTGGGGACGAAAGTTAATTTTTATTCGCTTTATTTTTTGAAGAAAGTAAATACAAATTCCATAAATTCTTAAAAATACTGAAATCAAATGTCGCTTAGTGTCTATACCTAGGGGTTCGAACGACTTTTTTACCGCTGCCCGGATTCACTGGTAAATCATAGCTCAACATAACTTCAAGTGAAAAATTTTCCTTGGCATCGCGATCCTTAATAATAAAGTCAACAGCGGTTCCAAGTTTCAACGATTTATCCTTCAGCAAGGCATATCCTAACAACAAACTTCCGGCTTCACCTTGTCTGAACGCTAAACCTCCCCACATCGTATCTTTTAAATATGCTATACCTGCAAAATCCAGTTGAGTCTTATTTAAATCGGTACGAACAGCTGTGCTGAACTGTACACGCAGGTCGAAGCTTACTTCGTAAAAATATCCTCCCGTAAAATTGATATGATTCTCCAGTGCTCCTCTTACACTATCAGCTCCAAAATCAAATTGAGAACGCAGCAAGTGATTGAATCCTACACCTGCATAATATTTCTCTGCCCTATAAAATATACCTAAGCCTAAATCAGGTCTCACCTGTGATTCTTTACCGGTAGTGATCAACGGATCGCCTTCATCTATATATCGATAATACTGTCCATTTACTGATTGAGAGTATATCCCGGCTTTGATACCAATACTAAGTTTGGTTTCCTTAATGCCTAAGTGATAGGCATACATGGCTTGCGCTTCGAGGTTGTTCTGCGGACCGAGTTTATCGTTCATCACATACGCACCAAAACCACTTCGCAGGCGATATATAGGTGTGTTAAAACTCACCATCTGCGTTGTTGGAGCGCCACCATCACCAAAGCTCGATTGGTATCCCAACCATTGACTTCTGTGAATCGCGGTTAAGCGAGTAACTCCATCAACACCAGCATATGCAGGCGTCATGTACAAGTTGTTGAACATGTACTGTGTGAACAGGGCATCTTGCTGAGCGAAAACACCTGATCCAGTCAGTGCCAACAGGAGGGTATAAAAAGTCTTTTTCAGCATCGAGGTTAAAAAGTAGATTTAAAGTAAGCGCTTTTTTACGACACTATCAACAAATGTAATTAAAGTGTAATAAAAAATGTGACTTTGTAATATTCAATGAATGAAGCAGTTATTTACTCAAGTCAGTGTCTGTTACGCCACAATTAATTGTACCTGAATATAAACAATTGAGCGCGTGAGTACTAACCGTTCAGTCGATAATATTTCTCTACTTAATGCCGTTGGCCTTCTTAATATAGAGCTCAAGAGCCCCCGTCATAGAAGGTGCGTTGGGAAGTGGGGCCTCGATGTCGAGCAGGAGACCTGCATCCCTGACTGCCTTGGCCGTTGTAGGACCAAACGCTGCAATGCGCGTGTTATTTTGCTTAAACTCAGGGAAATTGACGAACAGCGAGTTAATGCCGGAAGGGCTAAAGAAAGCGAGTATATCATAGAACACTTCCTTGAGATCTGAAAGATCTGCAGCAACGGTGTGATAGATGATCGCCTCTGTATAATTGTAGCCGCCATCTCTGAGAAAATCAGGGATGTCGTTCTTACGAATATCCGAACAAGGGAAAAGATATTTCTCGTTCTTGTGTTTCTTCAGAATCTCAAGAAGATCCTGCGCGGTTTTTAAACCTGTAAAAATTTTACGCTTACGTATAACGATATACTTCTGAAGGTAATTGGAAGTCTGCTCCGAGATACAGAAATACTTCATCTCCGGAGGCATCTCCAGTTTCAATTCCTGACAGATGTGAAAGAAATGATCAACCGCATTGCGGCTTGTAAAAATAATAGCGGTGTGATTGAGTATATCAATCTTCTGCTTGCGGAACTCCTTTACCGGCACTGGCTCAACCTGAATGAACGGACGGAAGTCGATCTTCAGGTTATATTTTTCAGCGAGCTTTAAGTATGGAGAGTTAGCATCTGCCGGAGCTTCTTGGGTTACCAGAATGCTTTTCACTTTGCGCATTCTGTCAGTAGCAATTTCACTCATATCAACACGTAGACGAATTCAGGCTAATTGTACAATACCTTAAGTGTAATCAGAAAGGGTATCAATTCTGTCGCACAAATGTACGAAAATAAATGAAAAACAGATCGTCCCATTCTGCTACTTAGTTTCAATGCAATCAAGATCATCCAACCTGCCAGCACCCACGCTAACAGTTGAAGCAATGTGGTGAAGAAATTTACCTCCTGACCATGCATGATAAAGTAAACCGACAACACGATGGTTAATGCTCCGAAGAATATCAATACCACACGCACCCAGTTAAAGAAATGAATGCTTGCCAACTCTCCCGAGCCAAACATGGCTGTGAGGCCATAGATCAATATTATCTTCAGAAAGAATGCTGCCAGTACTATACCGCTCAATTTTAACCACTGAAGCATAGCCATACCAAAGCTTTGTGAATGAAATGAAAATGCGATGGGATGATGCTGTGGTACAAAATGAAAAATGATCATCAGGTAGTACGACAACATCAGGCTACAAAAAATATAAAACAGGATATTAGTACTGCTGGTGATGCGCGAGTATACCTGCGCTTCATCGGATTCACGCAAGAAAAATATTTTCGTAATAGAAAAATAATCTGACGCGAGCTTGGGATTGAGTCGCACGATCGTGATGAGCATAATCACCAGGATCATAAAACTGATAATAGCAAAGTCGCGAAACGATGATGATCGTTGCTCTAAAACTATATCACCCTTTTTCGCTAATGGCATGGATGATCTGATCTGCGTTACCAACGTCTTTGAGATACCTGTCTTCTGATGGATCGCACAAGTAATAACCGCCGATGAAAAAACTTTTCGAAGACTGTCGATTTTCAACGTAAGGTGTTGCGTACTGGCAACGAATTTCCCGTTGACAAAAAGATTAAAAATTTCCGTATCGTGTACGACTAAAAAATCTTTACTGAATTCTGCCAGTCTGATTTGAAAGTACACAGATGAAGCATCTTCGCCAGCTTCTGCATATGAACTGTACTGATCGTCCTGATAAATTTTCCAATCTGATTTAAGATCTTTTTTAACGATGAGTTTTTGCGCGTCACACAGTTGTGTGCCACACGCTAACAGCAAGATCAGAAAGATGTACTGGTTTATCTTCATGGATAACAAAGTTTCAAAAATATCAGAATTGGACTGATATCGGAAATGCTGGTAAGTTTACATCACTTTATGGCAGGAATTTACTTACATATTCCTTTTTGCAAGCAGGCTTGTTACTACTGCGATTTTCATTTTTCTACAAATCTCTCAACAAAACGTGAGTTAGTAGAAGCCATTGCACGTGAGCTCACGCTTCAAAAAGACTACGTAAATGGAGAACGCATCAACACAATTTATCTTGGTGGCGGCACTCCTTCAATGCTAGATGCCGAAGAACTTGAATTGTTATTCACTACAATTCATAAAAATTTCTCCGTCAATGAAGCTGCCGAAATTACATTTGAAGCAAATCCTGATGATCTTTCATTGCCGCGGTTGAGACAACTTCGAAGTCAGGGAGTGAATCGTCTGAGTATCGGCATACAGTCTTTTGATGATAAAGTACTACAGTTTTTAAATCGCGCACATAACGGTCAGTCTGCTGTGATATGCGTTGAAGAAGCACGTGATGCCGGCTTTCAAAACATCAGTATAGATCTGATCTACGCGATTCCGGGACAAGACGATGAAGCGTGGAAACAAAATATCGTGCAGGCTATACGCCTTTCTCCTGAGCATATTTCTTCATACTCGCTCACCATTGAAGACAAAACTGTTTTTGGACGATGGGCAGCAACCGGAAAACTGAAAGTTACGGAAGATGACATAGCGGCCACACAACTTGAGACACTGGTAACGTTGCTCGAAGCTGCAGACTTTGCTCAATACGAGGTATCAAATTTTGCACGACCTGGTTTTGAATCCAGGCACAACAGCAGTTACTGGAAACAGGAGAGATATTTAGGTGTAGGACCCAGCGCGCATTCGTATAACCAGAGCAGTCGTCAGTATAACATCAGCAACAATGCAGCATATGTTCGAAGTATGCAGCAGAATATTATTCCGTTTACGCTGGAGAGTTTAACACGCGAAGACAAGATCAACGATTTTCTGCTCACCACGCTGCGCACGCAATGGGGCACTGACCTGAAAAAACTTCAGGAGCTTTACCAGTATGATCTGCTGGCCGACCATAGGCAATACATAGAATCTTTATGCGAACAAAAATTTGCACTACTACGAAATGATACGTTGCTGCTAACGAAAAGCGGGAAATTACTGGCTGATAAAATTGCCTCGGATTTATTTATGCTTCCCTGAACAGATCGTCTTTCAAGCTCAACGATAGTTTCGTATTTTTCGAATTCCTGCAACCCAAAAAAATGAAATCCCCGGAAGAAAAGAAGGTGTTTATGCTTCTGAAGTCTGTGATCTTTCACTATCACGGACTGGATGAGGAAGAGAAGAACGATCTTGACAAAACTGCCGATGAACTGGAGGCACATAAGGAATATGCCTGGGCACTTGATTTCATTGCAGAAGACTACATCACAGCCTTCGATCGCGCCCGCGATTACCTGAACGATATCATTGGCGATTACTCCAAAGAAAAACGCATCGAATTAATCAACATGGTTTGGCAAGCCAACAACCTGAAAGGCTACGTTACCGAAATGGAAGCCACCGCGATGCTAAAACTCGCCAAAGACTGGAACGTTCAAAAAGAACTCATCGACCTCGTACTAACGTAACCCCTATACGCGCAGGTGTGCATTCAACCCAAACACATACACACCCAAACACAGAAGCACACTAAAGGCTCATCATATCCTTGAATTTAGCAGCCTGTCTGCGGCTTACTTCTACTTTATCACCTCCGCGCAGCTTTACCATAAGACCACCGTTAAACCACGGCTCAATGCCTTCCACCCAGCTCAGGTTAACGATATGCTTGCGACTTGCACGGAAGAAGGCACGTTCATCCAGTTTCTCATCCAGTGCATTGAGTGACTTGTGAATCATCGGACGGTTGGCATCGAAATATACTTTGATATAGTTACCATCTGATTCGAACAGACGCACGTTGGAAAGACTTACGAACCAGCAACGATCACCATCTTTCACAAACACCTGATCATTGAGACCTAATTTTTTCTCGGGTCCGCGAATGGCAGCAACCTTTGCTCTTTCTTTCTCTGCGAGCTTCGATACGGTTTCCGCGAGACGTTCCGGTTGTATGGGTTTTAAGAGATAGTCGAGTGCGTTTACTTCAAAAGCTTTCAGTGCAAACTCATCGTACGCAGTAGTAAACACTACCAGGGGTACACCATCGAGTTCTTCCAGCAATTGAAATCCTGTTTTGCCTGGCATCTGTATATCCAGAAATAATAAATCCGGATTGAGGTCATTCACCAATTGCATCGCTTCATCAGCGTTAGCGGCTTCCCCAACTACTTCAATCATCGGGTGGTCTTCCAGTAATTTCATTAATTCTTTACGAGCCAAACGCTCATCGTCCACGATTAATGCTCTCATAAGTGATCTGTTGAGGAATTATAATTTCAGTAAGTACAAAATTATCGTTTTCGTTTACAATACGGAAAGAAGCTTCATCGCCATAAATCAGTTTCAACCGCTGTATGGTATTCTTCAGGCCAAGCCCGGTTTTAGTTCGCTTCACTCCGTTAACCAAATGTCCGGTGTTACGAATATGGATCTTCATACGCTCGTTGTCAACATATGTCTTCACCTGTATCATGCCACCCTTCGTTAACTTGGAAATGCCGTGTTTAATTCCATTCTCAACCAACGTCTGGATCATGAGTGGCGGAACAAGAAATCCGTAGGATAACGGATGAATATCAAATTCAGTCTTCAGGCGTTCTTCAAAACGTATACTTTCCAGACCAAGATAATCTTTCACGATCCGGAGTTCGTCATCAAATTTTGTCAGGCCTTTTTTATCCGATGCCAGACTGTTTCTTAAAATGTTTGAAAGCTGATTGATCGCCTGTTTTGACTTGGAGGGATTTTCATCTACTAAAGCGCGTATACTATTCAACGCATTAAAAATAAAATGCGGGTTAAGCTGCGACTTCAGGTTATTCAATTCGATCTCTATCATCGAAGCTTCATACTTCAGTGATTTATTATAACGATCGAAGTAATGATAAATGAAGTAGAAGAGCGCCCAGAGGAAAAACAGTATAGTATAAAAAAATGATTGTCCTAAAATCTGCGAAGGATCAAACGCTATAATCGGATCGAACAGTCTCCCGAGAAGAAGATTTACCGGTATACGCAGAAAGTATACAATGATACCCATTACGAAAACGGCCATCAATACACTCGGTATAAGTTTAGGCATCGGGAAGTATAGCCACTTCCAGCGGATGAGAAAGCTTCGGAAGAAATGAGATACGAGCAAACACAATATAGCCTCTACCAGCAGGAATATAATGCGCCTCGGTGCCACGCCTCCACCGGATGCCAGCACGCTGGAAACGATCTGAATGAATGCGTAAAGCATCCACCCGCCAATCTGCAAACTCCAATATAGTCTATACTTGTTAACCACGGTATCCACAATTCAAAAGTACAGAAATAGCGGCCTTCTGGTTCAGGATTTATGTGGATGGCTGCAGCGCATTACCGAAACTTGAATTGAAGCACATACAGGAACACGAGTCCCGTGGCAATCATAAACGTCCACGTAATGATAACGAGCGGTTTCTTATAGGCTGCCAGTCGCGGTTCGGCTGCCAGTGAGTTAAACATAAACGACAGCGCAGCGAGCAGGTAAAGTGCTGCTTCCAAATAATCATGCTGGTATAGCTGGTAAAAACCTACGAGCAGAAATATTCCACCAAAAAGATATTGCCGGGTATTTGCATTCATACAAAGGTGATCGGATCATACCCGATCTATATATAGGGTAATGTATAGTTTAGTTTAACTCTGCTTTCAGGAATTTGCCGGTATAGCCCGCATTACTTTTAGCCACTTCTTCCGGTGTTCCTTTTGCAATGATCTTTCCTCCTTTCGCACCGCCTTCAGGACCAAGATCAACAATATAGTCGGATGCTTTTATAACATCGAGGTTATGCTCAATTACCAGCACAGAATTACCTTTATCCACCAGCTTCTGCAACACATCGAGTAAGTGCGCTATATCCTGGAAATGCAAACCGGTTGTAGGCTCATCCAGTATATAAAATGTTTTACCGGTATCGCGCTTGGAAAGTTCAGTAGCGAGCTTTACACGTTGTGCTTCACCACCGGAAAGTGTAGTAGCATGCTGCCCAAGCGAAATATACCCCAGCCCTACTTCACTTAGGGTTTGTATCTTTCTCAATATCTTCGGTTGATTCTCGAAGAATGTTACAGCCTCTTCGACCGTCATATCGAGTACATCACTGATGGATTTACCCTTGAAGCGTACTTCGAGTGTTTCGCGGTTATAGCGTTTACCTTTACAAGTCTCACAAGGTACATGTACATCCGGTAAAAATTCCATCTCGATCAAACGCAGACCTGCACCTTCACAGGTTTCACATCGGCCACCTTTCACGTTGAAGGAGAAGCGACCGGTTTTATACCCTCTGATCTTTGCTTCCGGCATCTGTGCAAACAGGTCGCGAATATCACTGAACACACCGGTATAGGTTGCCGGGTTTGATCGTGGCGTGCGACCGATAGGAGACTGATCTACTTCTATTACTTTATCAATGTGCTGAAGTCCATCGATCTTCTCGAATGTAAGTGGCTCGGTGCGCGAATTATAGAAATGCTGATTCAATATAGGGAACAGCGTTTCATGTATCAGCGTAGATTTACCGCTGCCGGAAACTCCGGTTATACAGGTAAGAGTACCGAGTGGAATTTCAAGCGTTACATCTTTCAGGTTGTTACCGGAAGCTCCCTTCAACACCATCTTTTCACCTGTACCTTTTCGTCTTTCTTTCAGATACGGTATAGCCATTTTACCGCTTAGAAATTTAGCGGTTGTACTGTTGTTGGCTATAAATGTTTTCGGATCACCGGCATTTACTACGTGACCTCCATGACGACCTGCACCGGGACCTATATCCAATATATAGTCGCACTCCAGCATCATGTCTTTATCGTGCTCCACTACTACAACGCTGTTGCCTATATCACGCAGATCTTTCAGTGCTTTGATAAGCTTTACATTGTCTCGCGCGTGAAGTCCTATACTCGGCTCGTCCAGAATATATAGTACACCTACGAGTTGTGTACCGATCTGTGTGGCAAGCCTGATGCGTTGTGATTCACCACCACTCAACGTACGTATAGGACGATTCAGATTCAGATAGTCCAATCCTACATCAAGCAGAAACCCTATGCGCTTGCGTATCTCTTTCAAGACTTCTGTTGCTATAACACGTTGTTTTTCATTCAGGCGTTTCTCAAGTCCTTCAAACCATTTTTGTAATGCCTGTACATCGAGTTCTGCAAGCTCGGCTATATTTCTATTATCGATCTTAAAATGAAGTGATTCTTTTTTCAGTCGCGCACCGTTACACTCCGGACACTTCTTGATAATGGTAAAATCTTCAACCCATTTCTTGATCGCTTCCGATCCTTCATCGCGTTGTTTCTCCAAAAAGTTAATGATGCCTTCAAAGCGCGTGTTCCACTCCGTGCCCGGATATTTCACAGATGCTACTGCTACCGGTTCATCATCACCATAGAGTAAAACTTTCAGTGCTTCTTTCGGAAACTCTTTTATGGGTGTACTCAGTGTGAGTTTATAGCGCTTGAGTATAGCTTCAATCTTTTTAAAGATCCAGATGTCGCGATACTCACCAAGCGGTAAAAATCCTCCGCGACTTATACTTAACTTTTTATCCGGAATGATAGACTCTTCGGTGATCTCTTCAATCTGTCCTAAACCATTGCAGGTAGGACACGCTCCATACGGAGAGTTGAAGGAAAACATATTGGGAGCAGGCTCATCGTATGATAAACCTGTTTTGGGATCCATGAGGAATTTGGAGAAGTGATGCACCTTTCCGTTTTCCTCCATCACCATAATTATACCTTTACCTTCCTTGAGCGATTTACCAATCGACTGCCCGATACGATGACGATCTTTTGAATCTACTACAATGCGATCGATCACCACTTCTATATCGTGTATTTTGTAACGATCGAGTTGCATCTTCGCAGTGATGTCCTGCAACTCCCCGTCTACACGTACTTTCGTATAGCCTGACTTTCTGATCTGCTGAAACAGTTCGCGATAGTGTCCTTTTCTTCCTTTTACAATAGGTGCGAGAAGAATAAGTTTTTTGCCTTTATGATTTTGCAGGATAGCATCAAGTATCTGCTCTTCCGACTGGCGCACCATGCGTTCGCCACTGAGATATGAAAATGCTTCACCCGCACGCGCATATAGCAGACGCATGAAATCGTATATCTCCGTTACCGTACCTACGGTTGATCTGGGATTTCGCGATGTAGTTTTTTGTTCGATGGAAATTACCGGACTCAATCCGTTGATCTTGTCAACATCCGGACGCTCCAGGTTACCGAGAAAGCTTCGCGCATAGGCGGAGAAACTCTCCATATACCTGCGCTGTCCTTCGGCATAAATGGTATCAAAGGCAAGCGATGATTTTCCGCTGCCGCTGATGCCTGTGATGACTACGAGTTTGTTTCGGGGAAACTCAACGTTAATGTTTTTGAGGTTATGCTCGCGTGCCCCGATTACTTCAATATTTTCATGACCGGTAAGGTCTGTTACTTTCTTTTCTGCTGCTGCTTTCGCCATGTTGAAACTTTGCAATAAGAAGAATACAAAAATGCTCTGCTGAATGTTTCCGGCAAAATCAAAAAAAGAATTGTAACATCTTCATTCGGTGTCCGTCTACCATCCATGAAATTCATTGATACGCTAAAAAGGCTGCTGTTGTTTAAGCTGGCCATAATTTACCTGCGTTATCTTGTCGGATTCGCTTTTGTTTTCGCATCAATCGTCAAGATTAAAAGTATGCGATTTACCAGTATTCCACCAACAGAACCTGTTGGTTATTTTTTTGACGCCATGTATCAAACTGGTTTTTACTGGAATTTTCTCGGCTGGGGTCAGTTCATTGCAGGTGCACTGCTCATGACACAGCGCTTTGCTACTGTTGGTGCCATGATGTTTCTGCCCATCATTCTCAATGTATTTGTAATTACACATGCTATAGACTTCGGCATGGGCACTCCCATTATTACCACGCTGATGCTACTGGCCACAATCTTCCTCATTCTTTGGGACTATAAAAAATGGATGATATTATTCAGGCAGGATCATCACATCAAACTCGACCTCACCACCGAACCTGAAGATAAGTTTATGACCGACCCGCTGTGGGTAATTACCGGAGTAATTTTTATAGTGCTCACCCTAGTGCCGTGGATCTTCAACAATCATTCAATGTTCTTCGTCTGGATCATCGCTATGGTTATGACCGGCATTACTGCACTCATCATCCAGCTTTGGAAACATCGCATTGCACTAAAGCAGAGCAAAGTATATTAAGGCATTTCTTTACCCTGCACAAGCTTTAACATTTCAAACCAATCCTGTGTATCAAGGTTGATATTTACAGCCTGTGCACTTTCAACAATACGTTCAGGCTTTGTAGTGCCAATAACCGGAAACATACCGGATGGATGCCTCAGCAACCATGCTAATGCCATTTGTGTTTCGGTAGCTTTGTACTGTGATGCTTTTGCAAAAACTGCTGATTTACCTTCCATCAGTTTACCGCCTCCTAGTGGCGACCATGCCATCGGTGCTACGCGATGTTTCATAAGTATATCCAGTGAACCATCGAACAGCGGAGCATGATGTGTTAAGGATACTTCAACCTGGTTTGTTACTAATGGAAACGACAAATAACTCTGCAGCATTTCGAATTGCGTAGGTGTAAAATTTGATACACCAAAATATAGCACCTTGCCACTTTGCTTCAGTGATGTAAAGGCTTCAGCAACTTCTTCCGGATTCAGCAGCGGATCAGGACGGTGGATGAGCAGTAAATCGATGCGATCAGTAGCAAGCATTTTGAGCGAATTCTCGGCCGACCATACTATATGTTCTTTGGAAGTATCGTAATGCTTTACCCAACTGGAAGGCCGATGTGCTGACGGAAATTTTATACCACACTTCGTTACGATCTCCATCTTCTCACGAAGGGAAGAACTGCCGCGTAATACATTTCCAAAAATTGCTTCGTTGCCATGATCGCCATATATATCTGCATGATCGAACGTGGTGATGTCTTGTTCGAGCGATGTACCGATCAATTGATGTACGGATGCTTCGGGTAAATTCCAGCGCCATGCACCTGCAATGATGCGTGAGAACACAGGGCCTTGTGCGTGCAGTTTTCTTCGTTCCATAAGTTGACAAAGTGAAATATAGTGTCAACCTAATGCGAACATTTTAAATAACAAAAAGGAAAATGATGGAGCTGCTATTTTCTGCTTCCGTAGAAGAGCGTAATGAAGAGTGTGGGGAACACCGAGTAATTTTTCGCTGCGGGCATCAGCTCGATCGTTTTGGTATAGGCATCGATCAGAAAGCCTGCTTCAAAACCTGTAACCTGACTTTTGGTTGTACCTAATTCAAAGTTGATAGCAGCTTTCAGGTTGGCACCGGGCACTATCTTGGATTCATCTATACCTTCAAACAATCTTCCGGTACCCATGATATCTTCTGCTGCCATGCCCTGCTGATATTGTACAGAACGTGAGACCAGATCGCTGCTGCGTGCATACTCTACATAGTAAGGCGCGACTACACCAATGGTAGGGCCAATGGCAAGTATACCTTTAATCTCTACGCCTTGCTGTGGTGCTTTCTTGAAAAGGATTCGATCACGACCGTACTGAAGACGGAACGCATAGAGATAATTACTCTTTCCGTAAATGAAATAATTACCGGTATTGATGGAGTTGGTGCGTACTTCCTGCGGGTGTTTAACATTCATGATCTCGAGACCGAAAGTCTCAAGTGTGCGGTCGTTGAGCTTTCTTGCTTTCTTGAAAACAAGACCACCGATCAAACCACCCGATGTATTCTTGTTTATACCCCAGGTAAATTCTGATTGGTACTCATAACTATCCTGCGTCTGTGCGTGAACGCCTGATGATAGCATTACCGTGCAAACTGCTAAAATTAAAACCGATACAGACCGCAGCATCCTCACAAAATCTTTATGATAAATTTAGAATTTTAAATACCTAACGCAAATATAATCCTGAAGTTATTGGAATGATTTTAAAGATTCTCACACATCAGGACATTCACGGGAATAGACGCGACAAATCTGCTAAAACCGGCAATTTTACTAGAATGACCCCGAAAGTAAATTGAAGTCAAAGCCAAAAAGCTGCCTTCAGCTTTTTAACTCTTCACGAATCTGGTTATAGTCTATACCTAAATGCGATCGGTCATAAACGGCTTTGCCATCGGCAATGATCAGTAACTGAGGCGATTCATGTTCAATCTCAAACTGTTCCGCTATCTGGTTAGACACTTCCCGGTATGAAATCAGATCCAGGTAATACGCCTTTACGTTTCCAAGTTCTTCCGGCTTCCAGTTGCGCTCCAATCTGTCAAGCACCATGCGACTGGTAGCACAACGTGTACTGTGTTTAAAAATAACAACCGGCTTTTCTTTTGACTCTTCTCGAATCTGCTCGAGTTGACTAACTGTGTTTAATTCATTCCACTTCATAAGCATCGTTATTCATACCACAATCCTTTTTCACCCTTATCGTAACGAGGTTTATGTCCTTTGTCTTTAAGATGATCGGGCTGTGTTTCTTCTTTCTTAAATAAACGCGCCCACCACAATTTAAAGTTCGTCAACAAGTCTCTTTCGCTATCAACATTATTCTTGTTGATCTTCACAAACTTTGCATCCGGATGGAGTGCGCGGTTTTTCTCAAAGAGCCTGAACTTTTGCATCTTAATATTTCCCTGGTAATCCGTAGAGCGTGCAAACGCTTTTCCGGGTTCACGCACGCGAAGCGCTTCCTCAGAACTACTTGGATTGTGGATATAGTCCCACGTACGGCGAACACCTCGTGCATACTGACTTGCTTTTACAGTTTGCTTGCTCGGTGTTAAACCAGGTATAGCATCTTCAGGAGCATTCTTCTTTTTGCCATGCGCAGGTTGTTTCATTTTTATATGCAGATCACCTGTAGCAAGTGTAGTCCGCGTTGGCTTCAGTTTCGGTGTAGCCTCTTCTGCAGCTCTTTCATTCTTTACATACTTACGCGTACGCACAGCGATCTGGTAGCCATCGACTGCATACGTTGGACTCTTCGGACGCTTTTTCTTGATAGCGTTTTCATTTGCTTTCGGATTCCGGATATAGTCTTTCCAGAAGCGCGGTCGCCTGATCGTTCCGGTAAATTCTTCTCCCTGATCAGAGAAGCCCGGCTGCACCGAAAACATTTTCATTCTTCCCGGATAGCCGCCTTGCTGTCGTGCTGACTCAGGTGGTGTGCGTACGGGTATAGGGGTCTCGCGGTTGTTCCAAAGTTTACCGCTCACACTACCGCCTCCTTTCAAAGGACGTTTACCCTTCATGCCTGTAGTATAGCGTTGAAGTCCCTGAGATCTTGCGCCCGGAGTACGAACCGGTAAAGGTGTTTCGCGATTATTCCACACACGACCACTTACACTGCCACCTCCTTTGAGAGGACGTCTGCCTTTCATACTTTCGGTATAGCGCGCCAAGCCGGCAGAGCGTGAACCGGGGGTACGCACAGGTATAGCACTCTGTCGGTTATTCCAAAGTTTACCACTAACACTGCCGCCTCCCTTTACAGGACGTCTGCCTTTCATTCGTGTTGAATACAAGCCTGCAGATTTAGCACCCGGAGGACGCACCGGTATAGCAGACTGTTTATTGTTCCACAGTTTTCCACTTACACTGCCGCCTCCCTTCGAAGTTCTGCGACCGCGGAGTTGTGATTGATATCTGCCCAAACGACTGGCTCCTATACCCGGACCTCTCGGAGCAATTTTACCTTGCACTTGTCCGGAACGTGTCGCAGTGCGAACGCCTGGTGATAAGGTTGGTCTTCCTTCTACTCTTTTCTTAGAAGTATAATTTCTGCTTCGTAATCTTCTGCCCGCTATATCTCCTGTCCACGCTCTTGGTTTTGTGCGTGTAGCCGAACGGTAGCCTCCGGCTGCCGGGCCGCGATAAGGTCTGTCGCCTACGCGTTTTCTTCCCGCATACGGTTTGAAGCCGGGAGAAATTACACCCGGACGAGGCGTTTCATAATTTTTGGTGCGAAGTGGTCTGCCGGCTATATCGCCTTCGTAAGCACGCTCCTGTTTGCGTTTAGGCCTCGGGAAGCTTGCATATATATTTGTACTTCTGCGCGCTATAAATGAACGCGAAGCTGAGCGAGGAACTACTTTTCTTTTCGGCTTTGGTCTCGGCCCGTTCGGATCACCCTGCAACTTGTTAAGACGTGCTAGTGTAGCGCGATTCGATACAGCGCGCTGTTTAGTCTGCGGAGTTCGCGACCGGTTGTTTGTATACTGCCAACGCTGTGGGTATACGTTACTGGTCTTACCGGTTCTGCTGCGTGTACTAGCCGGAGGGCCACCTGCTGAACCTCTTGCTGCGCGTTGTCTTTCGCTCGGTCTTCTGTTGGCATACCGTCCGCTCTGCGGGTATACATTTCGTTTGCCTGCCGAACTTTCTTTATCCTGTGTACGAATGCGTCTTCCGGAAATATCACCGCGCCATGCTCTTTGTTTATCGCTGGGTCGGGATGATTCGCGCGGAAACATGCGAATGGATTTACCTGCTTTGGATTCTTTGCGAGGTGTATTGGCACGTGACGATCTTCTGGGTTGCGCGCGGCCGTAGCTTGGCTGCTTAGACGTACGAGTCTTTTTCTTTTTGAAAATCTTAAATCGATTTTCCCGTTTCGTTCCTCCACCGGAAGAAGATGGCCTGTCACCTTTGGTATTTTGCGCCAAAGCGGGCATCGCCAGTAAAAAAAGAATAATGACAAGACCTAGCGACTTGAAGGTCGTTGAAAAAATGGTCGTGCTATTGTGGATCCTTGCGTTCAAAAAATGATAAAGAAACAGGCCAAGATAGTAAAAATTGCTTTCTGGATTTCAGAACGTATGATAAAGCGTTTTATTGGATTTTTCTGAAGGTCAAAATAACAACACATCCGTCCGGGTAATCCGTCTGGTCGTTGCAACATTTACTTTGACAAAAATCAATAGTCCAAAAGCGATTCAATTTTTGCCTTCAGCCTTACCTTGGGCAAGAAGTTCTGCTCCAGTGTAGGTGCAAACGGAATGGCTGTATCCAGACTCGCTTCGCGCATCACCGGTGCATCCAGATATTGAAAACAATTTTCATTGATCCACGCTGCAATCTCGGCCCCTACTCCTCCCGTCAGGGTATCTTCATGCAGCACGAGAACGCGGCTTGTCTTCTTCACCGATTCAAACACAGCGTCTTTATCCCACGGAAGTAATGATCGCAGATCAATAACATCAGCATCAACATTCGGAAGTGTGTCGAGAATTTCAGTTGCCCAATGTACCCCCATACCATAGGTAATGATTGATATGGAAGAACCTTCGCGCACGCGTTTAGCCTTTCCAATCTCAACAGTATAGTAATCGTCTGGTATAAAATCTTTCAGCGTTCTATACATCAGCTTGTGCTCAAAGTACATTACCGGATTCGGATCTTCGAGTGCAGCGCACAGTAAACCTTTCGCATCGTACGGGTTAGAAGGATATACTATTTTTAATCCGGGTGTATGAAAGAACCACGCTTCATTACTCTGCGAGTGAAAAGGACCTGCTGCTGTACCGGCTCCGGTAGGCATACGCACCACAACATCTGCTGGCTGTCCCCAACGCCAATGTGTTTTAGCAAGATTGTTTACAATCTGGTTGAAGCCTTCCGTAACAAAATCTGCGAACTGCATTTCAACCATAGCCTTCATTCCTTTTACAGAAAGACCAAGACCGGTACCAACAATAGCTGCTTCGCAGAGCGGTGTATTGCGCACGCGCGCTTTACCAAACTTCTCTACAAAGCCTTCGGTAATTTTAAAGACACCACCATACTCGGCAATGTCTTGTCCCATCAACACAAGATTATCAAAGCGTTCCATACTCTGTCGCAGGCCATCGCTTATCGCATCGATAAAACGCTTCTCTGATTTTTTCTCTGTGGCTGGTTCAATCACAACCTGCTTGAACGGAGCGTATACATCCGCCAGCTCGCGTTCGGTACTTGCCTCGGGATGTTTCTCTTCGAAGGCTGTTGCCAATCCATCTTCAATTTCTTTCTTCAGGCGCTTGCGCACAGCATCTATATAGGTGGCATCAATAACGCCTTGCTCGGTGAGATATTTTTCGAAATTCTCTACCGGATCTTTTTTCGCCCAAGCGTCCATCAGCTCCTTCGGAACATATTTAGTACCGGACGCTTCTTCATGACCACGCATGCGAAACGTTATACATTCCAGTAATATAGGGCTTGGATTGTCTCTCAGTTTTTCGGCCAGTGCCAGCACCGTATCATATACCTCCAGCACATTGTTACCATCTACCTGCACGCCTTCTATACCGTATCCTATAGCTTTGTCAATAAACTGTTTACAGCGAAACTGTTCGTTGCTCGGTGTTGATAGTCCATAGCCGTTATTCTCTATAACAAAAATTACCGGCAAGTCCCACACAGCCGCTACATTTATACCTTCATGAAAATCTCCTTCGCTGGTGCCACCATCTCCGTTGAACACTACAGTAACTTTCTTTTCACCTTTCAGTTTGGAGGCGAGTGCTATACCATCGGCCACACCGTTTTGCGGACCGAGGTGCGAGATCATTCCAACAATATGGTGCTCGTTGGTTCCGAAATGAAATGACCGATCTCTTCCTTTAGTATAGCCGGCCGGAGTACCTTGCCATTGCGCAAAAAGTTTTTCGAAGGGCATATCGCGACCGGTAAACACACCGAGGTTCCTGTGCATCGGCAAAATGTATTCGTCTTTTTGCAACGCCTGGGTTATACCAACTGAGATGGCTTCCTGCCCGATACCACTAAACCATTTGCTTATTCTATTCTGCCGTAACAGAATGAGCATCTTCTCTTCGATCAATCTCGGGAAGAGCAACGACTCATATAGTTTTTTAAGAACGCTATCGCTGTAACTTTTCCGGTTAAATTTCATAACAGGTGCTTGGATGTAAGGGCCCAAAGTTAAGCGAGTTTTTCACTTTCAATAGATTCTATAAATTCTTAATACCGAATCACCGCTGGGCTTCAAAACTCTTATTATCTTTATCGTTCATCCTGTAGGTAATGAGGTATAGTTTGTTGATAATCGGTTGCTTGCTCGCGGGCGTAATACATGGGCAGGAGTACCGTTTTCACGAATACCGGGTAGAAGATGGATTACCCAGCGATGTTATCAAAGCGGTTGCGCAGGACTCGCTTGGATTTTTCTGGATTGCCACCGATGACGGACTCGTAAAGTATGACGGCATCGATTTTCATACCTATAAATCCGCGCTGCAAAGTCAATATACCAAGGGCTTTTTAAATACACGTGACGGTCGCCTGCTGGCTATTGGTGACCTGGATGTGATTGAGATTCAAAACCTGATCGACACCGTATTCTTCAAGTCGCTGATACGGGGAAGCAGAACTCCGACTGATTCCACCATCTGGTATCCGAAATCAATTTACGAGGATAAAGAAGGACTCATCTGGATCGGAGAGTCTCAATCGGTGGTGGCATACAATGGTAAATCCTTTAACCGCTACGACTTCGGCATGGCGAACCACTCGCCTATATTTGTGCGATCATTCAATTTCTTTGAAGATGATGAGGGCAATTTATATACTACATCTTACCAGGGAAAAGTATATCGCTACGACAAGCCTACACGCAGCTTTCTTCAGCTTAAAACAAATCTTCCGTATGGCATAAGTCATGTGCTTTTTGAACGCGGACGTTTATGGATTGCTGCGCAGGACGGGCTCTATAAAGCAACGCTTCTGTCGGGAGAATTTACCGAAGTAAAAATGGCTTTCCCCATCGTGAAGGCTTCGCACCTGATCCAGGCACCGGACTCAAGCTTATGGGTGAGTACATTTGGGCCTGACATGTATCACGTTCGTCCGGATAGTATTACCACACAACTCGAAGCACTGTTGTTTAATTTCAATGGCATTAATACATCCTATCAGAGTCGCGAAGGCGATCTGTGGATATCGACCGATAAAGGTCTTGTGTTGGCGCAAAAGAATTCGTTCATCTTACCCGATCGTAATTCGGAAGCACACTTCATTGAAGACATTGTACACGATCCGGTAAACAATCTTATATACTACTGCTTTAAAGAAACACTTGTCGAGTTAAAAGAAACACCCGGGGCGCCCTGGAAGAGACGGGAAATATATAGTAATCGCAGCAGCTATTTTCAATCACTGCAATTTGGCAAGCAAGGGTTGTGGGCAAGCTCTGCTTTTGATGTATTTCTATTTGAGAATGGTAAACTGAAACGACAGTGGAACTTCGCGAAGGAAGGCAATTTCGTTCATGATATATTTCTGGACTCACAAGAGAATGTATGGCTCAGCCAGGCGCGCAGCACTACACTAAAAGTAATTACAGCGTCATTTGATATTAAACATTACCAGGTACCGCTGGCCAAGCGAAGTGAGATCAACGTAGTGCGCGAAGGACCACGCGGTATATATGCAGCGTCCAGCGGTGTAGGCAATTATCTTTTCCTGAAAGCGAATGGAAGTGATGAGTTTCGGAACATAAGTCTGCCGATTGATTTCAAAGTTGTATCCGACCTGAGCATTCGCGATTTTGCTGTACACAACGATGTACTCTGGCTCGCTACAACAGAAGGCCTGCTGCGCTACGACCACGCAAGTATAACACGTGTAGACCTCGGAGGTTCACTCTCGTATGTTTCCGTCAGTTCGGTTGAAGTTCTGGACGATCGAAATATACTCTTCGCCAATTCATTTGGTCTGATCCGTTATGATGTTGTTACCGGCGAGTATTGGCTGTACGATGAAAACGCAGGACTCCCTTCCAACACCATTACCGTGAGGGGTGTTCACATCGATCATAAGAAACGTGTGTGGGTGGGCACTTCGTTTGGTGTAGCATTATCAGCTGCATCTATACTGGGTAATAAACCAACGTTAAAACCTTACTGCGTAGGCGCACAGGTGAATGGCGACCGAAAGCAGTTTGTAAAAGAACTTGCTGCGCCTTATGGTTCGTTTATCAACATGCAGTTCTCGCCCATTACGTTTCCGGAGAATAAAATTACCATGCAGTTTCGTGTGGATGACGACAACAACTGGCATACACTGGAGTCAAGCGAGCTGAGTCTTTCTGATCTTTCCTTTGGTCAACATACTATATATGTACGTGCCCGTAAGAATACCGGGCTGGGCTGGAGCGAGCCATCGGAGTTTATTGTTTCCATTGGTAAACCGTACTGGCTCGGCAATAACTTTATTCTCGGGGCAGTACTTGCTGCACTGCTCATCGCATGGATAACATTCTCCATCAGTTCCCACTTCATGCGTAAACGCAGACTGCATTTGCAGGAACTTGTTACCGAGCGTACACACGATCTGCAAAAGGCTAACGAAGAACTTACACTTCGAAATTCCGAGCTCGATCGTTTTGTATATAGTGCATCGCATGATTTGAGTGCTCCGCTGAAATCTATACTCGGGCTTATTATGGTAGCGCGGCTGGATAAATCACTCGACAGTCATGAGACCTATTTGTCTATGATGGAGAGCAGTGTGCGCAAGCTTGAAGAATTTATTGAAGAAGTGGTGAGTTACTCACGCAACTCGCGCATGCCGATCAAGCTGGAGCGTTTTCACTTTAAAAGTTTTGTTCAGAATATTTTATACGATCATCAATATGCACCAAGCTATAACAAGATATTGTTTATGATCGATGATGGCGCTGCCAAAGAAATGATATCGGATGTTACGCGATTGAAAATTATTCTCAACAATCTTATTTCGAATGCTATTAAGTTTTATTGGACTAATGGTGATCGAAAACCATTTGTACGCATCTCACTCGCATGCTCCGACACGCGTTACGTTATTACCATTGAAGACAACGGTATCGGTATTGAACCGCAGCATCTCTCGCGCATATTCGATATGTTCTACCGTGCCAATGAAGATGCACAGGGTTCGGGGCTTGGACTCTACATTTTAAAAGAATCGGTTGCCAAGCTGAAAGGAACTGTTGAAGCTACATCTGTTGTTGGTGAAGGTACTACATTTGTTATTTCTCTCCCGCAGGAAAAGCTGGAGGAATAGCAGATATTTTTATCATTATCAAAATCAATTGATCTTGCTATTTTTGAACCCACATGATCAACTTTCAGGAATTTACATTAGATAACGGCTTGCGCGTAATTGTGCACGAAGACCCAACGGTTCAGATTGCCGTGATGAATATTTTATACGATGTCGGTTCTCGTGATGAGCGGCCAGACAAGACGGGCTTTGCTCACCTCTTCGAACATTTAATGTTTGGAGGCTCGGTAAACATTCCGAGTTATGACGAACCACTGCAACGCGTAGGCGGTGAGAACAACGCGTTTACCAACACCGACATCACCAACTATTACCTGACGTTACCAGCTGCCAACCTGGAGACAGGTTTCTGGCTGGAGAGTGATCGTATGCTCAGTCTTTCATTCGATCCGAAAGCATTGGAAGTACAGCGTAAGGTTGTGGTAGAAGAATTCAAACAACGCTATCTCAATCAACCCTATGGAGATGTGTGGTTGAAACTTCGTCCACTGGCGTATCAGCAACATCCGTATCAATGGGCAACTATCGGTAAAGAGATAAGCCACATTGAAAATGCTACCATGGAAGATGTAAAGGATTTTTTCTTTACACATTATGTACCCAGCAATGCTATACTGGTAGTGGCTGGTCATGTAACTTTAGCGCAGGTAAAGGCACTTGCTGAAAAATGGTTTGGTCCTATACCTTCCGGAAAAACAAGACAGCGCAAACTCGCGAGCGAGCCGGCACAAACACAAAAGCGATCGCTGGAAGTACACGCGAAAGTACCCGCCAATGCACTCTATAAAGCATGGCACATGCCCGGGCGTTTTCATGATGATTACTATGCCATTGATTTACTCAGTGATATATTAAGTCGCGGGCAATCGAGCCGCCTCTACCAGCAACTTGTTAAAGAGAAAGAGATATTTACTTCTATATCTTCGTTTGTAATGGGTACTATCGATCCGGGTCTGCTGGTTGTAAGCGGTCGCATTAAAGATGGTATATCTATAGAAGATGCCGAACACGAAGTTGAGACTATATTAAAACAGGTTGTAGCCGATGGTGTAGCCACAGCTGAACTTGAAAAAGTAAAGAACCAGGCAGAGTCTACACTGGAGTTTGGTGAGATGGAAGTAATGAACCGCGCCATGAACCTGGCATTCTCCAAACTTTCGGGCGATGCAAACCTGGTGAATGAAGAAGGCGCAAAGATCAACGCCGTAACAACGGATGACATCAAACGTGTTGCCGGTGATATTCTGAAAGAAAGCAATTCGTCTGTTATGTACTACAGAGCAACGGCATAACGAGTACCTGTAAAGTATATAGTGACGTTTTAAAAATATTGCGGGACAGGGCCGAACAAGTTGTCTTCATTCAACGTTCACCCGGAAAGCCATAGCATTGTAAAATCCCCAAACCACCGTGGAGAAAGAGAAAGTAAGCAGCGGAAATATTATCGACTGGTCAGTACTTAACCGGCTGATGAAGTTTGTAAAACCGTATAAAGTTCGCTTCATTTTGGTGATCGTGCTTACCCTGGTGCTGGGTGTACTGGCGCCAACACGTCCTATTCTCATTCAGTATACGTTAGATCATGATGTTGCCTTTGGTAATTACGATGCCATGGTACGCATGATGATATTGCTGATGGTGCTTCTTGTCATCAACTCCATTGCGCAATACTTTCATACCTATATATCCGGATGGCTTGGTCAGCAGGTGATCCGCGATATACGCATGAAACTATACCAGCACATCATAAGCCTGCGGTTAAAGTTTTTTGACAAGACTCCTATTGGCCGCCTTGTTACACGCACTATATCGGATGTTGAGACACTGGCCGATGTTTTCAGCGAAGGTCTTGCTGCAATGGCTGGCGATCTGTTGCAGATTATTTTTATTCTTGGATTTATGTTCTACCAGGATTGGCGACTGGCGTTGCTTAGTTTGTCAACGTTACCTCTACTGCTTATCAGTACGTACGTATTCAAAGAGAAAATAAAAGTTGCCTTTAATGAAGTACGCAACGCTGTAGCGAACCTCAACACCTTTGTGCAGGAACACATTACCGGCATGAACATCGTGCAGATCTTCGGGAGTGAAAAAAGAGAATTCGAAAAATTCAAAGAGATCAACGAAGAACATAAGCAGTCAAACCTGAGATCTGTACTGTATTACTCTATATACTATCCCGTTGCCGAGATCATTGCAGCTGCCGGTATAGGTCTGTTGGTATGGTATGGTGCCAAAGGTATAATTCACTATGAAGAAACGGGTATAACAATTGGTAAGCTCATTGCCTTTATCATGTACGTGCAGATGTTCTTCCGCCCCATTCGTATGATTGCCGATCGGTACAATACACTTCAAATGGGTATTGTAAGCTCATCGCGTATAATGAATTTGCTGGATGAAAAAGAACACGTGCAGGAAGACGGTAAATATATACCGGAACACATTCAGGGAGATGTAAAATTCGATCACGTATGGTTCGCCTATAATGAGCCTGATTATGTATTGAAAGATATTAACCTCCACATTCGTCCGGGAGAGACGGTGGCATTAGTGGGCGCTACAGGTGCCGGTAAATCATCCATCATTAACCTGTTGAATCGCTTTTACGAAATCAACAAAGGGTCTATACAGGTAGATGGCCGTGACCTCAAGCAATACGAACTTGGAACATTGCGCAAAAATATAGGGGTAGTACTACAGGATGTATTTCTCTTCTCCGATACCATCTTAAACAACATTACGTTGGGCAACCCGGAAGTAACAGAAGAGATGGTATGGCATGCTGCAGACCTGGTGGGTGCACGCAAATTCATTGAACGTCTTCCTGGTAAACATTCTTATAATGTTATGGAGCGAGGTGCCACGTTATCTGTGGGACAACGTCAACTTATATCCTTCATCCGGGCTATGGTATTCAATCCAAAAATATTAGTGTTGGATGAAGCCACTTCGTCTGTTGACAGTGAAACGGAGGAACTCATTCAGCAAGCTATTGTAAAAATGATGAGCGGCCGAACGTCTATCGTTATAGCACACCGGTTATCTACCATCCAGAAAGCGGATAAGATCATTGTGCTCGATCATGGCGAGATAAAAGAAATTGGCCGCCACGATGAGCTGCTGCTGCAGGAGGGGTATTACGCCCAACTCCACAAGATGCAGTATAAAGAGTTTGTTTGATGCACCCTTCGACTTTGTATTTTATGTGTACACGGCAAAACAGTTATATTTGCCGTAATGCTTTTCAAAAACACTATAGCTCTATCCATTTTTTGCCTGCTTGTTGCCTGCACGTTTACGGAAACGTTGTACGCACAGAACAGAGGGAAGAGTATGTATACCCGCGAGCGCTATAGCAACGGTGCGCGTGTTCGGGGCAACAAGGCTAAAATAGTTTGTCCTGTATTCGACAAAAGTAAATATCCATATCACGGTATTGGGGTGAAATTTGGCGATCCGTTTGCCTTCACCTATAAGTATTACGCCAATAAAAATTTTGCTATAGCAGCCGATATTGGTAAACCCGCCAGTGGTTTATACAACCGATATTTTCGCGAACGCTTTACATCATACCGGCAAGACACCCTCTCGCAGGGAGCATCTGTACGTTACCTCACGCATTCTGTAAAATCAGATTTCATCGGTGAATTAAAACTACTTTATCACATCGATGCTAAAATAATTTCACAAGGTCTTCAGTTTTATGTAGGTGCCGGCTGGGAATGGAAGTACTCCAAGATCAGGTATGATTATATATATGAAGAAACTGATATTACCAATCCGAATGGTACGAACACGATCGGTAACTTTACCGTATCGCGTTTTACACAAGGGCCACAGGCTGTGATTGGCATTGAGTACTCATACTTTCAATTGCCGATATCGGCCTTTATGGAACTTGAGTATTTTACCGATGTACAACTCGATCCGGGATGGAGCCGGGCCGAAGGCGGTGTTGGATTACGCTATATATTTTAGAAAACAAGACTCTTATCAGATATGAAACACTTCGTGGTAATTATAGTATTGATAGCTGCCGCAGCAACTACCTATGCGCAGCAACAAGGTATTGGTGTTCGCCTTGGTCTTCCTGCAGGTATAACTTATAAACGTTACCTCTCCAACGATAAAGCCGTTGAGTTCGGGCTGGGATCTGCGTTCAAAAATTCTGACAAGCGCTACTATCGTAACGCGTTCAAGCATATGAACAAGTATGATAACTATAACTACGAGTCAGTAGATGTAAGCAGCGTGGTATATCTGCAGGCACGTTTGTTATTTCAGCATGACTTTGATGTGTCGGATGTAGAAGGAAAATTTCAGTGGTATTGGGGACCAGGTGCCGTGATGAAACTTGCCAAGGTGGATTACTGGTATCGTGATCCAAACAATAATAATATGTATATGCACGATGAACGTACCGATTTCGATTTTGGTCCGGAAGGTATATTTGGTGCTGAATATACTTTTGAAGATGTGCCGGTAACTTTGTTTGCAGAAACCAGTCTTCAGCTTGAACTGGTAGACCGGCTTACACTGCGGTTATTTGCAGGAACGGGAGCGCGGTTTAATTTCTGATTTTATCTCCCGCAGATTTCGCGGATGGACGCAGATTAAATACCAAAGTATATAAGAATCTACTCTCTGGATTCTTCCTCCATCTGTACTTGCTTTTCGTACAGGTCTTTGTAGAAGCCGTTTTGTTCGATTAAGGATTCATGTGTTCCTTCTTCTACTACCAATCCGTCTACCAATACCAGAATACGGTTGGCGAGTTTTGCTGATGAGACACGATGCGAGATAATGATGGTGGTTCTCCCCTTCATAATTCTGCGCATGCTGTTCAGAATGTTGTTCTCGGTTTTTGTATCTACGGCAGAGAGCGCATCATCCAGCATTAATATTTTAGGTTCGCGTACAACCGCCCGCGCTATAGATACACGTTGTTTTTGACCACCGGAAAGAGTAATGCCACGCTCACCAACACGGGTTTCAAATCCCTGCGGAAATTCCATTATATTATGGTATACATCGGCATCTTTAGCAGCTTGTATAACTTTTTCGCGATCGGGTTCTTTTATACCAAAGCCTATATTATGAAAAATAGTATCACTGAAAAGAAATACATCCTGCGGCACATAGCCTATCTGACTGCGCAGTGATGTTAAATTATAGTCGCGAATCGGTATATCATCAATGCGTATCTCACCTTCACGTACATCGTACAGGCGCGACACTAAATTTGACACTGTACTTTTACCAGAACCCGTTGTGCCAATAATAGCCAGTGATTCTCCGGGATTTATAGTGAAAGAAATATTCTTCAGCGCTTTTATACCCGTATCCGGATACGTAAAGGTTACATCCTTGAATTCAACTTTACCACTGATCTCACGAACCAGGTCTCTTTCAGAAGTGATGTTGGTTTTGGTATTGAGAAATTCGTTGATGCGTTTTTGGGAAGCTTCGGCACGCTGCACCAGGCTGCTCGTCCAGCCAAGCGATGTTACCGGCCATGTCAGCAAGTTTACGTAAATGATAAACTCCGCTATATTTCCGAAGGTAAGATTACCGTTGATCACTTCGGTGCTTCCTGCATATACCGTGAGTATAGTACTGATACCCACAAGCCCCATAATGATCGGGAAGAACAGCGATTGCATTTTCGTGAGCTTCAGCGATTGATGTTTATAGGCATCGGTAGCTTTTTCGAATTTACCGACAGACTCCTCTTCGCGGTTAAAAGATTTCAACACGCGTATACCGCTAAACGCTTCCTGCACAAACGTTGAGAGTCTTGACTGATGACGTTGAATTTCTTCTGACCGTCTCTCAATTATATTGTTCACCAGAAATATACTTAATGAAAGTAACGGCAGCGGACTGAGTGCATACCAGGTAAGCTTTACACTGATACTGAACATGATGGGTATCAGCATCAGAAATAAAGTGATGAGTGTTAGTCCGTACATGATAGCAGGGCCGAGGTACATGCGCACGCGACTTACATCTTCGGAGATCCGGTTCATTAAATCACCGGTATTGTTTCTTCGGTAAAAGCTGAGTGGCAGTGTCTGGTAATGTTCGAACACCTCGTTCTTCAAATCAAATTCAATGAGGCGCGACATCACGATGAGCGTCTGGCGCACGAAGTATAGAAAGATTCCGCGCAGAAATGCCATGACTAAAATCAACCCGGCATAGATCAGTATACCGAACGCAAATACTTTAAAGAAATTCTGTTGCACACCGGTTCCCTCCATCGACTTATAGAGTCGTATGTTATCAACAACAAGATCAATAGAGTCGCGAACCAGTTGAGCCGGAATGATCTGGAAAATATTGGAGAGTATAACAAAGATGGTTCCGAGGATGAGATGCCACTTATACTTGAATAGGTATTTATTAAGATACTTCAGTTCGCGCATGCAGTAAAATTTGGTGGCTGTCGGTAAAACGAAATATTTGTTCAATAGTTCCGCTTTCCGTTATCCGTTATAAGTTATCCGTTAGTGGTCTGTATTTACGATTAACTTATAACGGTTAACGATTAACGGTCAAAGAAGGCAAAGCTACAATAATCACGTAATGATCGCGTAACTTAATCTTGAACTATGAACTTCAAAACGTTATTTTTGCTGCCAGTTTTTAAAACCATTCGTTCTTTATCATGCTTAACCGAAGAAGTCTCCGTATAAAAGTGATGCAAAGTCTCTTTGCATTGCAACAATGTAAAGATGCCAACTATGAATTGTGTATAGATAAGATAAGTGAAGCGTTTGCTCCGGATCTGAATTCGATGGAAGTACAGGATAAAGCCGCTTTAACACTGCAAAAGAAAACTGGTATCAAACTTTTTGAACGCGCCTTCAAGAAAGGCGAAACCAGCGTTGATCACGAAGACGTAAAGATCAAAAAGACGGTTAATGAATGCTTCCAGTTCTATGAGAAACAATCCAATAAAGACAGCGATTTCTTTTTGAAGAACCTCATCAGCGAAGTAGAAAGAATTTACGATCACTACATTGCTGTACTCAGCCTCTTGCCGGCCTTTGCTGAAATTGCTGAAGCTGATAAAAAAGTAAGTCATAAGAATTTTGTTAACAACGCATGGATCACAGCGCTTCGTAATCATGAGGAGTTGAAGAAGGATGCGCTCAAACTTGGCCGCCACTGGCAAGACAAAGCCGATCGCGTAAAGGGATGGTTCCGCGATGTGATCCGCCAGGATAACGAATACCTGGCGTACCTGGACAAGAAAAGTCCTACCGCTGACGATCAAAAAAAATTCGTTAATCACATTTTCAAAAAAGTTATTCTGGGTAAAACTGTCATCAACGAATTCTTCGAAGAAGAAGTACTGCGCTGGGCTGAAGACAAGGAAATTGTAAAAGGTCTGGTGGAAAAAACAGTGAAGTCGTTTGATGGTGAGTCACAAGCCACACTTACACTCCACACTTTATCCGTAAACTGGGATGAAGACAAAGAGTTTATCGAAAAGTTATACAAGAAGGCATCGAACCTTGACGACAAGTATAAAGAGCTGATAGCCAATAACACCCGAAATTGGGAGGTGGACCGTTTACCGCTTACCGACCGTATGATTCTGGAGATGGCAATAGCAGAGTTGCTGGAATTCCCCAGTATACCGGTAAAGGTTACTATTAACGAGTATATTGAATTATCTAAAAACTACAGTACACCAAAAAGTCGCCAGTTCATCAACGGAATTCTGGATGTTATTGCCAAAGAACTGAAGGAAAAAGGTGATGTTAAAAAAAGCGGCCGCGGGTTGATGGACAATAAGTAATTCTGTTTGTTAAAATTTGTTAAAATTTTGAATTTGCGTTCCGACCGTAACTAATTTTGAAAAGTTTATGAGCAAAAAGAGTGGAAATTTTTTGATGGCGTTCCTGGCGGGCGCAGCTACCGGTGCAATTCTTGGAATTCTTTACGCTCCTGACAAAGGTTCTAATACGCGTGAGAAGTTATCGTACCAGTTAGACAAGTACCGTAAGATGCTTCAGGACCTGATCAATGATTTCGTTGAGGGCAAAGAGACTCCGCTTACCAGCGAAGCAAAATCGCAGGGACAGAAAGTAGTTGATGAGGCTAAAAACAAAGCCGAGCGATTGCTGGAAGATGTGGATGAACTTTTAGAACAGATTCGTGGTAAGAAGGGATAGACTTAACAGAATTAAGTAAACACACAATATGAAAACTGGAATTGCAAAATCGTTTTTATTCTTTGCTGTTGTACTGGCAACATTTACGGCATGTAAAGATCGTAATGCAGAAAAAAGAATCGCTGAACTCGAGAGCCGTCTGGCTGAACTCGAAGGTAAAAAAGGTTCTACATCAACTCCTTCGGCAAGTCCTGTAACGGCAGCCGCTCCGGCAGAGGAGAAACCGGAAGGACCGCTTCCTAAAATGGATTTCGAAACCACCGAGCACGACTTTGGCACTATTAAAGAAGGTGATGTGGTTGAATATACCTACGCTATAAAAAATACAGGTGAAGCTCCTTTGATCATTCAGAGCGCACAACCTTCATGCGGATGTACCGTTCCTGATTTCACAAAAGAACCTATACCTGCAGGTGGAACCGGTTATGTTAAAGCTAAATTTGATAGCAACGGTAAGCAGAATATACAGAACAAAACCATTACCGTTACTGCCAACACATGGCCGAAGCAAACGGTGCTTCGCTTCAAGGCAATGGTTACACCAAAAGCAGGATCAGCAGGTCCTACTGCTCACTAAGACTTAAAACTTACAGGTTTTATATTTCGGAGGCTGTCTTTACCAAGGCAGCCTCTTTGCTTTTATACCTGTTGATGTTTTGCTATAACTTCTACTACTTGCATGCATGATCACACCACCACTTCTTCGCGCAGGCAACACCGTTGCCATTACAGCTCCCGGTAGAAAAGTATCCAAAGCAGATATGGATATAGCTATAAAAACTTTTCAGTCGTGGGGATTAGACGTGAAGCTTGCTGATAATCTTTTCAGCAACGATCATTCATACCTGGCAGGGACTGATGCGCAACGTCTGGATGATTTGCGATCACTCATCAATGATGCAAATGTACACGCCATCATTTGTGCACGCGGTGGGTATGGGAGCACGCGCATTGTAGACCAGGTTGATTTTTCTCCGCTCGTAGAAACCCCTAAATTCATTGTAGGTTTTAGTGATATAACTGCCATTCATTTGAAATTATATAGTCTGGGTATACAGAGTATCCACGCTACTATGCCCATTCTGTTTTCAAAAGATACATCCAGGCCATCCATTGAAAGTCTGAAGAGAATATTGATGGAGAAGCCTGATCGTATTCAATCACCCTCAACCAAATATAGTATAGATGGCCGCGGTCGCGGAGAAGTTATCGGTGGCAACCTATCACTCATTAACGATGCATTGGGCACATCCAGTGAGCCTGATACCAACGGTAAAATTCTGGTGATTGAAGAGATCGATGAATATCGTTACAAGATCGATCGCATGTTAACACAATTGAAGCGTGCCGGTAAACTTGAAAATCTTGCCGGTCTGGTGGTCGGGCACATGACGGATATTAAAGATTCCGAATTGAGCTTTGGCGAAACCGTAGAAGAAATTATTCTCAATCACACACACCGCTATAATTACCCGGTCGCCTTTGGCTTTCCTTCCGGTCACGAAAATCCAAACCTCGCGTGGCTGCACGGAGGTATGGCAGAGCTGAGCGTTCACAACGGAGAGGGTACACTATCTTTTGCAACCCACGAGACTGTCTAAAGTAAATATTGTATAAACGCATACGCCCCGAGTATAATCAGCGTAATGCCCGGTACTTTTCTTAACCATATACTCTGCTGAAATTGTGCTGCTATTCTTTTGGCCAGGTACGCCATCGCAACCAGTATAGCCAATGCACCGAACACAACACCAGCGAGGTAAGCCTGTAATTCCCATGCATCAGACAAGTATATCCATTGCTGACTTTTCAGATATGCCGTAATGCCCAGCCAATATGGTACAGCCAATGGATTAAATATACTCAACACGATACCGCGCCTGAAGCCGCTCTTGTTAAACTGCTCTCTCAGTCGGGATGGTTTATTCGAGGGCCACAAACTAAGTATACCCAGCAGTGTCATGACTATTGCTGTAAGGAGTTGAAGATTATCCAGCAGCAAGGGTGATGAGGTAATCCACTCTGCAAACTTTACAGCGAGCCATGCATACGGATACTCAACAATTGCAGCCGCTATAGCAAAGCGCCAGGCAACATTCATCCGGTGCTCAAGTCCTAGTTGTATAATGCTGAGATTAATTGCACCTGGAGGAATCGACCCGATGAAACTGAAGAAGAATGCAAGTATAAAAGCCAGAGTTACCGCTGCCATACAAGTATAGATCAATCTATAGGTTGTTCATGATTGATTAGCTATAGCAATATAGTTATTCCAGCGTAGTGGCTGCTTTAAATTTCCGGTAATAAACCTTTGCATCTTTTAACGAAGTATAGGAGGCACCACGCTTTACATTTTCGCGCGCGATCAAAAATATATTTCGCCAATGCCGGAACAGAACCATCATCGCCTTCCGCAATGGAAAACCCGGGTGATAAATATGCGCAGGTTCTGCACCGCATCCGTTCAATTCCATTACTTTAATATTTCCATTGTATAAATCTTCAATGCTGGCACACCGCAGATCGAACCGCCCGAAGTAGAAGCCTTCTATTTGTTTACTCACATGATCGAACGTTGCTGATAGTTTGTCGTTGATAAGATGCCCGCCATTCAGAAACTTTGTCCCTAAACAATGATTACCGATAGACACCAACTCTACCTGCTTATCCTTTGCAACTACTTCGTGCAGCTTACCATTAAATATAGTCTTGAGTTTATCCCACTGAAGCTTTGCACGATCTTTACGCAGAATAAGTTCCTGCAGCGTTGATTTTCCATCGCCCGTAACGGAAAGCATTTCCTTCATCACAACAGAGGTTACGTTACCCTTGCTTTCATTCGGAAAGCGTACGTAGAAAACACCAAATTCCAACGGAAGGTCTACCAGTTCCTGCATCAGAAAATCGTAGCGAATGGTCGCTATATATTTCTCTACATCCCGCGCATCGTTCACACGCTTCACCATAAAACCTCGTTCACCAATATCCGGTTTGAAGATCAGTGGGAACTGAAGTCCGCTTGCGTTAATCTGTGTAAGTATACTTGCTGTATCTGCTGGTTGCTTAATGAGTATAGTCTTCGGTATATATTGTGCCGGAATCTTTTTGATCACATCATATTTCGATTCACCAAACATACCGCCCATTACAATACCCGGGTTGGAAGCCGAGAAAAAAGTAAACGACCGCGATCGTATCGACAGCCAGGCGTAATAAATAAACAGCGGAAACTGCACGATGCCGAACGGCCAGTACTCCCAGCTTTTTAGTTTGATCAAAAAATTACTGCGCATAATTCTCTCTGCGAAAGTCATCCGGCAGCCAAAATAAAAAAATTAATGCGAAGCCACAGCAGCTTCATGATAGCGGATGGTTGAAGCAGCCACGCCAAAATCTTTGGGCAGATTTACATAAGGCGCAATTTCACGAATGCCAATTTTCATAATGGCCATGTGGTGTACAGCATGCTCAATATTATATACCAGTTCGCGCATTGCGGTGGTGTTGATCGTAACAAATTCGTCTTGCGACAAATCGTAGCCCACTTCCAGCTTCAACTCTTTTTCTTCAAAAGATTTCACGAAGGCTTCGATGCGGCCAATGGTAGCCAGTGCTATATATTTATCGCGTTCAATTTGTTTGTCGTGCGCACGCTTGTCGTAGTTAATAACACCATGCTGGTATCCGCTTTCAAAACAGATAAAGAATTCCAGTGTGTGACGTAAGTGCTGCCCGATGGTAGACTGACTTAACTGATCGGAGGGTTTTGTGAAATCACTTTCGTGGATCTGGGCTACCAGATCGGTTAATTGAGACAGTATGTGGGCACAAGCGAGATTTATATTCATAGGGGCTTTTCACTCAAAATACAATAATTATGTATGGTTTAAAAGTTCTTAAAAAGATCATACCAGCAATTTCCATCATTGAACAATTCTTTTCCAGTTACGATCGCCAGCTTCTTTGAGCTTCTGTTGATTTTTATTCCAATCTTCCAATGTGTTGTTGCCCCAGAAATTATAGAACAAATATAGTTTACCATCAATGATCTTGAAGGTTTCCGGGTCGACTTTTACTTTTTCACCGGTCTCACCCATGGCATAGGCACACCATCCGCCATAGGCAGGTTCATACTTGTCGGGACTACTTTTGAATTTGTTGAGATTTACATAACCGGTAAAAAAATACGTAACACCTTTATAAGTATAGCTTACAGTTTCATTCCCCTCTGCCGGCTTCCCATCAAAATAGCTTACCGGATCGTACCCTTGAAGTGCTATATTCTTTTTTATGTTAAAATGTTCTGCGCGTAGCCTCTCCGTTTGGGCGTGTGCCGTTACCAGGGTGATCAGCACCAGCGCTATCATTATACCTTGTCTCATACATTATTAGTTTTCGTATTCCTAAAAACGTAAAAGTGGCAGGTTTAAACTGATTGAAAGTGTCGTGAGGATTACAAAACGTGTTAATCTTTTACCAGGCTCTTTACTTCGGGCCATACCAGGTCTGGTTCAAAACCTTTTTGAATGGCGTAGCGTGCGAGCTTGTCGCGTTTTACAAATGCATTCTCTTCATCGAGTTGATTGAGCTTGCGTTCCAGAATTTCGCGCAGGGTTTTAATATAGTCGGCATCTTCTATTTCTTTCATGCCGATCTTGATACAATTACTCGTAAGTCCGCGGGCTTCCAGTTCATTCAGAATTTTTATTCTCCCCCAACGTTGCATTCTGAATTTTCCACCGGCAAAAGCTTTTGCAAAACGTTCTTCATTTAGAAAACCTTCGGTAATAAGTGCAGCGAGTAGCTCTTCTACTTCATCCCGGTACAAACCGTATTCATATAGCTTGTCCCGAACCTCTTTGTGTGAGCGCTCCTGGTAAGCACAGTACCGGTATATCTTCTGTTTTGCCTCGGTGGGTGATAATTTCTTTTTAGACTGCACACTGCCGCAGATTAGTGACTACAATTTAAAAAAAGCGAGGAGTCTCCTCCTCGCCATATATTTACTCACAGCTCGTAACGTACAGCACGAAGCTAGCTATATTATTTAACCAGTCCTTTGGTCTTTAATATACTGCCAACAAATTTACGCTCGTTGTCAGTATTGAATATCTTGAATGGCCAATAGAGAATCTGCGCCTTGTTGATATATAGCACAAAAAAATCTTTGCCGATCTCTGCAGCCTGTATCTGGTCCCACTTCAAAGGCATACCTTCGCGCGGGTTGAGCTTCATAATAATTTGCTGACTGGTGATTTCATAATGAAATTTCTCAAACAGCATTTTACCTTGTTCAAGTTGTGTTACTCCGTAAAATTGTACCCACCAGAAAAGCAGGTATAGACCTAATCCTAAAACAGCAGCTATAAACCACCAGATGCTGGGTATCCATATATAGCCAAGGCAGATAACAAATGCTCCAAGCCCTGCCATCCATCCTTGTTTCTTTAACACATTCTTCAGTGCTATGTTAATGTAGATCTTCTTTTCGAGTTTGTAGTTTTTCGTTTTAACGATCATATTCCTAATTCACATTTTTTCGTTCTATTGCTTTTTAACTCCTGACAAAGTATATATATCACGAGTTAAGTGCTTTCAGGCTCAGGTCAAGACTCTTTATAGAATGTGTAAGCGCACCTACTGATATAAAATCAACACCACATTCAGCTACACTTCGTATAGTCTCTTCGGTTATACCTCCGCTGGCTTCCGTCTTATACTTACCTGCTATCAGCGACACAGCCGTTCGCATATCTTCCAGGCTCATGTTGTCCAGCATAATGGTATCTACACCACCAACCCTTAGTACTTCCTGCACTTCTGCCAGGTTCCGCGTCTCAACTTCAATCCGAAGATCGCGATTGGTGGCGCGAAGATAATCTTTTGTTCGAATGATTGCCTCGCGGTGTCCGCCTGCCATATCAATATGATTGTCTTTCAACATAATCATATCATAAAGTCCAATACGGTGATTCTTTCCGCCACCGATCAGCACAGCCCATTTTTCAAGCAGCCTGAAGTTCGGTGTGGTCTTACGTGTATCCAGTAACACGGCATGGGTACCGGCTATGAGCGTTGATAAATAATTTGTTTTGGTAGCAATGGCACTCATGCGTTGCATGCAATTGAGCACGAGACGCTCGGCCGTAAGAATAGATCGCGATGGACCAGAGACTATAAATCCGACATCTCCTTTCTTTACCGGGCTGCCTTCCTGTATCAGCACGTCAACTTTTAATGCCGGATTGGTTCGCTTGAAAATTTCTAATGCGAGCTCTACTCCGGCAAGGATTCCGTCTTCTTTAATTAATAACTGCGCTTTATAGGTTGATTCCGGGGGGATGCACGCCAGGGAAGAATGATCGCCATCGCCAATGTCTTCCAAAAAAGCAGACGCGATGAACTGATCGAGAAATTCTTCGGTGATATAATAAGGCTTCACCGTGCAAAAATAGACGATGGGTTGAAATTTCCGGCTGCTGCGTGAAAATAGCTTACTCTTTCACGAAGGAAATTTCATGTACGAGCTGTTGATTGCCAACCGTTTTTATTTTCATAAACACACGGTGCGTTTCAGCGCCACTTTTGTATTGACCAATGGCAAAGGGTTGTCCTCCTTTGGAAGATCCCTGGTGGATGATATTGAATTCGCTGGCCGGATGTTGTTTAAAGAAATCGCGGAATATAAACTCAGCCTGCGCTTTGCTGTATGATTCTACTTTGTCATCAATGGTTACGTCAACCGTCTGGTTCAGGTATTTGGAAAGTTCTTTCGCACTACCAGCTTTGATGGTTTCTTTCACCTGGCTGATCACGTCACTATTCTGTGCCAGTACGGACACAGCATGTAAACTCAAAAGCACGAAAACTACTGACGAAATATATTTGTTCACCTTCATGGCAACTTTGTTGTGCGGCCAAAACTGTGCCACGCTTTGCAAGATAATGAAATTATAAGAGCAGAGGGCTTTTTCAATCGTTTACCACAAACCTCTATCCAAAAACCCTTCAATTTTACAATCCACGATCGTGCAATTCATCGTTATATTTGCGCGGCAAATAAAGTCGAGAACTAAAAATCAACCTATGAACAAAAAAGTATTGCTGATGATCTTAGACGGCTGGGGCATCGCGACCAACAAAGCTGTATCAGCGATTGACAAAGCAAAAACACCTTTTGTTAACTCTTTATACGGAAAGTACGCAAACAGTAAGCTGGAAGCCTCCGGACTGGCAGTAGGTTTACCGGCAGGACAAATGGGTAACTCTGAAGTAGGCCACATGAATATTGGTGCCGGCCGCGTTGTGTATCAGGATCTTGTACGTGTAAACAAGGCGATTGACGATAAAGAACTCGACCAAAACGCTGTGTTGCTTGATGCTTTTGCGTACGCGAAGAAGAATAACAAAAGTGTTCACTATATCGGGTTGGTTTCTGATGGCGGGGTGCATTCGCACATTGATCACCTGAAAGGATTGATCACGATCGCGAAGAATAACAACATCGACAATTTATTTGTACACGCGTTTACAGATGGACGTGATACCGACCCGAAAGGCGGACTTAACTATATAAAAGAAGTTGTTGATCACCTCAGCAAAACAACCGGTAAACTTGCCAGCATCGTAGGTCGCTACTATGCTATGGATCGCGATAAACGCTGGGAGCGCGTGAAGCTCGCGTATGATCTGTTGGTACACGGTGTTGGTGAAAGATCTACCGATGCACTGAAGTCTATACAACAATCGTACGATACGAATGTAACAGATGAATTCATCAAGCCGATCGTAATGGTAGATGCAAAGGAACAACCTGTAGCAACTATAAAAGAAGGAGATGTAGTGTTGTGCTTTAATTTCCGTACCGATCGCGGACGTCAGATTACACAGGCATTAACACAGCAGGATTTTCCGGAGCAGCAGATGAAGGCACTGCCGCTATACTATATCACACTTACCAACTACGATGATTCCTTCAAGGATGTTAAAGTAATTTTTGATAAGGATAATCTTGAGAAGACATTGGGTGAAGTTGTTTCACTCGCTGGTAAAAAACAGATACGTATCGCTGAGACAGAAAAGTATCCACACGTTACGTTCTTTTTCTCCGGTGGAAGAGAGGAAGCTTTCCCGGGAGAGTCTCGCATCTTATGTCCGTCACCTAAAGTAGCAACATACGACCTTGCTCCGGAGATGAGTGCCAATGAAATAAAAGACAAGATCATTGTTGAACTCAATAAAAAAGAGCCTGACTTTATCTGTCTCAACTTCGCGAACCCGGATATGGTTGGACACACCGGAGTTTTTGAAGCTGCTGTGAAAGCCTGCGAAACGGTTGACTCCTGCGCACAACAGGTAACGGAAGCTGCATTGAAGAATGGATATACTACAATCATTATTGCCGACCATGGTAATGCTGATATGATGATTAACGAAGATGGTACTCCTAACACTGCGCATACAACGAACCTGGTTCCATGCATTCTGGTGGATGATACCTATAAAGGAAAGTTGAAAGATGGAAAGCTGGGCGACCTCGCACCAACCATTCTTACGCTGATGGGAGTTGCTATTCCGTCTCAAATGACAGGAAATGTTTTACTTGAAAAATAGTTTGATAAAAAGCAGATCATTCCTTCACCTCTTTGGTATAGCATTGGTATTGATGTGTAGCATCAGCGCATGCGACCAAAGAGGTGTACACTATGCCGGCTATTACCCGATTGATAGTCTGGTGTCATCACAAATTCATTTCCTTACCGAAGCAAAAGCTTCTACGCACAAGGTCGCCAGACTGGGTGAGAAGGAAGAGAAACAAACTATACAACCGAAAGACAGCACCGGGTGGATGAACGAGCTGGATATATTCCACGAGTTGAAAACACTTAATAAACCTATCAATGTAGGTGCGTATAAAGTTGAAGACGGGTTAACCGATAACCGTAGCAATCTGAAAATAAAAACCATTGTTACCGATAAGGAATTACCGGTACGCTCGATGAAGATATACTATTACGGCAAGCCCGAAAATGTAAAGCGAATCGAAGCGCAATTCAAGGAAACAAACTCTCTCTATAGCAGCACGCGTTTCCTGACGATGGAATTTCAGGAGGTATACAATAAACCTGTGCTCTCATCCTACTCCATTAACGGAGGGCAGAAAATGTTTTTAGGAGATACCGTTGTGTTCTCTGTAAAAGGAAACATTACACTGCAATAAACTCATTAAGTATAATTCAGTATCTCACAATAGAAGTATGGCGAAGCGAAACAGCGGAGAACCGCTACGGGAAGAAGAGAAGAGGCGCATTACCAAAACAAGTTTACAACAACTTGCCGGCATCTTTAAATTCATGTTGCCTTACAAAGGCTTGTTTATAACAGGACTTGTTTCATTGGTGTTATCCAGTGTAACACTCATGGCCTTCCCCCGATTATCTGGTGAACTGCTGGATATAGCTTCCGGTAAACCAAAATATTTTACATCGATCAACGAAGCTGCTCTTGCGTTGTTAGCTATACTTTTTGTACAGGGAATTTTTTCGTTCATCCGGGTATATACTTTTTCTATAGTTACGGAAAGAGGAATGGCCGATGTACGGAAGTCTATCTATAAAAAGATTATCTGGATGCCCATGACGTTCTTTGATAACAAGCGCGTGGGCGAACTGATGAGTCGAATGGTATCGGATACAGAAACACTTCAGGGAGCGTTTAGTTTTACCCTCGCAGAATTACTGCGACAGATCATTACCCTCGTCACCGGAACAATTATCATTTTCTATCTCGCTCCTACATTAACCGGTTTCATGTTACTCACATTTCCGGTCATTGTTCTATCAGCTCTGATCTTCGGAAAATTTATTCGCAAGCTGTCCCGTAAAACACAAGACAAATTAGCCGAGGCAAACATTATTGTTGAAGAATCATTTCAATCTGCTTCCGTAGTAAAGTCGTTCACCAATGAGATATTTGAAGTTAATCGCTATAGCAAAGCCATTAACGAAGTAGTAGGCACGGCACTTCACGGAGCACGCTACCGGAGCCTCTTTGTCTCATTTATAATCTTTGTTGTATTTGGTGGTATAGTTGCGGTAGGTTGGTATGGTGCCAAACTTGTGCAGGTAAACGAAATTACAACGGGTGAGCTATTCTCATTTGTACTCTATACTTCGTTTATAGGATTCTCTATAGCCGGTCTTGGAGATATATATTCACAGCTGCAGCGATCGATCGGTGCTTCCGAACGTATACTCGACATTCTACATGAAAACGATGAAGCCGAAATTACCGAAGCATCTCCATTGAAATTACAGGGAAAAATTTCTTTCGAGGATGTCTCCTTCGCATACCCTACGCGTTCGGAGCTTACGGTGTTGAAGAACCTTAACTTTAATATTGCTCCCGGCGAAAAAGTAGCACTTGTCGGACAAAGCGGTTCGGGTAAGTCTACCATTATTAATTTGTTAATGCGATTTTACCCGATACAGCAAGGCGCTATAAAAGCAGACGGTGCGAACATCTATAGCTTTAACCTCACATCGTATCGTAACGACATTGGTATCGTACCACAAGAGGTAATTCTTTTTGGCGGAACGATCTTTGAAAATATTGCTTATGGTAAACCCGGTGCCAGTGCCGAAGAAGTACGCAAAGCTGCTCAACAGGCAAACGCATTGGAGTTCATTGAAAGATTTCCAGAACGATTTGATACTGTGGTTGGCGAACGTGGTGTAAAACTTTCCGGAGGGCAACGTCAGCGTATAGCCATCGCGCGAGCTATTCTTAAAAATCCTTCGATCCTGATATTAGATGAAGCAACGAGCTCGCTGGACGCACAATCGGAAGTACTGGTGCAGCAAGCACTGGAAACATTAATGGAAGGTCGAACAACCATTATTATAGCACACCGTCTCAGCACAATTAAAAAAGTTGATCGCATTTTTGTAATCAAGGAAGGCATGCTGGCAGAAACCGGTTCGCATGCCGAACTAACGCAGCTCGATAATGGTATTTATAGTAACTTGCTGAAGCTACAACTTCAATGATCATGAATGCTCCTTCCGATCGTTTACTGAAAACATTCCGGTTGCGCTCCACTCCCAGCCGACAGGAGATTCTTCATCTTTTCCTGAATAAAGACTATGCGCTTTCGCATGGCGACATTGAAAAGGAAATCAATAACGAGCTTGATCGTGTAACGGTTTATCGTACGCTCAAGACTTTTCTGGACAAAGGACTTATTCATAAAGTGCTGGATGACGAGGGGAGCCTCAAGTATGCTTTGTGCAACGATGCCTGCAGCAAAACCGGTCATCACCACGACCACGTTCATTTCAAGTGCACCAGTTGCGGCCAGACCAACTGTTTGGAAGTCGAGGTACCGTCTGTTAAACTTCCCAAAGGGTACCGGGCCAGTGAAGTAAATCTCCTGATTCAAGGTATTTGTGAACGTTGTTCGCGTTGAGACAATACTTTCTTTTACTTTTTCAAAATAGACTTCGTATAAATCGAATGCGGAGTTTTCGGGATTGAAATATATTTGTAGTTTTGGCATTCACATATTTCCAATAGTGTGATTTTTTAATGTTTGCAGGCTTTTAATCATTAACCGAAAGAACCCCCTTTGTCATCATTGGTGAACATACTCCTCTTCTCCCTTTTCGGAAACCAGAGTGAACGGGAGACCATCCTTTTTGGTGTTTTTGCCGTAATTATCCTTTTGTTCCTGTTCCTTGACCTGGGTTTGTTCCACAAGCAGGCACACAAGATCTCTACGAAGTCAGCACTCTATCAGTCCATCTTCTGGGTAATGATCTCTACCCTCTTCGGCTTTTTCATATATAAGTATGACAATAGCGGAGCAGAAGGTGCTGTCGAATATTTTTCCGCATACCTGACTGAATACGCTCTTTCGGTTGATAATATCTTTGTCATACTTCTTATCCTGAAATATTTCCAGGTAAAAGAAGAGTACTATCACAAAACACTTTTCTGGGGAATTCTCGGAGCCATTGTCTTCCGCGGTATCTTCATTTTCGTAGGTGCATTCCTTATTCACAAGTTTCATTGGATACTATACATCTTCGGTGTGTTCCTGATCTACTCCGGTATCCGGATTTACTTTGAAGATGGCGATGAAAAGATTGAGCCAGACAAAAATCCGATCATGCGGGTTTGCCGCAGGTATTTACCGATGACGAAAGATGATCACGGTGGCATGTTTGTAGTACGCGAAATGGGCAAGCTCAAATTTACGCCTCTGTTCCTGGTGATCGTTCTGATTGAGACAACCGACCTTATCTTCGCGGTGGACTCCATTCCTGCTGCGTTTGCTATTACACAAAATGAATTCCTGATCTATACATCGAACATTTTTGCAGTAATGGGACTTCGCGCCATGTTCTTCCTGTTGGCCGGTATCATCGACAAGTTCTACCTCCTGCAAAAAGGATTGTCCATTATCCTGTTCTTCATCGGTGCTAAAATGCTTCTGGAGATTTTTGATGTGGATGTAAATGTATACCTGTCGTTTGCTGTGATCATAGCAACGCTGACGCTATCCATTATTTTCTCTGTGATCGTTCCGCGCAAAGCTGAAGCTGAAGAGCGGGAAGAGTAATCAGTATAGTATACTATATAAACTTATGTTGTAGCAGTGATGCTATAGCTGCGGACCTATGCCTCCGCAAACAAGTTTCTCGGAAGAATCTTCAACAAGATCGGCAGCGTTAAAAATCTTTGTGGTAATGAAATGATCACAAAGGTCGGCAGCGTTTTCATCATCTGAATCAGCTGCAGCCGCATATGTTCTTTCTCCTCCAGTGTGAGTTCATTTGCGCGAGCTTTGCGTAACAGGTTGAGTACATCTTCACGTTCGTGGATCTCCTTTAGCAATCTGCTTTTATTCTTCTCGGCGATGCGTGCCACACGCTTGATAAATTGTTCACTCACCTGGTGAAAGTCCTGTTTGTTCTGAAGGTGTTCCAATTGCTCCCAATGTTCCAGTACAAAACCTTCGATGGCAATCATGCTGTTCTCCAGATCTTCATCAGAGAAGCCCAGGTAATGACAAAAGCTCTTCAGGTAGTCGAGCTCTGATTGTTCTACTTTTTTATCAACCCACAGTGTAAGGATAGCAATCTCCAGAAAAAATTTACGGAGAATCCACGAGTTCTCTGAAGGCAGATTTATATCCTCAACGGCTATACCTTCTTCAAAAATTTTAACTGCTTCTTTTTTTCGTTCGTGAGAGAGGTCTGTACTCTTCAGAAAAAACTCGAGCAGTCTTTTCTCTTCGAATGCAATCTCTTTGTTAGCGTGCGCTGCCGAGGCTATAACTTTTACAACGGAGAAGCGAAGTTCGTCACGTTCGTATCGGAAGAAATCGGCAACAACTTTATCTGCGTTGGTATGTATCCACTGGCCGAAAATAAATACATCCAGAAATAGTAATGCATTATGAAAAAAGTACTCCCAGAAATTTCCTTCGAAAGTACTGGTATGCTCGATGCGCTTCTCCAGAATTTTTTCTACCAGTTCCATTACTGTCTTCTTACGACCGAATAATGTCTTGGTAGGAATGGAAAGCTCCGGAAATATATTGTTGTAAAAATTGCTGACGCTCTCGAGTGTCTTCATAAACACCCGCGAAAGATCATCCGCACTGGCAACGGGTTTATCATGAAAGAGCAATGAACTGCAGACGAGACTTTCTGCCAGCAGAATCTTCATGCGATCTTTTTCATCCCAATGATCACTCCCGGGAAAATCAATCTCGCCAACAATCTGGCCGTACATTAATCCAGTAGGTTGTATAATGCGATAAAGCGAATACTCAGGATGCGAAGCCTTTCGCTTCGTTTCCGTAGCAAGATCCTGAAGCAACTCCTTTCGGAATTCCAGGTACGCCTGAAGCCAACCTTTTTCGCGGGGTTCCATTTCCGAGATATAGTTCTGCAATCTGAAATTACAGAAAATAAATCAATCGGTAAGCACGCTGCTATAAAACGCTTTTCCAGCCGTTGGCTTCTATGCTTTTAGCAGCAGCTTCTACTTTGGTTTGAAGCGATTTTTTAAACGTGTCCAACCGCTCGCCGAGTTTTTTATCAGAGGCACCTATAATTTGTGCGGCCAGTATACCGGCATTACGCGCACCGTCTAACGCTACCGTTGCAACGGGTACACCGGCCGGCATTTGTAAAATGGAAAGTATAGAGTCCCAACCGTCAACGGAGTTAGACGATTTTACAGGCACACCAATTACGGGTAAAGATGTAAGCGAAGCCACCATGCCTGGTAAATGTGCTGCACCCCCTGCGCCTGCTATAATTACTTGTATACCACGGCTGCGAGCTTCCGTTGCATACTCAACCATGCGTAAGGGAGTGCGATGTGCTGATACAACCGTAAGCTCGTAAGAGACAGCCAACTCGTCCAGAACTTCGGCAGCCTCTTTCATGATCCGTAGATCAGACTGACTACCCATAATTATACCTACCTGTGGTTTGCTCATAATCAGGCTATAACTTTTAAAGTTTGTTTTACAAAATCCGCGGTCTTCTTTAACCGCGCTATATCTTTATCAACAATCGTAACGTGTCCCATTTTACGGAACGGTTTCGTAATGCGCTTGCCGTATAAATGTATATGTACTCCGGGCAACTTCGCTACTTCATGAAAGCCTTCATATTTAGCGAGACCCGAATAATCTGCTTCGCCCAACAGGTTTACCATGGCGCTCGGCAACACCAATGTAGTATCGCCCAATGGTAAATTAAGTATAGCACGAAGATGTTGTTCGTATTGTGATGTGATGTTTGCTTCTATAGTTTGGTGACCACTGTTGTGTGGACGTGGTGCAATTTCATTCACCAATACTTTAGCATCTTTCGTTACAAACATCTCTACAGCAAGCAAACCTACCATATCAAGTTTTGTAATGATAGTCTTCGCGATAGCATCTGCTTCCTTGATAACAGATTCGGGTAAATCAGCAGGCGCAAATAAATATTCTACAAGATTATGTACCGGGTGGAACACCATCTCTACAACTGGAAATGTTTTAATCTCACCGGCTTCGTTGCGTGCTACTATAACTGAAATTTCTTTATCGAAGTCGATCAGCTTTTCGAGAAGACCCGGAGCATCAAATGCATTGACGAGATCTTTCTCGCTGCGGAGTATCTGTACACCGCGGCCATCGTAACCTTCTTTACCCAGTTTATTTACAGCCGGCAAAAACGATGCGTTTGCTTTTACCTCGGCAGCGTTTTGTACGAGTATAAATTCAGCCGTAGGTATACCGTTGTTTTTATAGAAAGCTTTCTGTGTTCGCTTGTCTTGTATCAGCTCGATGACTTCAGGCTGCGGATATACTTTCTTGCCTTGCTGCACCAATGCTTTCAAAGCAGATGTATTCACATTTTCAATTTCGATTGTGATTACGTCGCAGGCACTTCCGAACTTCATAACGGTATCGTAATCCGTAAGCTTACCATGATGAAATTCTGCCAGCGTTGCGCAGGGAGCATGTTCATCCGGATCGAGTATGGAAAAAGGTATATTGAAATCTATACCCGATTGAATAAGCATTCTGCCGAGCTGCCCTCCACCGAGAACACCCAGTTTAAAATTCTGCTGAAAAGAAAGCGCCAAGGTTGCTGTTAATTTTTTGTGGCGAAGTTAATGATATCTTTCTGCCTGTAGGAACATTAACTACTGCATTTTATCGGACACAAAGTCAACCGACAAAATCTGGTCGCCCACTTCGATGATGTGTACTACCTCCATACCACTCTCTACATCTGCAAAAATAGTATAGCGGCCATCCAGGTGTGGTGTCGGCGAATGTGTGATGAACCATTGTGTACCTTCTGTGTCTTTACCCGCTGAGGCCATACCTACACTTCCGGTTTTATAGCGTTCCATCGAAAACTCCGAACGGATCGAGTAATCTTCACTTCCCCAGCCATCACCCCGATTACAACCTGCCTGAATAACAAAGTTTGGTACTACGCGATGAAAGAATTTCCCGTTGAAGTATTTCTGATTGAGCAGCGCTACAAAGTTAGCTACCGAACCTGGTGCTTCTTCTACCAGGAGCCTGATAACGATATCACCTTTGGTAGTGCTGATCTTAACCTTCTGATCTTTTGCAATGGTCTTGACAAGTTTCCAATCGATCGGGTGATTAAATTCATTCTTTACAGGGGGTGGATTTTTCTTTCCTTCAAAGTAAGCTATAGCGGCTTCAAGTGGTTGAAGTGCTTCGTTGTCTTTCGGAAGACTCAGTTTCTTCCTGGCATCATACAAAAAAGTATAGTCTGTGATCACAGCTTTATAGCCGAGGGTAGAATCGGTCAACGCACCGGCTACTGTACCGATAACAGCGGCATCGCCGGTTTGCACGGCTTTCTGATATATAGCAGCAAATTGTTTTTTCCAGGCAGGATTAAACTTTGTATTATAATTCATTGCTACCAATGCGTCTGCAGCAGATGAACGGACAACTGGAGTATCCGCAGCCAGCAATTGTTCTTCTACGAAAGTATACATCATGATCGATGCCCGAAGTGCAGCGAGCAATGCTGCCTTCTTATAAGGATTCGCTGCTGTCTTTATGGTACCGGCTATTTCTTCGGCCAGATCTTTACCATTGCCTGCGCTAAGCGCAGCTTCATATAGGTTTGCCTGCACACGTTGATTGGATGTAATTTTTGCAAGGGCTGCTACTTCCTGCCAGGCATCTTGTGTAATTACTTCTTTGATAACTTCGGAAGCAGTTACTGCTATATTTACCTGTTCGTCTGTTAATGCACTCAACAGTATAGCTTTGGTTTTAGCAAACGGAAAACTTTGCAACGCACGAACAGCGTTGGCACGAATGCGATAGTCAGCGTTGCTTTTTATGATACGCTCCAGATTTACGCGTGAAGAATCTGTTTTGATCTTCCGCAGCGCGAGTGCCGAAGCCATGCGCACATCGGACGATAGATCATGCAGTGCAGACGCTATTATAATTTTTTCATACTGATCAAATCCATTGGCTGCGCGTGCAAAGTAATGGGCTGCCGCCAATCGTGCTGGTTCTGTATGCGGCTTTTGTAACAACTCTGCAGCACGTTTATGAAATGTGCTATCGAGTATATTTCGAAGTCCGCTGCGATAAAGTGATAACGCCAATCCTTCCGTAGCGAGGGAGTCCCATGGTCTTTCATTCAACGCCCAACGTGAAGTTACTTTTCCATAGGCTTCCAGTATTTCCTTCTGAACCATGGTGTTCTTCTCTTTCGCTATAGCCTGTGCCAATACAACGGCACCGCTATTGGTTTTGATCTGTCCCAGTGCATAGGCAGCAGCTTGTCGCACAGTAGAGTCAGCATCGTTCAGTAGTACTTCTTTCAAAGCAGTAATTGCCGCGCTGTCCTGAATAGAAGCAAAAGCCAGCACAGCATCTCTGCGGTATGCTGCATTGATGTGCTTGAAGTATGTATATAAACTATCGGACAGTCTGCGATCCTGGAAGTCAACGATCTTTACAAAAACAGTGTCTGAAAATTTGTTAGCCGCCTGTTCAGGTTTTGTGCAGGAAATAAAAATGATCAGTACAAGAAATATACCTGATGCCGCGAATCGTATCATAAGTTTACAGAATTAAAAGATAGGTGGTAAAGTCCGTGCACGATTCACTACTTCATCGAACTCCACGCCTGCTGTTTTGATGGAGTATAGCAGTAATTTGATTTCTTTCACATGCACACGGCCGTCTGCTTCTGAGAGTCGGTATAGTGTAGCGAATGCTTTCAACTTCTCTTCCCGGCTGCACGCACCGATCAGCTCAAGACCGGTATCATAAACTTTGCGTTCGTTGAATTGCTGGAAGCCTTCTTCAAATTCCCGAAATACATCGTCTGATATCTGCTCCTGGGTTTTTATATGACGCAGTGCTTCCAATTCTTTTTCATCGGCAATTCCATCTGCATCGATCAGCAGTTTAACAAGATATAGTAACCCCAATTGGTAGTTCTTATTCATGCATCAGAAATTGACAACTGTAAGTTATAAATTATGATCACACGATGAAAAATCGCTGGTAAGAAAAAACTATGAAAAGATCTGGTACACCGCCAATGCAGAAACATAAGCCAGCACCGTCATGTACGCCAGTTGAATGAGTGGCCACTTCCATCCGCGAGTTTCACGATATACAACAGCAAGCGTACTCATGCACTGCATGGCAAACGTGTAGAATACCAGCAGTGAGAAGCCTACGGCAGGTGTGAAGCGCGGTCCGCCCGTATCGGGATTAACCTCTTCCTTCATGCGCACCTTAATCGTTGTCTCATCTTCACCACCGCTACCGATACTATAAATAGTAGCAATCGTTCCGACAAATACTTCGCGTGCTGCAAATGATGTTATAAGTGCTATTCCTATTTTCCAATCGTAGCCGAGTGGTTTAATAGCGGGTTCTATAGCTTTACCGATAATACCGGCATACGAATTTTCTAGTTTATAGGCAGCAACGCGATCAGCATATGCTTGCTCCGTGAGACGCATGTTCTGTGTTTGCTGCGATACAACTTCCTCTGCTTTACTCATGGTATCGCCCGGGCCATAACTTGCCAGCACCCACAGTATAATGGCAATGGCCATAATAACTTTACCGGCTTCGAGCACAAATGCTTTCGTCTTCTCTAATATAGTATATCCTACGTTCGACCATTTCGGAATTCTGTAGGTGGGTAATTCCATCATGAGGTAGCTGCGTTCCTTCACATTAATGATGAGCTTCATTACCCATGCCGAACCTAAAGCAGCAACGAACCCCAGCAGATATAGCCCCATTAACGCAAGGCCTTGCAGGTTAAAAAAGCCCAATACTTTTTGGTCTGGTACAATCAGCGCGATAAGAATTGTAAATATAGGGAGGCGTGCCGAGCAGCTCATGAGTGGCGTTACCAGTATTGTAATGGTTCGCTCTTTCCAGTTATCAATCGTGCGCGTTGCCATAATAGCGGGTATAGCACACGCCACGCCTGATATAAGCGGAACAACGCTTTTACCATTGAGACCAAACTTGCGCATCACTTTATCCATCAGAAAAACAACGCGTGCCATATAGCCCGACTCTTCGAGTATAGATATGAAGGCAAACAGTATAGCAATCTGCGGAACGAAAATTACAATTCCACCGAGTCCGGGTATAACGCCTTCTGCCAGCAAACTGGTAAGTGGTCCTTCCGGCAAAACAGAGCCTATATAATTACTGAGTGAAGCAAATACACTATCGATAAGATCCATCGGCAGCGTTGCCCATGCAAAGATGGCCTGGAAAATAAGGAAGAGTATACCAAAGAAAATAAGATAGCCCCACACTTTATGTGTGATGATATGGTCGATCTGATTCGATTTCTTTTTCCACGAATGATCAGGCGCTTTCAGTGTAACTTCATTCAACAAATCCTGAATGAAACTATAGCGATGTATCGTTTCTGCACCCTGAAATTTACCGGGAAAAAACTGGTGTGTATCTCTGATTTGATCTACAATTTTCTTGCGCTCTGTTGTCAGAAAACCGAGCGAACGAGGTTGTTCTAAAAACAGGTAAGCTTCGTAGTCATTATCAACATTCAGTCGTTCGCGTAATTCCCGTACGGGCTCTTTCGTATCATCCCATATCGAAAATATTTTTTTCTCCGGCATCGGCAGTGGCTTGGCGAGTTGTGATTTCAACTCATTTATACCTACGCCATTGCGTGCATTTATAGTAACAACAGGAACACCAAGTTTTTTCGATAGCTTCTGAATGTCGTAGCTGATGCCGGCTTTTGCTGCGAGGTCCATCATGTTCAACACAAGCATGGTAGGCAGGCCAACATCAATCACTTGCGTGAGCAGAAGCAGTCCACGTTTCAGGTTGGTAGCATCGGCTACTACTACAATTTTATCGGGAGTATTTTCAGAATGATGATCGAGCAATACTTCGGAAACAATCTGCTCATCAAGACTTCGCGGATATATACTATATACCCCGGGAAAATCAATAATCTCTACAACATTGTTATTGGGAAGTGTCGATGTCCCTGATTTTTTCTCAACCGTTACTCCGGGAAAATTTCCAATTTTCTGATTAAGACCCGTCAGGTGATTGAACAGTGATGATTTCCCTGAGTTCGGATTACCGATTAATGCAATTTTTAAACGTTTCGGGGAAGCCATCTACATTAGTTCAGAATAGAAATAGTTGCTGCTTCTTCGAGACGAAGCGAAAGTTCGTAACCTGAAACGCTGATACAAACGGGGTCGCCAAAAGGAGCAGTAAAATTAAAGCGCACGGCCGCTCCGGGTAAACAACCCATCTCCATCAATTTTACAGAAAGATGGTCGTCTGTAAAACCTGCTACAATCCCAACTTCACCGGGTTTCATTTCCGAAACATTTTTCAACCGTGTCATCCCCTACTTATTTAGATTAATTTCAAACAAGACAAAGATATGGGTGGTTCCGATGTGGAGCAAATGATTTATTTTTCAAAAAGTAATGTTGTTAGTCATATTTTAACGGATGGATATGGACGAGAAAACGAAGCCTGCAAAACCGGATGATCAAGAGTCAAAGGCAGCTCCCAAGCAAGAAGAACCGAGCGCAAAGCCGGAGGAACAATCCGTGAAAGAGGAAGAATCTTTTGATTTCGGAGGTCTTCCGAAGCGTGACTTGAAAAAGAATCTTGGTTGTGGCTAATCCAGAGCCATTTTTTAGAATGAAGTGATGCTAACGTAGATGATGCGTATGCTGACTGCAATAACCATCACACCCACGAAAATCATCATGCGCTTTACAGGTAATCTGCTGGAGAAATATGCTGCTATTGGTGCCGCGATAATACCACCGGCAATGAGTCCGGCAATTACCTGCCAGTGGCTGAGTCCTATCACTGCGAAGAAAGTAAGTGAACTGGCAAGTGCTACAAAAAATTCTGTGAGATTAACCGAGCCGATCGTATAACGTGGATGTCTTCCACCGGCAATTAATGTTGACGATACTATAGGTCCCCAGCCGCCTCCGCCGATAGAGTCCATAAAACCTCCGAATGTGGCAAGCTTCGGTATAGCCTTCGTTTTTATTTTTTTAGTACTGCCAACAATGGCCTTACGAATAATAACGATACCGAGGTATAAAGTATAAATAGCAATGACAGGTTTGATGTAGCCATTATACTGCTCCAATGAAGAGAGTATATATGCACCCAACGCTGCGCCAATAACACCTGGCAATAACAACGTCTTGAAAAGTTTCTTGTTAACATTCTGAAACCGGAGGTGCATGAGTCCTGAAACTCCGCTTGTAAAAATTTCGGAAGTATGAATACTTGCACTGGCTGCGGCAGGCGGCACACCAAACGAAAGCAAAAATGTTGATGCACTCACTCCGTATGCCATACCAAGCGCCCCATCAATCATCTGTGCTATAAAACCGGCGATCATGAATAAATAGAAATCATCGCTTAGCTGGCTGAGCCATGAGTCGGTAATTTCAATGATATTATAGGAATAGAGAATTACGCCCAGCGTGAACAGCGATACGGCAGCAATAACCGTGATGTACACATACCTCCAGTTGAACGCAGGTTTTTGTGGTACCTCCAGTGTTGTTACTTTATCGTATGCTTGCTGACTTTCCATTCTTCGTTCTTTGTTGCTCGCTCTATCCTCTATTCTCTATCGAACTAGTATACAAATATGGGCCCACATAATCTACCGACCAAACATTCTGGGAAAAAAGGAGACAAAAAACTAAAATCTCTGCTGAATTGTGGTTTTCAGATGCTCTCGGCAACAAAGACGCGCTTCACACGCTCACTGGTGTTCGTTAAAATTTCATACGGAATAGTCTTGATGGAAGCGGCAACTTCTTGTATTGGCAACTGTGCACCAAACAAAATTACTTCATCGCCTTCCTTGGCATCAAGGCCTGTTACATCCACCATCGACATATCCATACAAACATTGCCGATAACAGGTGCGCGCCTCCCATTGATTAAAACATGCCCTACTCCGCGACTGAATGCGCGGCTGAATCCATCGGCGTAACCTACAGCAATGGTGGCAAGTGTCATGTCTTGCTCTGCAACGCCTCTTCTTCCATATCCTATCGTTTCACCTTTCGGAATACTGCGTACCTGCGATATTATGGTTTTCAACGTAGCAACAGGTTTAAGTTCGTGGAAACCTTCTGTTGTTGGATCAACGCCATACAACCCTATGCCTAGGCGCACCATATCCAACTGCAAATGCGGAAGACGAAGTATACCAGGTGTATTAAGGAGATGATAGAATGGCTTGTAACCTACTGCATCCGCGAGAGCGTCAGCCCATCGTTTGAATTTGTCTGCCTGACTTGTTGAAAAAGCATCGTGCTGCAGTTCATCTGCTCCTGCTAAATGACTAAATATCGAAGCAACCTTTATATTCGGATTCGATGTGAGTAAATGGGTCAGCTCTTCAAGATCGCGCTCTTCAAAACCAAGGCGGTGCATTCCAGTGTCGAGCTTGATGTGAATACGACATTCCTTCCCATGGAGGAATGCTGCCAGTGCCTTAAAGATCTTGAAGCTATATATCTCCGGCTCCAGGTTATACGCAAGTATAGAATCAAAGCTTTCTTCCGAAGGATTCATCACCATGATCGGAAGTGTAATGTGATTCTTGCGCAGGTCTACACCTTCATCTGCGTAAGCCACGCCTAAATAATCTACCTTATGGTATTGAAGTATATTTGCTATCTCATTGCTGCCACTTCCATACGCAAACGCCTTTACCATTACCATAATGCGGGTTGAAGGACGTAAGCGTGAGCGAAAGAAATTAAGATTATTTACCAGCGCTCCCAGATTTATCTCCATAACCGTACCATGCACTTTGCGCTGTAGCCTGCTTACTATTTTTTCAAACTGAAATGCACGCGCTCCTTTTACAAGTATAACTTCATCCTGAAGCTGATCGGTATTAAAATTATTCAGAAACGCCTCGGTGCTTTCGTAAAAAGAAGCATTCGCCGGAAAGAAGTGGCGGAATTCACCAAGAACTTTACCCACTCCTATAAAACTATCTACTTTGTTACGTTGCAAGAGTTCGGCTATCTGCTTTACCAGCACGTCTTTTTCCAAACCCGATTCAAGTATATCCGAGAGAATGATGCGTTTGCGCGTGCGCTGATGTTGATGAAGCAGAAACTGCAAACTTATCTCGAGACCAGCCAGATCGTTGTTGTAGGTATCATCAATCAATTGGCAATGATTTATACCCTCCTTCAACTCCAGTCGCATATGTACCGTGCGCAAACTGGTTATACACTCCTGTATATATATAGGATCATATTTCAACCACAACAAAAGCGCCACGCAATGAAAGCAATTTTCAACGGATGCCGGATCTGAAAAGGGTAACGTTAATGGAAAAGTATGTTTGTTATACGTTACATCAAAACCTGTTGCTTTCCGCTGGATACTGACGTCCACTCCGGAAGTATATCCCCAGGTGAAAAGTTTTTTAAATCCATGTGCAGCAACCGCGCGATCTATAGCAGCATGATCTTTACAGTATATAACTACTTTGGCTTCATCAAACAGGCGCAGCTTCTCCTGTATTTTTTGTTCGCGATCTGAAAAACCCTCGTCATGGGCGGAACCAATAGTTGAAAATATACCGATGGTTGGCTGAATGACTTGTGCAAGATTCTGCATTTCATCAGGCCTGGATATACCGGCTTCAAAAATTCCCATCTGATGGTGAGGTTGTATCTGCCACACCGACAACGGTACGCCTACCTGCGAATTATAACTTCCGGGATTCTTAACAACTTTTAGCTTTTTAGACAACATCTGGAATAACCATTCTTTAATAATAGTCTTTCCATTACTTCCGGTGATACCTACCACAGGTATACCAAATTGAGATCGATGAAAAGCAACAAGACGTTGCAACGCCTGTATAGATGATGGAACTTGTATGATGTTTGCTTCGGATAGCAGCTCAATTTTATCAACCTTCTGCTCCACCACAAATTGGCGAATCCCTCGCTGGTATAACTCATGTATAAAGCGATGCGCATTGTGGCGTTCACCTGCAATAGCAAAGAAAAGCGTTCCCGGCGTTGCTGTAGCTTTCCGGCTATCTATACTCAAGGTCGTTATCGCTCTGTCTTCAAAGTTGAAAACAGTTTTACCTTTTATTATTCTTTCAAGCTGCGAAAATCGGATCATGGTTTAAAAGAGGCGAGCACCATTCGGCACTTCTTTATCTATCGTGCTCAAAACAACAGCTTTATTTTTATCCGGGAAACCCGTTACCAAAACTTCTGATACAAAATTTGCGATTTGCTTTGGTGGAAAATTAACGACACAGATAACACGTTTGCCCACCAACTGTTCCGGAGTGTAGTGTTCCGTAATCTGAGCACTGGATTTCTTTATGCCCAGCTCGCCTAAATCGATCCATACTTTGATGGCTGGCTTTCTTGCTTCTGCAAACGGTTCCGCCTGTATGATAGTACCAGCTCTTAAATCAACTTTCGAAAATTCATCCCATGTTAGCATTGCATAAATGTTTAAAAACTATAAAATTTCTTACATCTTTCGGTCAACCGACTGAAGTTATGCTGAAAGAAATGGCATTACGAGTTTAATTTCGTACTTTGTCGAAACAAAAAATAAAATTCTGGCGTTAACAACAAGCACCTGGGGAGCCTATAACCATAATGAAGCTTAAACTTCATCACATATTGGTAACAACTTGCCTGAGTATTCTTGCTCCGGCCGGCATTTCTACGCTTTATGCGCAGGATGCATCTTTTGATGAAACACCGGCAGCTTCGGAAAAAGAGCGTGTAAACTACTATCCGGGTGGTGAAGGTGAACCTTCCGGGGGAGGCACCGGTACTAATTCAACCGCCAGTAAGTCAACCATCGCTGTAAGAGATTCCTCAAGTTTCAAGACTTATACTCCTGCACGTGTCGGCACGGAACCTTCCAAACACAACGCAAAACCTGCACAAGACGAAGACGATGTGTTATCGTTCAACTTCCTTTACTATATAATCCGGAAGTATAAACTTCAGGATATCGTAGATTAACAATACTTTTTTTGTTTCTATTCATATATTTGCAACGATGTTGCAGATATTGAGAATTACGGTTTTAGCAGTTTGTTCACTTCTGGTGATTGCGGGAGTTGCTCAGTCACAGCCTTGCAATCTTTTGTTGAAAGGCGCAGTAAAAGATAAAGAGGGCACATCGCTGATCGGGGCTGCGATTTGGATTGAATCACTAAACACCGGAACCAGCGTTGCCGCAGATGGAACATTCCTGATTGAAAATCTCTGCGCCGGAAAATATACTATAACTATAAAATTTGTCGGCTATACTGACAAGACCATCACCGTAAATTTACCTGTAAATGATCCCGTCAAAATTATATTGGATCAGAATATACAACTCCTCCACGAAGTTGTAGTGGAAGGTGCGCATGCAGAACAACATGGTATATCGCAATCCGTAAGTGTACTCTCATCTGAACAGCTCGATGCCAACACCGGTAAATCGTTAGGTGAACTGGTAAGACAGCTTCCTGGGGTAAGTTCATTAAATACCGGGCCCGCTATATTTAAACCTGTAATACAAGGGTTGCACAGTCATCGTATACTTATACTCAACAACGGCATCCGACAAGAAGGACAGCAATGGGGTATTGAACACGCACCTGAAATTGATCCGTTCATTGCGTCAGAGATTGAAGTGGTGAAGGGAGCGGAGACCGTACGTTATGGTGCCGATGCTGTAGGAGGAGTAATTATTGTAAACGCACCGGAACTTAGCTATACTAATAAACTTAAAGGTGAAGTAAATATAGGTGCCATGTCGAACGGCAGGCTGGGTGTTTTCTCAGGCATGGTGGAAGGAGGATTT